>OMOG01000301.1:4123-15252 GCA_900290305.1 Candidatus Sulfopaludibacter sp. SbA4
TTCCCGCAAACCGACGCGGGACAATTCACCCTCAACGTCAAAGTGCCCACGGGAAGCCGCATCGAAGTGACGGACCAGTACGTGGCCAGGATCGAGGACCTGATCCGGCAGGTGGTTCCTCCCTCGGATCTCGAGATGATCGTTTCGAATATCGGAGTAGTCAACGATTTCTCTTCGCTCTATACCACCAACGCCGGACAGTACACGGCGACCATTCAGGCAGCCCTGAAAGAGGGTCATGCGATCAGCAGCCTGGTCTACATGGACCGTGTCAAGAACGAATTGACGGCCAGGTTTCCCGATGTCCGCGCATTCTTCCAGAGCGGCTCGATGGTGGATGCAATTCTCAATTCGGGCATGCCGGCGCCGATTGACGTTCAAGTCAACACTCGCGACCTGACCACCACCTACAACGTGGCCCAGGATCTTGCCCGCCGCATCCGGCAGCTCCCTGGAGTCGGCCAGATTTACATTCCGCAGGACATGAATTACCCGGCCATCCGTCTGAATGTCGATCGGGTGCACGCCGGCCAGTTGGGGCTTTCGCAAAAGGACATCGTGGACAATGTCATCACGGCTTTGAACTCCAACACCATGATCGCCCCCAACTATTGGGTAGACTACAAGACCGGCAACGACTACTTTCTGTCCGTTCAGTACGCCGAGAACGGCCGGGCCGCCATCCACAACTTAGTAGATCTGAAACAGATTCCGCTGCGAGCGCCGAATCTGAGTGAGCCCACTACACTCGATTCCGTCGTGAAGCTCGAGAACCTCCAATCCCCCACGGAAATCGATCACTACCAGATTCAGCGCGTGGTCGACATTTATGTCACCCCGGTCGGTGAGGATCTGGGCAAGCTGAAGACCGCCATCGAACAGACCATAGCGAACGCGAAGCTGGCTTCCAATATCCGCGTGAACCTCCGCGGAATGGTGGAAGGCATGGATGCGTCTTTTACGAGCTTCGCACTGGGTTTCGGCATATCGTTCATCCTGTTGTTCTTGATTCTGATCGCGCAGTTCCGCTCCTTCATCGATCCGTTTCTGATCATGCTGGCGATTCCCATGGGATTCGTGGGAGTGCTCATCATTTTGCCGCTGACCCATACCACCCTCAACGTCATGTCGCTGATGGGAGTGCTCATGTTGATCGGCATCGCCGATTCCAACAGTATTCTGATCGTGGACTTCGCGCACAAGTTGGAAGAGCAGGGCTTGTCCGTTATCGACGCGGTGGTTACCGCGTGCAGGGTGCGCCTGCGGCCGATCCTCATGACTTCGCTGGCAACCATTATCGGGATGACTCCCATGGCCATGAAGCTGGGCGAGGGCGGTGAACAGTACACTCCCATGGCCCGCGCGATCATCGGAGGGCTGACCTCTTCCGTGCTGCTCACGGTATTCATCGTTCCGGCAGCTTACTTGCTCGTGTACCGAAACAGGCGGACCACTGTGAGTCCCCAAGTATGAGCAATCCCGGAGAGCATATGAGACAATTTCCCATCACTCTGTTCTACGTACTGAGTACCGCTGGATACATTCTGGCCCAGCCGGCGGCAACCGTAAAGCTCAACCTGCACGATGCCGAGGCGCTGGCATTGCAGAATCATCCACAGGTGCAGGCGGCGCAACACGAGGTCTCCGCCATGAACCAGCGGATCGACGAAACCAAGGCGGCGTATTACCCCGCTCTGTCCGGCGATGTTACCGGCTCGCAGGCCAATCCAAGGGCACGCATCGGAGCGGGTTTCCTGACCGACCCCAGCCTCTTCAACCGCCTCGGCCAGGGCATCACACTCAGCCAGTTGATCACCGATTCCGGACGCACGCCCAACCTGGTCGCCACCTCGCGCCTGCAGGCCGGCGCCGCGGAACAGACGGTTCAAGCGACTAAGTACGACGTCCTGGTGCGCGTCAACCAGGCCTACTTCGGAACCTTGCGCGCGGAGGCGCTGGTGAAGGTGGCGCAGCAGACCGTGGCCGCGCGCCAGTTGCTGGTGGACCAGATCACCGCGCTCTACAAGAACGGGCTTCGCGCGGAATTGGACGTCAGCTTCGTGGACGTGAATCTGTCACAAGCGAAGTTGCTGCTGCTCCAGGCGGAGGACCAGGTGCAGGGGGCTTACGCCGAGCTGACCCGCTCACTCGGCTCCCAGCAGGCGGCGACGTATCAACTTGAAGACGAGCCCCTTCCGCCCAGCCCTCCGCCCAATCCGGAAGACCTGGTGGCGCAGGCACTCACCGGCCGGCCGGAGCTGGCCAGCCTGCAACTGAGCCGCGACGCCGCCTACCGGTTCGAGCGTGCCGAGAAGGATCTGTCCTATCCCACCGCCAGCCTCGTGGGCGTCGGAGGCGCTTTGCCATACATCGCCCAGTTGTCGCTGCCCCGAGTGACTCCTCACGAATACGAAGGTATCGCGGTGAATGTGGAGATCCCGATCTTGAATGGAGGACTCTTCAAGGCGCGGCGGCAAGAGGCGCACTACCGGGCGCTGGAGGCCGACCAGCGGCTGCGGAACGAGGTGGAATCGATTGTGCGCGACGTGCGGACGGCGTGGGCCAGTTCCACCGTAGCTTACCAGCGTCTCGACGTCACCGCCCAACTGTTGCGCCAGGCCAACCTCGCGCAGCAACTGGCGCAAGGCCGCTACGACCTCAGGCTTTCCAACATCGTGGAACTCACTCAGTCCCTGTTGAACGTGACCGAGGCGGCCATCGAAAACCTCAATGCGAAATACGACTACCAGAGTCAGTACGCCACCCTGCAATACACTATCGGAGCGTTGCGCTAAAGTAGGCGCCGTATGGGAAAACGCGCGCCGCTCCTATTCCACGAAGAACAGGCCTTCCGCCAATGGCATGCCATGGTGGTGTTGGCCATGCCGCCGGCCGGGCTGACCTTTATCGCGATCCGCCAAATGGTCTGGCACCACCCTTTCGGGACTCCACCCGTATCGGACGGCGGCCTCGTTTTCCTGAGCGTCCTGAGCCTGTTGGTGTATGTACGGCTCATCACCGTACGCCTGGTGACTGACCTGCGGCCGGCGGAGATTGCCGTCGGGCTTCGCGGCCTGTGGCGCAGACGAAGGATTTCGCTCGACCAGGTGCGCGCCGCCAAACCCGTCGAGTACGACCCGATCCGCGACTTCGGCGGCTACGGAATCCGCTCCGGCCGGCGCGGCCAGGCTTACATTGCACGCGGAAATCGCGGCGTCGAGCTCGAATTGCAGGACGGCGGAAAAGTCCTGATCGGTTCCCAGGACCCTGCGCGGCTGGCCAAGGAAATCACGGCGTGCCGCCGCGGAGCGTCCTCATGAATGCCAGCAGCACCAACAAGAGGGCCATCTGGGACCTGGCGATCGGGATAGCCGGCCTGGTTTACCTCGGCATGGTCTTGTTCGTCGATGNNCGCTGCGGCTTGCCGGGCCAGTTCTGCGAAGAGCCGCCGCGCATCTGCCGCCCCGGTCCGCTTCGCGCGCATTGCTTCCGCATAGGCGGACCCGAGCGCCACCTCCGGGCTCTTCAAGTCTGACCACGGTACCCAGGAAGCCGCCGAGAGCCGCCACTCGCACAGCCGGGCGAGTGTGACCACAACCAGATTTGGGCTTTGCGCCGCCCGCGCCCCGCCTTCGCGGCATTGGGCGAGTGCCTGCTCGTCCCGATGCAACATCTCAAGCGCATCCGCCGCGATCAGCGATGCCCGCGCAGCCTGCTCATCCTCGTGAGCTTTGTCCCAGGATGCCGCCGCCCTCTGCGCCTCGGCCGCGGCGTCCTGCAGCCGTCCGCTCGCCTCCCACAGCTCCGCGCGGGCCAGGTGCACCGCGCCGTCGACTTCGGGGAATGCTCCCGCGCCGGCTTCCGTCAAATCCCGTTCGGCCTTGGCCAAATCTCCGCGAGCGGTGGCCACGCTGCTCGATTCGGCAAGCGCCAGAATGAGCGAGGTTTGGGCCCCGGTGCCGCGCAACTCCGCCACGGCATGGTCGCTGAGCTCGCTGGCGCGATCAAGCTGGCCCTTTGCCTGCGCCATTCGCGCCTGCAAGCGAAAGACCTCGCCCAGGTCTTCGCGCGCACCGGCACGCTCGGCCGCCTCATGTGCGGCGCCCAGCACCTTCTCAGCCTCTGGAAGGCGCCCCATCCGGAGATACAGTTCCCCAAGTTGCGTCTCCACTTCGCTCGGATTGAATCCCGTCTCCTCGCGCAGAGAGACGGCCTCGAGCAAATCCTTCTCCGTTTGCGCCCAATCCCGATTGGCCCTTGCGACCACTGCGAAGCCCTCCAGCAGGTTCGCCAGCTCCCCACGGTTGCCGATTTCCCTGGCGATCGCGACGCCCTTCGAATAGGCCTCTTGCGCGGCCGGAAAATCGCCCTTGTAATACCGCTCGTTGCCGCGGATGCGCCAGGCCTTGCTCACGCAATCGCGGTCTCCAATCTGCTCGCAAACGCCGCGTGCCTCGTCCTGAACGGCGGCATAACCCGCATCGGCCAGGGTCTGCATCGCCCCGCCCTCGAGCAGCCGCGCGCGGGCGAAAAGATATCGCGCGCCGCGCGCCTGGGCCTCCTCCGCCGCCCGATGCGCCAGGTCGCGCGTGCGCGGATAATCGTTCTCAATGCCGGCCGCCGCAGCCTCGGCCAGATCGATGCGCGGATCGTTTCCTGCCGCCGCCGGAAGCTTGCGGAGTGCGCGCAACGTGGTCCGGTCATCGGCGATGTGATTGCCAAGCATCTGGGCGCGCGCCAGGTTCAGCCCGTCATCCAGGCTGTCGGGGAAGAGCTGGAAGATGGCCTTGTACACTTCGCCGGCGCGGTCCCACTGCTGCATGCTGCCGCGATACCGGGCTTCGATGCCGAGTTGGCCCAGCCGATCGAGCGAGCCCGCCAGCTCGTAAGCGCGCCGGTTCTCCTCGTTGGCGCGGGTGCCGTACCCCAGCGCGGTCCAGGCGTCGGCCAGCGCGGCGTGGATCAGCGCATTCCCCTGGTCCGCGGCGGCCGCAGCCTCCAGGTGGTCGCGCGCCGCAAGCGGATCGCCGCCGCGCAGGGCCTTCAATCCCTCGGCATATTCGCGCATCGCGCTGGAGGCGGGCCAGCGGGGCGAGGCCGCGATTTCCGCGGTGACGCCGAATTCGCCGCGCAGCCCGCGGCCCAAACGGCCGGTGAGATCGAGGAGGTCCGCCGCCGACCCTTCCTCGATCACCGTGCCGAGGCGTTCGCCGCTGCGCGCATTCATCACTCCCAGGTCGACGCGCACGCGGCAATCCGGGCACGTTCCCGTGACCACGTACGAACCCAGCACCATCGTGTCCGCTCCCAGGTTCCGCAGCGCCGAATGCAACAGATCGCCCAGGCGTCCGTCTTCCGCGGCCACCCCCAAATCGGTACGCCAGCGAGCTACGTCTTCTGCCGGAATGGCCCGCAGCTTTCCGCCCGCGGCCAACTCGGAAGTCAGCATCTCGGTCAGCGCCGTCTGCAACCACGCCTCCGAGGAGGTCTTCGATAAATCGCGGATGCGCAGCACCGCCACGGAGCGGCGGGCGGAGGCGTTCGGCGCAGGCCGGCGCAGCGTGAGCCAGGCGCTGCCGGCCAGCAGTACCGCCAGTACCCCGGCCACCGCGAAGACCCTCTGCGACCGCCCAGGCCGTTCCGACCCGCGACCGCCTGCCCAGAATCTATCCCTCTCCGCGCCCTCCGCTTGCTCCGTGCTCTCAGGTTTTGACCTTGGTTCTCTCCGCGTCTTCCCCCGCGTGCTCCGCGCCTCCGCGTCAAATACACTGTTTCCTGTTGATTCCGGCATCGCCTGGCTCGTGAGCAGTGCCCCGCCATCCCTCTCCATCACCCGCTCCACCGATGCAACGAAGCGATACCCCCGCCCGCTATCTGTCACGATGTACCGGTTTTCGCCGCGCTTTTCGCCCAGCGCCCTGCGGAGGGCGGAAACGCTCTGCGAGAGATTATTCTCCTCGATGGCCGCGCCGTTCCACACCAGCGCCAGAAGATCGTCTTTGGAGACCGTCTCGCCGGCGCGTTCCACCAGCAGCAGCAGGGTGTCGATGGGCTTGCCGGTGAGCAGCACGCGGACACCATCGCGCAACAGCGCGCGCTGGATCGGGAAGAGCTCGAATCCGTCGAACTGGTACTTCCGTACCGGTTCACCCATGATTCTGCGTGCCGTGGTGCTCAAAAAGGGCCCATTTCAGAAAATTTCAGAATTATCTAAGGACATTTTAGACCATGTGGGGACAACAATAGAGGACCGGAGGAGATACGATGTTCCGATTCGCTCCCGGAAACGCCGCCCTGGTCCTGTTCGGCCTTCTTGCCGGGAGGGCTGATACAGCCATGATCGACACGTTTGATCGGGGCTGCCCGGCGGTGACGGCCACCTCTGCGGTGCCGAGAATGCGGCTTCGGTGATGCCGATGATTTCCCCGTACTCCACGTGATACCTTACGTCACCATTCCGCCGTTGTCGCTTGGGCCGCTGCACCTCGCGCCATTCAGTTTGCTGGTCGCAGCCGGCATCGTTGTCACGTACCTGGCAATCGTGTTCCGCGCTAATAACACTGGCATCGATCCGAAGGTTGCCAGCGATCTTTGCGTCTGGATGCTTCTCTTTGCGGTTCCCGGCGCGGTGCTGTTCAAGTACGTGTATGTTTACCATCAGCCGGAGTTAGCTACAGGCACAGGTTGCCACTACATGGGGATCTCCTCCTTCGGAGGGATCGGCGGAGGGCTGGTGGGCGCCGCGGCATTCTTCTTCTGGCGTCGAATCGCTTCCAAAGAGCGCTGGCAGTACATGAATCTGGTAGCATCTCGCTTCCCGATTGGGCTGGCCTTCGGCCGGGCGGGCTGCGCCCTGGCACACGATCACCCGGGGATCCGGTCGGCAAATTGGCTGGCAGTACGCTATCCGGAGGGCGCGCGCTACGATCTCGGTCTACTGGAATTGATGTTCCTGATTCTTGTCGTTGGCGCTTTTGTCGCCCTCGGCGGCCGAAGGCCCTCGGCTCCTTATTTGGGCCTTTTTCTAATCCCGTACGGGTTGTTTCGATTTGGGATCGACCGGTTGCATGAGAATCCGCCGGCCCACCTCGGCATCACCATCGACCACTATGCGTCGGCGTGTGCGGTGCTGCTGGGGTGTTGGGCCATTCTCCAAGACACCGGGTCGGCGGAAACCAAGCGGTCGGCCACGCAATCCCGGCCGCCGCTCGCGGGCGCAGCCCGCATCCAGGAGGAACGTTCATGAATTCGGGCTGTCATCGTCGAACCCAGACTCTCGAGGCGGTTCGCAAAGGTCTCGGCGCAATTCTAATCGCGGCGGCATGCGTCTTGCTGATGGGCCAACAGAGCACACAGTGCTCAAAGGGGTATCACTGGGGAACCGGCGGCTGCAACGACCATTGCGTCAAAGATGCTAAGTTGCGCGTGGGGCCGGTGCCGGAACTAACCACCAGGGTCGCCTCCCAGCCCCCATGTCCCCCAGTCAGCTTTCTCCTGCCCGTCGATGTGCTGGTCGACCCCGCTAGCCCGCCAAGTTATGCCGGAGGGATCACCCGTCAAATCGATGGATCCTACACCCAACGCCTCTATCAGAATACGGGGCCCTTTTCATTATTCGGCACAACGCCAAATTTTCTTGGCGCTTTCGTGGCGTGCACCGGATATCCGCAACGGCCCCTTCGGGTACCTCCGGGATGGCGGCCGGGCGGCGACAACCAGCTCGGCGCAGCTTCCAACATCCCCTGGGTGGCCGACCTGACTGGCGCCGGCACTCTGGATTTTATCAGTCCTTCCCAGAGCACCACGACAAGCGTGGTGAATGTGGGGTTAAGCAACGCGGATTACTCCGCCTGGACCCCCAAAGTTTACCCTACAGGGTCCAATCCGTGGACCGTGCTGGCCGCCGACCTGAACGGCGATAGCAAACGCGATATCGTGGTCTTCAACGCCGGATCTTACTACAACGACGGAACGTTAACGGCGCCGGGCAGTGTTTCGGTCCTCATCAATAACGGCGACGGCACCTTCAAGCCAGCCGTAAACTACGCAGCCGGAGGATCGCCTGCGCAAGGCACGGTGCAAGATTTCAATGGCGATGGCAAGTTGGATATCGCCGCCGTCGATGTGTCGGCCGGCACCGTCGTGGTCTTGCTGGGAAATGGCGATGGAACGTTCCGCACCGGAGCCACCATCTCGGTGCCGCAGGCATACTCAGTTGCCGCCGCCGATTTGAACGGCGACTCCAGACAGGATCTCGCGGTAGTAACCTACACTGACAAGCTGGCCGTCTTGTTGGGGAACGGCGATGGCACGTTCCGCCCGTTGCCCGCCGTGGCGTTGGCTGGCAATTCCTCACCGGCGATTGCCGACTTCAACAAAGACGGCAAGATGGACATCGTGGTGGTGGACTACAACAGCCAAACCGCCCAGGTGCTGTTCGGCGCAGGCGATGGAACGTTTCCAACTTCCGTCCGCTACCTGCTGAGCTCTCTCGCCAATTCGGTTCTGGTCAGCGATGTCGACTGGGATGGGAACCCCGATATTGTGATCGGCGCTGGACACCCTGACGCGCTGACTCCTACGGTAGACGACAATGATGAGCTTTCCGTTCTCTTCGGAAACGGCGATGGCACTTTTTATGGACCACGTGCCTTCTCGGTGGCGGCGGGTACTTACACTTCAGCCACGGTCTCGGCGGACTTCAACGGAGACGGGCGGCCGGATGTTGCGGTGACCGCGCCGGATGGGTCGACGCAGGTGCTGTTGGGGCAGAGCGGCGGGGGATTTCAGGCTGCCGCCACCGTTGGCGATGGCGGCTACGGAATCGTGGCCAAGGATTTCAACGGCGACGGTAAACCGGACCTGGTCGTGGCTGCAGGATCATCCAACTCTGTTTGGTTCGCAGCCGGGAACGGCAACGGCACGTTCCAAACGCCAGTGAGCATTTCGACGGGAAGTCCGAGTTACTC
Organism: Candidatus Sulfopaludibacter sp. SbA4; assembly: GCA_900290305.1. Lineage (GTDB taxonomy): Bacteria > Acidobacteriota > Terriglobia > Bryobacterales > Bryobacteraceae > OMOG01. The sequence continues at coordinate 13,093 of OMOG01000301.1, forward strand.
GGTGGACGCCGGAGACCTCAACGGCGACGGAAAACTGGACCTGGTGACCGCTTCCAGTGTGACCGGCAGTCCGGCCAACGTTGTCACCGTCATGCTGGGAAACGGGAACGGCACGTTTCAAGATCCAAAGACGATCGGTGGGTTCCCGAATCCGGTGGACGCCAGGCTTGCGGACCTCAATGGCGACGGCAAGCTCGACATGGTGGTGGTCAACGGATCCACGTTCGACAGCTCTGGGAATACACAATCTGGCGCCGGCATCTCGATCCTGTTGGGCAAAGGTGACGGTACCTTCCAGCAGCCCGTTCTCATCAACGCCGGCGACCTGCCTTCAAAGGCGTACATCACCGACTTAAACGGGGACGGCAAGCCGGACGTCGTGGTGCTGACCGGATCTCTGATCACCGCTACCGCCGAGGTAGCGGTCTTTCTGGGCGCCGGGAACGGCACATTCGGCGCACCGTCGTTTCTCCCCACCACCGCGGGGGGCCCGCTGGCCGTGGCCGACTTCAATAACGACGGTAAGCCCGACCTGATCCTCACGGGGTGCTGCGGGGAAAATACCGTGACCTCGTACATGGTGGGGAACGGCGACGGCACGTTCCAGCCGGAGGTGGTTCTATCAGTCGGGCCTTCCACGACCTCCGTGGTCGCCGCGGACTTCAATGGCGATGGCAAAGTGGATGCCGCCATCGTTGCCTCGTTCACATCCACCGCATCCGATTATCTTGCCGTCCTGACCAACGTCACTTCCACAGGCCCGGCGGTTCCCGCGGCCGGTTCCACCAGCCCCGGCTTCGGCGGCGCGGCGAACCAGACCTTCACCTTCACGTTCTCCGACACCGGCGGGTATCAGAATCTTTCCGTCGTGGATGTCCTTATCAACAACGCGCTCGACGGGCGGCACGCCTGTTATGTGGCCTTCGTTCCCTCGGGCGCGACTTCCGGTTCGGTTTATTTGGTGGACGATGCGGGCGATGCGGGCGGCCCGTACCAGGGGCTGGTGCTGCCCGGCTCTGGCACGGTCAGTAACGGACAATGCACCATCAGCGGCGCTGGAAGCTCGGTCGTGGGCAGCGGCAACACGCTGACGCTCACGCTCGCGATTGCGTTCAGCGCCAGCTTTGGGGGGAACCAGGTGGTGTACACTTCGGCGGGAGACAAGTCGTCGGCGAATTCCGGCTGGCAGGCGCTGGGCACTTGGGGAGTGCCGGGCGCCGCGCCTTCGGGTCCATCGGTGAGCGCGATGAGCCCGGCGCGAACCAACAGCCTGGGTCCAACCACATATGCTTTCACGTTCACCGATACCAACGGCTGGCAGGATATCGCGGTGGCCAACATCCTGATCAACGGCGCAATCGATGGCCGGCATGGCTGCTACCTGGCATTCGTGCCATCCTCGAATTCGCTTCTGCTGGTGGACGATGCGGGAGATGCCGGCGGTCCCTACTCGGGGATGGTGCTGCCGGGCGCGGGCACGGTGAGCAACAGCCAGTGCTCCATCTCGGGCGCCGGAAGCTCGGTCTCCGGCAGCGGAAACACTCTGACGCTCACGCTCGCAATGACCTTCAACCAGAGCTTCGCGGGCAACCAGATCTTCTTCCTGGCCGCACGCAACAACGCGCTTAATTCCAACTGGCAAGCTGTGGGATCGGTGTCGGTCCCCTGATTCCCTTGCGCTCATCGTGATACCCTACGTCACCATTCCGCCGTTGTCGCTTGGGGCCCTGCACCTCGCGCCATTCAGTTTGCTCGTTGCGGCCGGAATCGTTGTCACGTATCTGGCAATCGTGTTCCGCGCCAACAACACGGGCATCGATCCGAAGATCGCCAGCGATCTTTGCGTCTGGATGCTCATCTTTGCAATTCCCGGCGCGGTGCTGTTCAAGTACGCGTATACTTACCATCAGCCGGAGTTGGCTGCCGGCGCAGGTTGCCACTACATGGGGATCTCCTCTTTCGGAGGGATCGGGGGAGGACTGGTGGGCGCCGCGGCATTTTTCTTCTGGCGCCGAATCGCTTCCAAAGAGCGGTGGCAGTACATGAATCTGGCGGCGTCTCGCTTCCCGATCGGGCTGGCCTTCGGCCGGGCGGGCTGCGCCCTGGCACACGATCATCCTGGAATCCGGTCCTCGAATTGGTTGGCCGTACGCTACCCGG
>OMOG01000301.1:15262-26357 GCA_900290305.1 Candidatus Sulfopaludibacter sp. SbA4
TCGTTGGCGCATTTCTCGCCCTCGGCGGCCGAAGGCCCTCGGCTCCCTATCTGGGCCTCTTTCTAATCCCGTACGGCCTGTTTCGATTGGGGATCGACCGGTTACACGAGAACCCGCCGGCTTATCTTGGCATTACCGTCGATCAATATGCCTCTCTATGTGCGCTGCTGCTGGGATGCTGGGTGATCCTGCGGCATACGGCGGCAGAAGCAAAGCGAACCGCGGCGGAATCCCGGCTGGCGTTCCCCCGCGGGGCACGCAGCGGGGAGGATCATCCATGAATCAATTTGTAAATTGTCTCCAACGATGGAAACATGGTGGTGGGGCTGGTGGGGTTGTTGTTGCGCCGCACCGGCGTATGGTGCCGGCCGCCGGCTGGGCCGGTGGCGTCACGGAGGTCCTTCGATGAACCCGGGAAGACACACGGTACGGCAAACGCTATGGACGGTCCGCAAGGGTCTTGCTTCCATCTTTCTGATCGCGGCGGCAATCCTGATAGCGAGCGGCTGTGAATATTCATCAGACTGTCTGAAAATAACTCGCTTCTATGTTGGTGATCCTTCAACGGGCATAAAAGGTTTCGGCTATGCCGGCCCGGCGCATGTTGAAACCGTTCCCCCGGCAGGCGCTCCATCGGCTGCCGATTTTCATCCGCTTCGACCACACGCGGCTATCCCCACCAGTTTAGGAGGGATCGAGCGCAAGATCGATGGGTCCTATACGCTGCATCTTTACGAAACCTCCGATCCGTACGCACAGATCGACGTAATTCCGAACTTCATTGCCAGCAGCGTGGCGTCTACCGGTTATCCACGCCGGCCGCTACAGGTGCCCGCGGGATGGCGGCCTGGCGGCGATAATCAGCTCGGCGTAAGCTCCTACGCTGGTGTGGTCGCCGACCTCACGGGAAGCGGGCTCCTGGACGCCGTTGCTGTCTTCCAGGACGTGACGCCGCTCGTAGACGTAGTGTCTGTGGGATTAAGCAATGCGGATTACAGCCTCCGGAACCACACCGAGTATCCTGTGGGCATCAATCCGTGGACCGTACTGGCCGCCGATTTCAACGGCGATGGCAAACGCGACCTGGTGGTATTCTGCGCCGGTGTGTACGCCTCCGATGGAACATTGACGGCCAAGGGCACCGTTTCTGTCCTCATCAACAACGGTGACGGCACGTTCAAGGCAGCCGTGAGCTACGCGGCCGGAGGATCGCCTGCGCAAGGCACGGTGCAGGACTTCAACGGCGATGGCAAGTTGGATATCGCCGCCATCGATCAATCGGTGGGGCTCGTCACCATCCTGCTGGGTAACGGCGATGGGACTTTCCGCACCGGAGCCACGCTGTCTTTGCCTCAGGCATCCTACGTCGCTGCCGCCGATTTGGACGGCGATTCCAAACAGGATCTCGTGGTGGTCACCTACAACCAACTGGCCGTCCTGCTCGGAAACGGGGATGGTACGTTCAAAGCGCCATCCATGACTCCGCTGATTGGCAACTCCAACCCCGCCATTGGCGACTTTAACAAGGACGGCAAGCCGGACGTAGTAGTGGTGGACTTCCACAGCCAAACAGCACAGGTGCTATTTGGCGCCGGCGATGGGACGTTTCCCACCTCCGTCCGGTACCTGCTGGGCTCTCTTGCGACTCACGTTCTCGTCAGCGATGTCGACTGGGACGGAAATCTCGATGTTGTGATCGGCGCCGGCCATCCCGATGGGCTTACCCCTTCCCTGGACGACGTGGATGAGCTTTCCATTCTTTTTGGGAACGGCGATGGCACGTTCTATGGCCCCCAGGCCAATCCGGTGGCCGCGGGTACCTATTCCTCGGCGATGGCCTCGGCGGACTTCAACGGAGATGGCCGCCTGGATATCGCTCTAACCGCGCCGGATGGGTCCACGCAGGTGCTGTTGGGGCAGAGCGGCGGGGGATTTCACACTACGACCATTGCGGGCGGCGGCTACGGGATACTCGCCAAGGACTTCAACGGAGACGGCAAAGCGGACCTTTTGGTAGGCATGGGATCGTCCAACACGGTCCTGTTTGCCAGCGGCAACGGCAACGGCACGTTCCAAACCCCGGTGAGCATTTCGACGGGAAATCCGAGTTATTCGGTCGATGCGGGAGACCTGAACGGCGATGGAAAACTGGACCTCGTAACGGCCTCCAGTCCTGGGTACAGCCCCAGCAGCAGCCCGCCCAGTGCCGTCACGGTTCTGCTGGGCAACGGGAACGGTACTTTTCAGAGCCCCAAGACGGTGAGCGGGTTCCCCAACCCCGTGGACGCCAAGCTTGCGGATTTCAATGGCGACGGTAAGCTCGATCTGGTGGTGGTAAACGGCGCCACAAGCGATAGCTTGGGGAATACAACGCCCGGTGCGGGCATCTCCGTACTGCAGGGTAAAGGGGATGGCACATTCCAGCCGGCGGTTCTGCTGTACGCGGGCGGACAGCCTACGAGAGCGTTCATCGCCGACATCAACGGGGACGGCAAACCCGACATCCTGGTGCTGACGGAAGATTCAACTACATTTGCTAACCAGGTCGCGGTCTTTCTCAACGCGGGCAATGGCACTTTTGCCCCGGCAGCGTTTATTGCCACGGACTCAGGACTGAGTTCTCTGGCCGTGGCGGACCTCAACAACGACGGCAAGGCCGATCTGCTCATCACCCACTGCTGCGGCGACGCCTTTACCACTTACATGGCGGGCAACGGGGACGGTACGTTCCAACCGGAACTGTTTCTGCCCGTCGCGTCCTCGACCTCCTCTGTGATTGCCGCGGATTTCAATGGCGATGGCAAGATGGATGCCGCCGTCGTTGCGTCGTTCTTCTCCTCCGCTCCCGATTATCTGGCCGTGCTGATCAACGTCACTCCCGCAGTCCCGGCGGTTCCCGCGGCCGGTTCCACCAACCCCGGTTCCGGCAGCGGCATGGCCAAGACCTTCACCTTCACGTTCTCCGACACGGGCGGATATCAGAACCTCTCCGTGGTGGACGTCCTCATCAACAACGCCCTCGACGGGCGGCGCGCCTGTTATGTGGCCTTCGTTCCCTCGGGCGCGACTTCCGGTTCGGTTTATTTGGTGGACGATGCGGGCGATGCGGGCGGCCCGTATCAGGGGCTGGTGCTGCCCGGCTCCGGCACGGTCAGTAACGGACAATGCACTATCAGCGGTGCTGGAAGCTCGGTCGTGGGCAGCGGCAACACGCTGACGCTCACGCTCGCGATCGCCTTTAGTGCGGGGTTTGCGGGGAACCAGGTGGTGTACACGTCCGCCGGCGACAAGTCGTCGGCGAATTCCGGCTGGCAGGCGCTGGGCACATGGGGGGTGCCGGGCGCGGCGGTTTCGGGTCCATCGGTGACCGGGATGACTCCGGCGCGTACCACCAGCCTGGGTCCAACCACCTACGCCTTCACCTTCACCGATACCAACGGTTGGCAGGATATCGCGGTGGCCAACATTCTGATCAACGCCGCCATCGATGGCCGGCATGGCTGCTACCTGGCGTTCGTGCCATCCTCCAATTCGGTCTTGCTGGTGGACGATGCGGGCGATGCCGGCGGGCCGTACTCGGGGATGGTGCTGCCGGGAACGGGCACGGTGAGCAATAGCCAGTGCTCCATCTCGGGCGCGGGAAGCTCGGTCTCCGGCAGCGGAAACACTCTGACACTGACCCTGTCGATGACCTTCAGCCAGACCTTCGCCGGCAACCAGATCTTCTTCCTTGCCGCGCGCAACAACACGCTCAATTCCAACTGGCAAGCGGTGGGATCGGTCACGGTGCCATGATAACTCGCAACCAATTCACTCTCGGCAGCGCCGCCCGAGTCCTGTTGGTGAACCTGACAGGATTGCCTTGGTGGGCAAGTATTTTCTCTGGCAGGCGGTGGGGACGGTGAACGTGTCATGATCCCGTACTTCACTATTTCGCGCGTACACGTAGGCCCGTTCCATTTCGCGACCTTCGGCGTGCTGGTCGCCGCCGGCATCCTCGTCACTTACTTCTGGATCGTGTTCCGCGCCAGGAACATCGGCCTGGATCCGAAGAGGGCAAGTGGTCTCTGCGCCTGGATGCTCCTCGTCGGGTCTGTGGGGGCCGTGCTCTTCAAGTTCGCCTATCATCCCGCGGATGGTTTCCACCACCTGGGTATCTCGTCTTTCGGTGGCATCGCGGGCGGATTGGCTGGCGCCGCGGCGTTCTTCGCCCTGCACCGAGTTGGCCCCCGCGAGCGATTGGACTACCTCAACCTGGTGGCGTCCCGCTTCCCGATCGGCCTGGCATTCGGACGCGCCGGCTGCGCGTTGATGCACGACCATCCGGGAATTCGGTCCGCGAATTGGTTGGCCGTACGCTTTCCTGGCGGATCGCGCTACGACCTGGGCCTGTTGGAATTCCTCTTCCTGATTCTGGTCGTTGGTCTCTTTCTCTCGGCCCGCGGCCAAAAGCCCTACCTCGGCCTTTTTCTGATTCCCTATGGCCTTTTCCGATTCGCGATCGACCGGTTGCACGAGAATCCGCCGGCCTATTTCGGAATCACAGTCGATCAATACGCCTCAATCGCCGCGCTGCTGGTGGGAGTTTGGGCCATCGCAGGTATCGAGAAGCGGCAATCTGCCTGGCGACCCAGTCCGGCGTCCGCGGCAAGGAGGATTTTGTGAATTCCCGGCTTTCTGACGTAATCGAGACCCTCTGGGCAATCCGCGGAGGGCTTGTGATTGTCGTGGCTTGCGTTTGCCTGTCGCTGGCTCCAGGGTTTGCAGCAGGCGGTTTTAATTGCGAAGGCATGGGGGAAAATTTCGCACACTGCCAGTGCATCATACTTGCGTTGGCCGGCGGGGATTGTCAGCCCGAGCCTGACGACAAAGCGTTCGCTGCCAAAGTGGAGAAGTATCGACAGCAGATTCACAAGAACGACACCAAATTCAAGAATGGTCCAGAGCCGAGGATTTCCTCCCCCATCGCCGAAGCCCAGCCGTCCGCCGGTCAATCCGGATGCCCGCCGGTCAACTTTGCGTTGCCCGTCGACGTGCTGATCGATCCCACGTCCAATCTCAATCTTGGATTTATCGAGCGCAAGCCGGATGGCTCCTATACCCGGTACCGATACCAATTCTCATTACCGCCGCAGATCGATGCCACCCCAAATTTTCTGGCGGCCTTGGTGCCCTGTACGGGCTATCCGAGGCGCGCGTCACCAGCGCCCGCGGGATGGCAGCCCGCCTCGGATAACCAGCTTGGCGTAACATCGAATACACCCTGGGCCGCCGATCTGACAGGAAGCGGAATTCTGGACCTCGTCCTGCCCAGCCAGGACCAGACTGCCAATCAGGTCCTCGTGGCGCTGACCAATTCGGATTACTCGGACGGCCCGAGGGCCGACCTATACGTCGTGGGCGTCAATCCGTGGACGGCCGCCTCGGGCGATTTCAACGGCGATGGCAAACGCGACCTCGTGGTCTTCTCGGGTGGGTCGTACGCCTCCGACGGAACGCTGACGACCCCAGGCGCCGTTTCCGTCCTCATCAACAACGGCGACGGCACCTTCAAGCCGGCAGTGAACTACGCGGCCGGGGGATCGCCATCCATCGGCACGGTGCAGGATTTTAACGGCGACGGCAAGTTGGATATCGCGGCCGTCGACGGTGCGGCAGGCAGCGTGGTGATCCTCCTTGGAAACGGTGATGGAACGTTCCGTGCCGGTCCCACAACATCCGTGCCGCAGGCATACGCCATCGCCGCCGCCGACCTGAACGGCGATATCAAGCAGGATCTGGTCGTGACGACGTATACCAGCAAAATGGTGGCCCTCCTGGGAAACGGGGATGGCACCTTCCGCGCCCTCCCGCCGGTGCCGGTCGTCGGCGTCTCCAATCCGGCGCTGGCCGATTTCAACAAGAACGGCAAGATGGACGTCGTGGTCGTGGACTACGCCAGCCAAACGGCCCAGGTGCTGTTCGGCGCAGGAGATGGAACATTCCCCACATCCGTGCGGTATTTGCTGGGGTCGCTCCCCACTTACGTTCTGGCCACCGACGTCGATTTCGACGGAAATCCCGATATCGTCATCGGCTCGGGCCACCCCGATGGGTTGGCGCCTTCTTTGTATGATCCGGATGAACTTTCGATTCTCTTCGGAAACGGCGATGGCACATTCTACGGACCGCGCGCGATTCCGGTGGCGGCGGGCTCCTACACGTCCTCGATGGCCGCGGGGGACTTCAACGGAGATGGCCGCCCCGATATCGCTCTCACCGCGCCGGACGGGGCCACACAGGTGCTGTTGCAACAGAGCGGCGGCGGATTTCAGACCGCGACCATCGCCTCGGGCGGCTACGGTATCGTGGCCAAGGACTTTAACGGCGACAGCAAACTGGACCTGGTGGTAGCCGCGGGACCCTCCAACTCCGTCCTGTTCGCCGCAGGTAACGGCAACGGCACGTTTCAAAATCCCGTGACCATCGCCACCGGGCTCCCCAGTAACTCGGTGGATGCCGGAGACCTGAACGGCGATGGGAAATTGGACTTGGTAACCGCCTCAGGGTCAAGCTTCGTGACCGTTCTGCTGGGCAACGGCAACGGGACGTTTCAGAGCCCGAAAACGGTGAGCGGGTTCGCCAACCCGGTTGACGCGAAGCTCGCCGATCTCAATGGCGACGGCAAGCTCGACATGGTCGTGGTAAACGGCGCCACGCTCGATAGCTCGGGGAATTCACAGCCCGGCGCCGGCATCTCGATTCTGTTGGGCAAAGGAGATGGGACGTTCCAACAGCCCGTAACGCTCAGCGCCGGTGGGCTGCCCACGCGAGCGTTTATCGCCGACGTGAACCGCGATGGCAAGCCGGACATCCTGGTGGTGACGGAGGATGCGAATACGTTCACTTCCGAAATCGCGGTCTTCCTGAATGCCGGCAACGGCACATTCAGCGCGCCGGCATTCATCGTCACCTTGTACGGGACTGATCTGGCGGTGGCCGATCTCAACAACGACGGCAGTCCCGACCTGCTGATCACGCGCGGTACTAACATAAACGCCTCGTACATGTTGGGCAATGGCGACGGCACGTTTCAGCCGGAGGTGTTTCTCTCGGTGGGGCAAGAAGCTGGGTCGGTATTGGCCGCAGATTTCAATGGCGACGGTAAAGTGGATGCCGCCGTCGCCGCCTCATTCAACCCCACCACTGCCGATTACGTGGCCGTGCTGACCAACGTTACGGCGGCCGGAGCGCCGGCAGTTCCGGCGCCCGCATCCACCAGCCCCGGTTCCGGCTACGACACCGGCCAAACCTTCACGTTTACCTTCTCCGATTCAGGCGGATACCAGAATCTCTCCGTCGTCGACGTGCTCATCAACAGCGCGCTCGATGGGCGCCGCGCCTGCTATGTAGCCTTCGTGCCTTCGGGAGCGAACTCCGGGTCGGTGTATCTGGTGGATGATGCGGGCGATGCCGGAGGACCGTACCAGGGATTGGTTCTGCCAGGCGGTAGCGCGATCAGCAACGGCCAATGCACCATTAGCGGCACGGGCAGTTCGGCCGCGGGCAGCGGCGAGACGCTGACGCTACGCTTGCCGTCTCGTTCAGCGCGAGCTTTGGAGGCAATAAGGTGGTCTACACGTCCGCGGGCGATAAATCGGCACTCAACTCCGGATGGCAGGCCCTTGGCACTTGGGGCGTGGTGCCCTTCCCGTCTACCGGGTCCGTCTACGCGTCGCTCTTGTTTCCGGCAAGCGCCGCGGCCCCATCGGGAACCGCAAACACTCACGTTTTACTTCGTAGACACCAAAGGCGTCGCCGACTTCGGAGTGGTCAACGTCCTCATCAACAATTTCATCGACGGCCGACAGGCGTGCTACCTGGCCTACGTCAAATCCAGCAATACCTTGCTGTTGGTCGACGATGCCGGTGACGCCGGAGGCCCTTTCGCGGGCAGCATGGTGCTGGACGGGAGGCCGGCGGACATCCAGAACAGCCAATGCATCGTCGACGCCGCGGGGTCCTCGGCCTCGACAACAACAGGCATCGGCAATACGCTTACTCTTTCGCTGAATATGATTTTCAAGTCCGGCTTTACCGGAAATCATGTAATCTGGGTCGCGGGCCGCGACGCGGCCGGCGCCAATAATACCGGATGGCAGGCGATGGGGACAACCACCGTGCAATGAAGCAGACACCCGCGCTTATGACGCGTGCGCCAGCCGCCGGTGATCCTTGAGAATGCACCGGTCCATCACCACCGCAATCCCCGCCGCCTCGGCCCGCCGCGCGGCCTCCTCGTGGTACACCCCTTCCTGCATCCAAATCAGCCTGGCCCCCCTGCGGATGACCGCTTCCACGATCTCGGGCACAAACTCCGAGCGGCGGAAAATGTCCACGATATCGATGGCTTCCGGAACGGAGTCGAGGTCGGGATAGCATCGCTCCCCCAGCACTTCCGTCTCGTTCGGGTTCACCGGGATTATGCGGTACCCCGCCCGCTTCATATATTCCGCCACCCCGTAACTGGGCCGGAAACGCTTCCCCGACAGCCCCACCACCGCGATGGTCCGCGCGGAATCGAGTATCTCGGCGATTCGGTTCATACCGCTCCCCCTGCGTGCGGTGCCCCTTGCCGCCGCACCAACGCCCGCTTGAGCTTGTGCACTTCTTCTTCCGCCAGGTAGCGGAACTGTCCCGGTTTCAGCGGGCCCAGTTCGATGGGGCCGATCCGCACTCGCCTTAACTTTTCGACCAGACGGCCGAAATGCTTGAACATCAGCCGGATCTGCTGGTTGCGCCCCTCGAAAAGCTTCACCTCGTACCACGGATTCTCGGCCGCCTGAAGCAGCTTCAACCCCGCCGGCATGGTCCGCTTTCCGGAGAGCGGCACGCCATCCCGGAACTTCTGCTCCTGCTCCGCCGTCAGGCTCCCGTTCACCTTCACCACGTATGTCTTGGGCAGGTGCGTGGCCGCCGACAGGATCTCGTTGGCCATTTCGCCGTCATTGGTCAGCAGCAGCAGACCTTCGCTGTGATAGTCCAGGCGTCCCACCGGGTACACCCGCTCCTTCACTCCCCGCAGCAATTCCATGACCGTCGCCCGCCCCTGCGGATCGCTCACTGTGGTCACCGTGTTGTTGGGCTTGTAGAGGGCGATATACACCAGCCGCTTGGGCGGGTGGACCAGGCGCCCGTCCACCTTGATGTGGTCCCGCTCGAAATCCGCCTTCGACCCCAGTTNNCTCACCACTTGGCCGTTGACCGTGACCCGCCCCTCCACCATGATGCGCTCCGCCTGCCGGCGCGACGCGATGCCTGCCTGCGAGAGGATCTTCTGCAGCCGCTCTTCAGGCATCAGCTCTCCTCTGTAGCACAGGCATTCCTGTGTGGCACAGGCATTCCTGCCTGTGTTCCCCGGACCTTCTGGATTCGTCCTTCAGCCATCAAGTTTCCGTCCCTCGGGCGGCGGCTCGTCTGATGGTCCGATCGCGGCGGCTCCCGCCTCCCCAGCCGATGCCGGCTCTTCGACGGATGCCTGCTCTCCCGGGAGCGCGGCGGCCGGTTCATCAGTCGGCCCCTGCGGTTCCGCAGATGCCTGCTCGCCCTCGCCCGCCGGCTCCTCCACCGTCGGCACCCCCGGCTCGCCGTCCGCGAACGCCATGCGCCGGATCTCCTCGAACTCCTTGAGCGTCGGCAACTCGCTCAAATCCTTCAATCCGAACTGGATCAGGAATTCCTTGGTGGTCTTGTACAGGATCGGCTTGCCGATCACGTTCTTGCGCCCCGCCGCCGCGATCAATTTGCGGTCCAGCAGCGTCTTGAGCACGCCCGCCCCCTGCACGCCGCGGATCTCCATGATCTCCGGCGCCGTCACCGGCTGCTTGTAGGCGATCACCGCCAGCGTCTCCAGCGCCGGCAGCGAAAGCTTCAGCGGCGGCTTCAGGCTCTTGACGAAGCTGCGGACGGCCTCGTGATGCTCCGGCTTGGTAGCCATTTTGTAGCCGCCGGCCACCTCCCGGATGGTCACGCCGTGCTCCGGCTTATCGAATTCCGCGATCAGTTCCTGGATCAGCGCCTCGACGCGCTCGGTGGGCTGTGCCAGCGCCCCGGCGATCTGAGCCAGCGTGAGCGGTTCCTCGGCCACATAGATTATGGCCTCCAGCACGGCCCTGAGCGATCGAGCGTCCGGCGCAACATCCGGCGCCACCTCGGGCGCCGGCTCCGTGGAGGACAGCAAATCCTCCATCGAAACTGCTTCCGGCGGGTTCTGCTCCTGTTGGGGTTCCTGCTCCGGTTCCTGCTCTTGAGGTATTTCCTGTTCTTCCATGCCTTCTCAGATGTAGTCTTTCTCGATCGCCGCCAGCGGCTCGCCGGAGGCAAAAACAGCGTCGAAACTGCTGTGCCGCTGCAGCGCGATTTCGCCGAACAAGTCCTTTTGTGTCACCACCACGGCCTGCATCCGCACCATCTCGAGGACCGCCAGGAACAGCGCGATCATGGCCCGCCTGGTGCGCTGCTGCTCGAAGATCCGCAAGATGAAGACCGGCTCGTCGCCCGCCTCCTCGAACTGCGCCTTCAGATAGCGCACCATGTCCGAGACGGTGACGTCCCCGGATTCCACCTCATAGACCGGCCGGTTCTTGGCGCGCTCCACCAGCTCGCCGAACGCCTTCACCAAGTCGAACAGCGTGATCGCCAGGCCCGGATCGTCGTCCTCGGAAACGAAGGCCTTGATCTGCGGATTCGACCACACGTTCTCCTCGATCATGCGCTTCTCTTGCAGCATCTCCGCCGCGTTCTTGAAGCGCTCGTGCTCCAGCAGCCGCTCCACCAGCTCCTGCCGCGGATCTTCCGCATTGTCGCCTTCTTTTCCCAGCGCCGGGTCGCGCGGCAGCAGCATCCTGGACTTGATGTGGATCAGGGTGGCCGCCATGTAAACGAAATCGGCGCCCACGTCGATGTCCATCTCCAGCATCCGGTCGATGTATTCCAGGTACTGGGACGTAATGGTGGCGATCGGGATGTCCTTGATGTCGATCTGTTGCTTGCGGATCAGGTCCAGCAGCAGATCGAGCGGTCCCTCGTACTTTTCCAGGTGGAAATTGAGTGGCGA
>OMOG01000382.1 GCA_900290305.1 Candidatus Sulfopaludibacter sp. SbA4
CGGGGTTGTGGCCGGCTTGGCAGCGGCGGCCGGGGTGGCGTTGGTCTTGGAAGTCCCTTTCTTCACGGGCTTCTTGGTGTGCTTCTTCGTGGCGGTCGCCGCAGGCTTGGTGGCGCTGCCGGTGTTGGCGGGAGGCGGAACCTGCGACTTCGCGAAAATCATGGGCATCGTGGCAACTGCCAGTGCGATCGTCAATAAACTCGGTCAATAAACTCGTTTTCATGGCTTTTTTCTCCTGGCGGGCCTTTCTGCCCGCTACAATTCCATGGTGCGCCCGAAGCCTCGGAAACACGATAGCCTGCGCAGGCTACCCCCAGCGCCCAATTGGCAGCGGATGCGGTTAACGTTTATTAGGGATTGTGCGGCAATGCGATTCCCGCCGCAGTGCCGTCAATCGGGCCCCCGCGGCGCGTAACCACCGCCGCGCAAATCCGGGTCCCTCTGACCCGACCTTGCCTCCGGCCACAGGCCAAGCTGGCCTTGCGCTGCCGGTTGGCCGACCATATCCGGATGCTGCCCGGGGACCGGTCAATTCGACTTCTCCCCGGCGCCCTCCGGACACGGCACTTTGGTCTACCGCAGGGGCAGAGGATCTGGCCCCCGACGGTAAGCGCGTGGCCGTGCTTGACGCCCGTGGAAACCGCGGAAGCGCCCAAGCAGGAACACGAATTGGTCTTCCTTGAGAACTTTTTCGACGAGTTGCGGCGGCGCACCGGCGTCCGGTAGTAAACTTGTACCCAATCGGCCCATGTCACTTTCCCCCGGCGACAAACTCGGCCCATACGAAATCCTCGCCCCCATCGGCGCGGGTGGAATGGGCGAAGTCTACCGCGCCCGCGATCCCCGCCTCAACCGCGACGTCGCCATCAAAGTCTCACAAGAACGATTCTCCGACCGCTTCGAGCGCGAAGCCCGCGCCGTCGCCGCCCTCAACCATCCCAACATTTGCACCCTCTACGACGTCGGCCCCGACTACCTGGTGATGGAATTCATCGAAGGGGAATCGCCCAAAGGTCCGCTCCCGCTCGAAGAAGCCCTGCGCATCGCCCGCCAGATCGCCGACGCCCTGGAAGCCGCGCACGAGAAGGGCGTCGTGCATCGCGATCTCAAGCCCGCCAACATCAAAATCAAACCGGACGGCACCGTGAAAGTCCTCGATTTCGGTCTGGCGCAGGTAGCACAGGCTTCCCGGCCTGTCCCTGAAGACCCGCAAAGCTCCCCCACCCTCACCATCTCTCCCACACGCATGGGAATGATCCTGGGCACCGCCGCCTACATGTCCCCCGAGCAAGCCCGCGGCAAAACCGTGGACAAGCGCGCCGACATCTGGGCCTTTGGCGTAGTGCTCTACGAACTGCTGACCGGCGAACGGCTTTTCACCGGCGAAGACGCAACCGAGATTCTGGCCGCCGTCATCCATAAGCAGCCGGACCTCGCGAAAGTGCCGCGGCCGGTTCGCCGTCTGCTCGAAGAGTGTCTGCAAAAAGACCCCAGGCAGCGCTTGCGGGACATCGGCGATGCATGGAAGCTTCTGGAAGAGGTCACCACCGGTGGGGCAGGCCATCGTTTTTTGTGGCCTGCCTTCTTGGCCGCCATGTTGCTCGCAGCAATTGCCCTCTGGGCCCCGTGGCGCGCCGCGAAGCCCGTGGATCGTCCGCTGGTGCGGCTGGACGTCGATCTGGGCGCGGATGTCTCGTTGCCCCCCGCACCCTTCGGAGGGAGCAGCATCGCCATCTCTCCCGATGGAACGCGGCTGGCGTACGCATCGGGCAATCCGGTGAGGCTGTTCGTCCGCCGTCTGGATCAACTGAAAGCCACTGAGCTCCCCGGAACCCAGGGGGCGACCCGGCCGTTCTTCTCGCCGGACGGGCAGTGGGTCGGGTTCGACGCCGGCAACAAGATAAGCAAGATCTCCGTGGAAGGCGGCGCCGTTGTCCGGCTGGGGGACATCGGCAGCTTCGCCGGCGCGAGCTGGGGTGAGGACGGCGGCATCGTCGTGAGCCAGGCGGGTAAGGGGCTGGTCAGGTTTCCCGCCGGCGGCGGCCCAACCGAGCCTGTGGCTGAACTGGGCAACGGAGAGCTTGTCTTGGCCGTCCCGCAGATTCTGCCCGGAGGCAGAGCCATCCTGTTCGTGCCTGCTACCGGGTTTGACGTGGATAAGGACACCATCGAGGTCCTCACGCTGGCAGATCGCCACAGGAAAATCGTGGCCCGCGGCGCCGCGTCCCCCCGGTATCTGCCCACTTCGAATAGGGCTGGCCATCTGGTCTACGTCAACAAGGCAACCCTGTTCGCGGTCCCGTTCGATCCGGAAAAGCTGGAGACGCGCGGGACGGCCGTGCCCGTTCTGGACGATGTAGCCTATGATGCTTCGACCGGGACCGGTCAATTCGACTTCTCCCCGGCGCCCTCCGGGCACGGCACTTTGGTCTACCGCAGGGCCAGCGGCGGCACGGCCGGGATGATGACGGTGCAATGGGTCGATCCAACCGGCAGGAAGGAACCGCTGCTGCCCAAACCAGGCGTATATGAGTATCTAAGCCTTTCCCCGGACGGAAAGCGGGTAGCTCTGACGGTCATCGAAGGAGGAAGCCGGGACATTTGGGTCTACGACCCGCAGCGCGACGCCATGACGCGCTTGACTTTCGGCGGAGCGCTTTATTACTTTGCAACTTGGAGCCCGGACGGCCGATACGTCGTTTTCTCGTCCCCCGGCAATGGCATTTTCCAGGCTCGCCCGGATGGCGCCGGCCAGCCGCAAGCGCTGACGCAGGGCAAGCAACAGTATCCGGCGTCTTTCACGCCGGATGGCAAGCGGCTGGCTTATGTCGATTTCGGCGCCGGTAACTCCCAAATTTGGACGGTGCCTTTGGAGGATCGCTCGCCCTTGGCGAGCGAGGGCGGCCAGTTGAAGGCTGGCAAGCCGGAGCAGTTTCTCAAGAGCGGCTTCAGCGACATACCCCAAGGGTTCTCGCCCGACGGGCGATGGCTGGCGTATACTTCCAATGAATCGGGGAAGAGTGAAGTGTACGTCCGGGCCTTTCCACCGCCGCCGTCCGGGCAAGGCGGAAAGTGGCAGATCTCCAACAGCGGCGGCACGGGGGCAAACTGGTCGCGGAACGGACACGATCTGATGTACCATTCGGGCGACCAGATCATGGCCGCGAGTTACACCGTGAAAGGCGACACGTTCGTGCCGGAAAAGCCTCGGGTGTGGATCGCCAGGCTCCGGCGGGACCGAGTGGGATCTGGCTCCGGATGGCCAGCGCGTGGCCGTGCTGACGCCCGTGGAGACCGCGAAAGCGCCCATGCCGGAACACGAAGTGGTCTTCCTTGAAAACTTTTTCGACGAGCTGCGGCGGCGCACCGGCGTGCGGTAGTAAACTTGTACCCAATCGGCCCATGTCACTTTCCCCCGGCGACAAACTCGGCCCCTACGAAATCCTGGCCCTCATCGGCACGGGAGGAATGGGCGAAGTGTACCGCGCCCGCGATCCCCGCCTCAATCGCGACGTCGCCATCAAAGTCTCCCAGGAGCGATTCTCCGACCGCTTCGAGCGCGAAGCCCGCGCCGTCGCCGCCCTGAACCATCCCAACATCTGCACTCTCTACGACGTCGGGTCCGACTACCTGGTGATGGAATTCATCGAAGGGGAATCGCCCAAAGGTCCGCTCCCGCTCGAAG
>OMOG01000094.1 GCA_900290305.1 Candidatus Sulfopaludibacter sp. SbA4
GGCGTCTACCGCTCCACCGATGGCGGCGCCACCTGGAAGCAGGTGCTGACCCGCGGCCCCGACGCCGGCGCCGTCGATATCGCGCTCGACCCCTCCAACCCGCGCGTGCTCTACGCCGGATTCTGGCAGGTGCGCCGCAATCCCTACCATTTCGATAGCGGCGGCCCCGGCTCCGGCCTCTGGAAGTCCACCGATGGCGGCGACAACTGGACCGACATCTCGCGCAGCCCCGGCCTGCCCCGCGGCGTCCTCGGCCGCATCGGCGTCACCGTTTCGCCCGCCAATCCCGACCGCGTGTGGGCTCTCGTCGAAGCCGCCGATGGCGGCGTCTTCCGCTCCGACAACGGCGGCCGCAACTGGACCAAAACCAACGAGCAGTCGATCCTCCGCCAGCGCGCCTGGTATTACTCCCACATCTTCGCCGACCCGCGCAGCGCCGACACGCTCTACGCCCTCAACGTCGGCATGTACAAGTCCATCGACGCCGGCCGCACCTGGTCCCCTATGAGCCCGCCCCACGGCGACAATCACGCTCTCTGGATCGCGCCCGATAACCCGCTGCGCATGATCCAGGGCAACGACGGCGGCGCCACCATCACCTCCGATGGCGGCCGCACCTGGTCCACCGTCATGAACCAGCCCACCGCGCAGTTCTATCGCGTGGCCCTCGATAACGATTTCCCCTACAACCTCTACGGCGCGCAGCAGGACAACTCCACCGTCCGCATCGCCAGCCGCACCGCGGGCTTCGGCATCACCGAGCAGAACTGGTTCGACGTCGGCGGCGGCGAAAGCGGCTGGATCGCGCCCGACCCCCGCAATTCCGAGATCGTCTACGCCGGCTCCTATGACGGCCTCATCACCCGCCAGGATCACCGCACCGGACAAAGCCGCAACATCAACGCCTGGCCCGATAACACCATGGGCTACGGCGTCGAAGCCATGAAGTACCGCTTCCAGTGGAGCTACCCCATCGCCTTCTCGCCCCACGACCCCAAGACGCTCTACATCGGCGCCAATGTCCTGCTCAAAACCACCAACGAAGGCCAGAGCTGGGAGCCCATCAGCGGCGACTTGACGCGCAACGACAAGTCGAAAATGGGAACCTCCGGCGGCCCCATCACCCAGGACAACACCAGCATCGAGTATTACTGCACCATCTTCACCTTCGTCGAATCGCCGGTTGCCAAAGGCGTCATCTGGGTCGGCTCCGACGACGGACTGGTCCACGTGACCCGCGACGGCGGCAAGAAGTGGGACAACGTCACGCCCCCCACCAGTCTCATGCCCGAGTGGACCCAGATCAACTCCATCGACGCGTCCGCCCACGACGCCGGCACCGCCTACGTGGCCGCCACCATGTACAAGTCCGACGACTTCCACCCGTACCTCTACAAGACCACTGACTACGGAAAAACCTGGAAAAAGATCGTCAACGGCATTCCCGACACTCACTTCACGCGTGTGGTCCGCGAAGATCCCAACCACAAGGGACTGCTCGTGGCCGGCACCGAATTCGGCCTCTACATCTCTTATGACGATGGCGAAAACTGGAAGCCGTTCCAACTCAACCTGCCGATCACGCCCGTCACCGACGTGGCCTTCCATAAACGCGAGCGCGATCTCGTCGTCGCCACGCAGGGCCGCTCCTTCTACATCCTCGATGACATGCCGCTCCTGTACCAGTTGAACGACAGCGTCAAGACCGAGGACGCCCACCTCTTCAAGCCCAAGGACACCTATCGCTTCGGCGCCGGTGGACGCGGAGGCGGCGGAGGAGGACGCGGCGGTGGGGCCGTGGGCGAGAATCCTCCTGGCGGCGCCGCGGTCTACTACTGGCTCAAGGCCCGCCCGCAGGGCGAAGTCACTCTCGAGTTTCTCGACGCTTCCGGCAAGCTCGTGAAGAAGTTTTCCAGCAAGGCGGATGCGCCGGCGCCCGCGCCGCCTTCCGATGAGGGAGAAGGCTTCTTCGCACCGCCTCCCACTCCCGTGCCGACCCAGGCCGGCATGAACCGCTTCGTGTGGAATCTCCGCTATGCGGACGCCACCACTTTCCCCGGCCTCATCATGTGGGCCGGCAGCGTCACGGGCCCGCGAGCCTCGCCCGGAAATTACCAGGTGCGCCTCACGGTCGATGGCAAATCGCAGACCCAAACCTTCGAGTTGAAGAAGGACCCGCGTCTTCCCACCACTCCCGAGGATTACGCCAGGCAGTTGTCGCTCTCGCTGCAGCTTCGCGATAAGCTCTCGGAGACCAACGAGGGCGTAATCAAAGTCCGCGAGGCGCGCAAGCAGCTCGAGGATTACGTCAAACGCAGCGACAAGCGCGTCTCCGACGCCGCCAAGGAATTGATCAAGAAGCTCACCGCCGTGGAGGAGGATCTCTACCAGACCAAAAACCGCGCCAGCGAAGATCCCCTGAACTTCCCCATCAAGCTGAACAACAAGCTGGCGCACGTGCTGGGAGTCGTGCAAAGCTCCGACGATCCGCCCACCGCGCAATCCAATATGGTGTACGAAGACCTGGCGACCCGCGTAAACGCAGAACTAAAGACGCTCGGCACACTGCTGACCACCGACTTGGCGGCCTTCAACAAACTGGTCCGGGACGCCAACGTCCCTGCCGTCGAAGTAAAGTAGGACAGCTTCGGCCCGCAAGCGGGGCCTCCTGGCCTGTCGGTGAAGTGGGGCAGGCGCTTCCGCCTGCCAAGTTCTTAAGTGGGGCAGGATTTCATCCTGCAGCCGGTTTTCAACCGGTCCCCGCCGGGCCGTGAAGCTTCCCTTTGCATTCGGCCCCGGAATTACGTAGTATCTCCATTACGGAGGGTGATCCCATGTTGTCGATTCCCTGGGAAACACGACAAAGCACTTACGAATTCGCCGTAATCGGTTCCGGTTACGGAGGAGCAATTACCGCGGCGCGCATTAGTGCCGCCCTCAACCAACCACATTCGCTTTGTATTCTCGAACGCGGCAAGGAATGGGTCCCCGGCACCTTCCCCAATGACGTGCCCGGAGTCCTGAGCCAGACGCGCAGCGACCTCAACCCGCTGGGACTCTACGAGCTTCTCAACTACCAGGACATCTCCATTCTCAAAGGCTCCGGCCTCGGCGGCACCTCGCTCGTCAACGCCAATGTGGCCATCGTGCCCGACCCCGAGGTGTTCCAACTGGTCGGCTGGCCCCGCACCATCCGCTACGAGGACATGCAGACCTGGTATGACGAGGCTCGCGGAATCCTCGCCGCGAAACCCGTGCCCTACGCCACCGACCTCCTCAAGGTCAAGGCGCTCGAACGGCGCGCCGTGCAGCTCGGCACGCACGCCCAGGCCCTCAACCTCGCCGTGAATTTCGATATCGAGGGCCTCAACCCCCACGGCGTCGAACAGCATAAGTGCGTGAAGTGCGGCGACTGTGTGACCGGCTGTAACTTCCACGCCAAGAACACCCTCTACATGAACTATCTGCCCATGGCCGCCGCCAACGGCTCCGATATCTTCACGCAGATCAAAGTCGAGTGGATCGAGAAGCTCCCCGATGGCGGCTGGCGCATCCACGGCCAGCAGTACACCGACGCCGGCCACCACAGTTCCTTCACCATGGATTGCCGCAACGTGGTGCTCTCCGCCGGGTCCGTCAACACCACCGAGATCCTGCTCCGCTCCGAGATGCACGGCCTCAAAGTCTCTCCAGCCCTGGGCACCAGCTTCAGCGGCAACGGCGACTTCTTCGGCCTCGCCTACGATGGCTTCTATGAGACCGACGTTCTCGGCTACGGCAGCCGCGACCCTGTCCCTGGCGACGCCGGAGAACCGGGACCGTCCATCGTCGGTGTGATTCAGTACAACGGCACCGCGCCCGTCCAGCAGCGCATCACGGTCGAAGACTTCTCCTTTCCCAGCGTCTCCGTGCTGGCCGCCAAAGCCGCGTTCGGAGCCATCCGCGGCGAACCCACCACCGTGGTGGGCGAGGACGGCAGAAGCCAGCGCATCCTCACCGATTTCGACCCCACCAAGGAATACTCCCCCGATGGCGCGCTCGACCACACCATGCTCTACCTGGTCATGGGGCAGGACAACGCCCGCGGCACCATGAATTTCGAGGCCCCGTGGAATGAGCCCGATGGGCGCATGTCGATCTCGTGGGACCAGGCCGGCCAGCAGATCGTCTTCACCCGCATGAACGAGGAGCTGCGCCGCCACGCTCGCGCGCTGGGAGCCAACTACATTTCCAATCCTACCTGGAGCCTCTTCAAGCTCGGCCACCTGATCACCGCTCATCCATTGGGCGGCTGCCCCATGGGTGAGGACTACCTGCACGGCGCGGTCGACGAATTCGGCCGCGTCTTCTCCGGTGATGGCAGCGTCCACGACGGACTCTATGTCGCCGATGGCTCGGTAATTCCGTCCGCCCTCGGAGTCAATCCGTTCCTCACGATTTCCGCGCTCACCGAACGGAACGCGGCGCGCAAGGTCCAGCACCTGGGCGGCGTTGCGTATCCCGATCCTCCCCTCGCCGTCAGCATGACCGGAGTACTCGATCC
>OMOG01000011.1:0-26047 GCA_900290305.1 Candidatus Sulfopaludibacter sp. SbA4
GAATCCGTCCGGCCCAGATCGCGGTTTTCTCCGCGCTTCTCCGCTTTCTCCGTGATCTCAGGTCTTGAATTTCTCTTGGGCTTTCTCCGCGTTTGTCCCAGGTTTTGACTTTCTCTTTTCCTTTTCTCCGCGTCTTCCTCCGCGCCTCCGCGCCTCCGCGTCAAGGACACGGTTTCCTTTGGTTTAGGGAGCGGCCTTCTGAAATCCGTGGCAAGCTAAGGGGTGACGCCATGGTAGCTTCACTCCTGTTGTTGTTTTCCGTCACCGCGCTGGCAGCGGACCTGGGTCCGGACCTGCTGGCCGCCGCGAAGAAAGGCCAGACCGAGCGCGTGGAATCGCTCGCGGGCAAGGGCGCGTCCCTCGAGAGCACCGACAAAGACGGGCGGACGGCCCTGATGCTGGCGGCGCGGTATGGCCATGCCGAGACCGTGCGAGCCTTGCTGGCGAAGGGCGCCAAGCCGGAGAGCCGCGACAATCTGGGTTGGACCGCGTACGGGCTGGCGCTTTTCTCCACGGCGGGCGGGCGCGAGCGAGTGTTGAAGGCGCTTCCGCAGNNACCGAGAATCTGTACAACTCCTGCCTGCTGCGGCTGCCGCAACTGGCGGAGCAGGTGCGGGCGATCCAACCGGAGTTGCGAGTCGTGGCGGCGTTGCGGGACGCGGCTGCGGCGGCCGCGGTCAAGGCGCCGGTCGAACTGGTGGCCGCGGGAGGAGACGCCGTCCTCTTCTTGCGCGTGAGGCCGCGGGTGGGGTGTGTGCAGCAGCAATCCAGCGACAACGTCAGCCTGGAGGTGGACATCCGCGTGGTGAGGAACGGCGAAGCAGGCGCCGTGATCGAGAAGACCTTCGGCGGCGGAATCAAGGGCCTGCGCGCGCAGATCGTCACCAGCAGGGCGCAATATTCACCGGTGTTCGACGATTGGGCGAAGAAGCACGGCGGCGCGATTTATTGGGCGGTGGTGGAGGCGCTGCTGCGGAGGCCCTCAACCGGGGCGTTGTAGTTCGAGTCCGGACTGGGGAGGCAACTCCATTTCCGCGTTTCGTCGTTCTCTCCAGTTGGAAGCGCTTCGCCTTGGGGTGCGGCCTCAACCATCATGGTTGAGTTTGAAACCCAAGAAACCGCTTGCGGAATCTCGGGTTTCTCCAGGTAACGCCGGGCGTCTGTTAACAGGGGGTTGAGAGCGTTGATTTTCGAAAACGACCGACACTCGTGACGAGGACGTGCGTGTCCGCGCGGCCTCCGGTATGATCAAAGATGGGACGAATTATGAGTCTTGAGGAAGCCATCATCGACAAAGTCCGCCGCCTTCCACCGGGAAAGCAGAAGAAGTTCTGCGCTTTGCGGATGGCCTGCAGCATCAGGCTCCGGCCAGAATGGTCCCGTCACGCGATCGAAGCCGTGAAATGGATTGGATTAAGGAAAACCGCGCCAAGTATCCGGATCAATGGGTGGTTGTAGAAGGTGACCGCCTGATCGCCGCGGATGCGGACGCACACAAGGTCTTCGCCGCCGCCAAAGCCGCGGGCATCGAAGTCCCCTTTCTGGTGCACGTGCTTCCTGAGGATCCGCTCCCGTTCGTTCCAGGTTGGTAGGATGCCTCTATCGCTCAACTTCGATGCTTCCGCATCTTCGAGCGCAGGTACGCTGAAGAGCTCGGGTTGGACGTCGAATCAGGACGACTTCAGCGTTTCCGGACCATGGCAGGCTCGTTTGTGGCCTATGAACACGAGGTCACACTCCACACTCTCGGCATCGAGATTTCGACAGCCGTTTTCTTCGCCCATGACCGGCATTCAACAGGAGTTTTGTGGGCCGTTCTGGTTGGCTTGACCGGCTTCGCGTGGCCATCATTGACTACGATCGTATGCTCTACCTGAGCGCCTACGAATCCTGAACCCCAAGTTGAGGGCCACGACGGCGGCTCTCACAAACTAGCCCAGGCCGCGTCCTCCTCGGGAGTGAGCCAGTCCTTGGCGAGTGCGGAGTCGGCCGCCACCTTCGGCATCGCCGTTTCTGCGTTCCGCTTTCCGGAGCGATGAAGATGAATGCCATCTGTCGCCTATGTCCGATATGACATATCTCGCGCGGGCGGGGGCGCCGCCTCGAGATGAACGCAGTTTGGGAAGAATAGGTCACACAGTCCGGCTTGGCGAGTTCGAGACGTGTCCAAACTGAGTGCCGGGAGTGGACACCCGTCGATGGATAAGCGTGGATCGGCGCGAAGGGATTACACTCTTAGTTAGGAGTTGATCACAGCCGCAGTTGGCGAGAGAGTGAGGGCCGAACGCATGAAGATACGGTTTGCAACTGGACTCATCGGAATGGCGTTGGCAGGGGATTCGGTGTTAGCGCAGTCGCAGGCTCCGGCATCTGGGCCAACCTTCGAGGTCGCCTCCATCCGTCCGGCAACCCTGGGTCGAGGCGGCGGGCGCGGCCAATTCGCACCGAAAATCGACGCGGCCCGCTTGGATCTGCCGTTCATATCCATGGCGGCCCTGCTTCCCTATGCGTTCCGCGTAAAGGACTACCAGGTGTCCGCGCCGTCCTGGGTGCAGGAGTCGATGTGGGCCATCGCCGCCAAGCTGCCCAGCGGCGCATCGCAGGACCATGCGCACGAAATGATGCAGGCGTTATTGGCCGAGCGGTTCAAGCTGGCGGTGCATCGCGAGAAACGCGATCGGCCGGTGTACACGCTAACCGTGGCGGAGGGTGGATCGAAGCTCGAAGTGGCGGCGCCCGGGGATTATCAGGCATGGGATGGCAGTTTTCCGGGCTTCAGTTTCAGGGGGCCGCTGCAATCGGGCGCGGCGATTACGGGGAGGATCTCGCCAGGGAAGAACTGCGCCAGACGCTACGATTTCGTCCCCCTGCCCATGGCGGCGTTCGCCGATGCGCTGACGATCTTCCTGGGCCGGCCTGTGGTGGATCAGACCGGGATGGAGGGGAAATACAAGGTGACCCTGGAAATTCCGCCGGAGGCGGAGGCCGGTATTCTGATGAACGTGATGGGGGGCCGTGGCCTGCCACCTCCAGGACCCGGCGGAGGCGGAGGACGCAAGGGAGGAGGCGGTGGCGTGGGCGGCGATCCACCTCCCCCTCCGCGGGACCTCGTCTCGCCCGGATGTCCCGATCCGATGAGCTTGCTGGGAGACGGAGTCGGTGCGCCGGACGGTGCGATTATCAAGGCCGTGCAGCAGATTGGGCTGAAGTTGCAGCAGGGCCGGGCGCCGATCGAGACGATCGTGGTCGATCACCTGGAAAAGGCGCCTACCGAGAATTGAGAGCGGCGGGCGCTAATGCCGCACACCAGTAGACGGCCGCGAGCGTGCAGAAGAGACTGGTCGCCAATGCGTGACCGGCCACCAGCGCATTACCCTGGGGCCAATCGCGATGATCGTACCAGAACACGTCGACCAGCACCCGAACGGTCCAGAATATGGCGATGAATCCGGCGAGCCAGCGCGCCGCCAGTTCACCGGCCAGAAATGCGTCGTGCAGGCGCCAGGTCAACCCGGCGAAGCTGACAATCGAAAGCAGGATGTAGAGGCTGTACACCCAGAAGACCTTCTGATTGAAGCGCGTGAGTTTGACAACGTCCTGTTTCCAGCCCAGGCGGGAAGGAACCTGCACGCTGGCGATCAGCACCAACAGGTGGCCGAGGGCGGCGGCGTAGATCGCCTTCGATAAGTACCAATCCGGCGTGCTTTGCGCGATCAGTGCGTGGAGCCAACGGTAGAACGGCACAATCAGCGTACGCCGGAAAGGCTCGTGAAAGAGCCAGGGGGCCGGGGCAATCAGCCAGAACCAGGTCCATGCCCGCTTGACTATCGGGTTGACAATCCGGAATCGCTCTTCCACCTCGACAAGCGCACCTTGCAGCAGGAAATAACCAAGCGGCCGCCCCCAACCGGCGCCCGCCGGAAAGCTCAGTCCCAGCTCGTGCAACACACCCGAGAGAGCGAACAGGGCGAAACGCGAGCCTCGCTTGCCGAAATAGCCATGCAGCGGCCGCAGCAGGAAGCGTCGATTCATTTCGACGAAGGCCAGGTTCCAGCGCCGGCTCCAGAATTCGGTAAGCGAGGCGGCGGCCCAGGGCCGGTCGAACAACAGCGGCACAGCGAAGCCGGCCCAGCGCAACAGCCAAGGGAGCAGGTCGCCGGCGCCGAGATGGATCGTGAGGAGGAGTGCTCCGACCCCCGCGATTCCTAACGCGCGGTCCGGAATGCGCGGGGCGTAGACCGCGAGCAGGACGATCGATGCCGCGCCCAAGGCCATGCGCGTCCAGGCCGCGAGGAATCTCGCCGGATCCATGGTTTGCGCCGGCCGGCGCTCCCGGAAGTGGCCGGGAAACACGCCCGGCCAAACGAACAGGAACACGGCCAGCCGGGTTGCCGTCCGCGGTCCCCGGCGAAGGGCCAGGGCGGCGGCTTTGAGCACGCAGATGCCGCCGAGTGAGGCGAGCAGCAGTCGCGAAGCGGGAGACGTAGCGGACCTCCTTCGGAGATTCTTGAACGTGTTCAATTCCAGTATCGGGCACACCCGGGCGGCGAGTCAAGGTATTTTTTGAACGCGTTCAAGTCTGAGGCTATGGCGTGATGGTCAAGCTGGCGGGCGGGCTGGCCACTCCTCCCACCGTCACCACCACGGGCTGCACGCCCAGCGGGGCGCTGCCAGGGACTACGAAATTGATCTGCGTGACACCGGCCAAGCCGGGCGGAATTCCCGCAAACGCGATCGGCGCGGGCAGCCCTCCCACGGTCACGCCCACCGCGAGCAGCGGCTGCGGCAGCAGGGCGAGCGGCGTGTCGATGAAGGGCGACGCGCCGGTGGCCAGCATCGGTGAGACCAGGCCCTCCCCGGTGATGAACGCCAGAAGGGTGTCGCCGCGTTTGCCGGTGGAATTGGGAACCAGGGCGCCGGCATGATTCGGGTCCGTGAATATGCCGGGCGCCGCGGCCGAGACCGGAAAAATAAAGGACGCCACCTGTCCGTTGTTGTTCACGCCCAGCACGGCGGCGCCTGCGCCGGTCTCGTAGGGAACCTGAACATTGATCTGGCCGGGTGAGACGAAGTAGAGCGGCGCGGGCACTCCGTTTACCGAGGCGGTGACCCCCGCCAGCGAGAGCGGCAGCGGAAGACTGGCGGCCGACTGCGTGGAGGGCGCAAGCTGCGTTCCGAACACACTCAGGATCATGCCCGGCGCGAACGCCTGCTGGAACGACGCGCCGTGGCTTACGCCGCCGATGGTGGTTCCCGAGGAACCTACCGTGAACACCACCGGCACTTCGAGGAATTGCGGCACGGCGTCCGCCGCCTGAATCAGCAGCGTGGCATTGTAGACTCCGGGAGACAGTCCGGCTGATGAGGCCATCAAGGTGACTTGGGGTGTCGTTACTCTGGAGGCCGGGACGACGGCGGTAAGCCAGGCGGTGGACCGGTTGGCCGGGAGCACCGAGACATTCCACGATCCGGTGCTCGCGAGATTCACGGTGACGCTTGCCGTAGCGGACGCCGGCGAAAGCGTCACAGCACTGGGCGAAGCCGATAGCGCCGTGGGGCTTGCCGGCGGACCCGTGAACGCAGCAGTGACCGTGGCGTTAACCGGCTCGCCCGTTTCGTCCGTGCCATCCAGCTCGAAGGTGGTCGCGGGCGGCGGACTGGGGCCCGGCCAGCAGATGTGCGCCTGCAGCATACCGAGCGGCGCCAGGCGGTTGGTGCCGAAGAGTTGCTGAATGCGCCCGGTCCAATCCGCGCCGCCGGCCTTGAATCCTGTGAGTTGCACCGCGAAGCCGAGCTGTTCCTGGAGAATCAACTGCTGCGACCATTGGCAGGCGGGATCGGCGGCCGTGTTTTGTTCGACAGTAGCGGGCGCGCTGACAAGAGTGAGTTCGGGCAGCCCCAGCGGGCCTTCCAGCACCAGCGTATATTGCTGTGTCCAGCGGCGGCCATCGGCATCCACGCCGGTGAACGTGTACATGCGGTTGCTCGGCAGGACGGCCGGCGTCGCGGTAGTGATGGTGGTGGAGAGGCTTCCGTATGCCGGCAGCTTGGTGGTCCCGAAATCTCCCGCAAACAAACCGAAGTCATCCACCCCGTTGATGGTCCAGCCGGTGATGGTGGTGCCCGCGCCGGCCTCCTCGGTCAATGTGACCCGGACGAACTGACCTGCGTGGGCCGGGTTGGGCGTGATGTTCACCTGGACGAAAGAGCCCGCCGCACCGGGAGCCACGGTCACCGCGGCAGTGGCGGCCGCTCCGTTGTAAGCGATGTCGCCGCTGTAAGTGGCCATGACGGTCGCGCTCCCCACGGGCAAACGAGGACCAGTCACGGTCAGAGTGGCGCGCGAACCGCCGCCGGCGATCATCAGCCGTGCGGCTCCCAGGATCGTGCGACCGATCGAAAACGTAACTGAGCCGCCGGGGAAGCCCTCTCCCCCGGACGTCACCCCCACTGGGGTCACCGCGGCGGTAAGCTGCACCGTATCGCCGAGGTTGATGTTGGGGGGACTGGCGGTGAGCGCGGTGGAAGTAGGCGCGCCGACAGTGCCCCATTGCGCCGCGAGATTGTAGACATCGATGGAGCCCAGCCCACTCGCCAGATCGTATCCGGGACCGGCGGCGAAACCCAGCAGGCCGTTGGAACAGTTCGGGCTTCCGGCGGCGCAAGGGACCAGGTTGTCGCCCTGGGTGATGTCGTGGAAGACGTTGGTGGTGGCGCGGGCCATGCGATACAGTTCGGGGTTGATGTTCCCCAAACCCGGCTGTGACTGCGGCCCTGACTGCGGGTTGCCGTGACTCAGATACTGGTCGAGCAGGGCCACCACTCCGGCAAAGGCAGGCGCGCTCGCGGATGTCCCGCCTGTGGCGCGTTGACCATTGGTGTTGACCACCATGTACGGGTCGTGATTGCCCGACGCGCTGAAGGCGATATCGGGAATGTCGCGGGCATTGTCGTCGGGCACGCCCTGGCCGGATTGCCACGGCGGTTTCGGAAAGAAGATGGAAGCTCCGCCGCCGCCCGCCAGGAGTCCGCCGGCGCCGGTTTCGTTCCACACGATTTCGGGGATGTAGGATATCGCCGAGCCGCCGTTGGCGTTGTTGGAAGCGTTCCAGTATTGCCCACCGGCCTCGTTGAACTGCGTGCCTCCCACGGCGGTGACCTCGGGGAAGCTGGCGGGTATGTTCACCGCCAGTCCGTCCGACACGGTGGCGGCGTTCCCGGTGGCTCCGAAGAAACCGTGCGGATCGCAACCCGCTCCGCCCGAATCGCCGGACGACGCCACCCAGGTGATGCCCTGCGCATTGGCCTGCTGCGCCATCAGCCGGTTCCCTACTCCACTCAGCGGTTCACAGGTGCCGAAGCTTTCGCTGAGCACGGAGGCCAGGTTCTGATCGATGGCGGCCTGCGCCGCGTCGTTGAAGTTGCGGGCGTATATATAAACGATGGTTGCTTTGGGCGCGATGGCGCCCGCCCATTCGAGGTCGAGGGCCGCCTCGTTGGAGGAAGCGGTGACGCCGGGATCGGGCCCCACCAGGTGCTGCTCCACCTGGCTCGGCGCCAATCCGAACAGCGCGCGAAAGCTGTCGATGTACGCCTGGTTCATGTCGTACGCACCCAGGATGCCGATTCGCTGCCCGGCGCCGTCGATCCCCAACGCGTAGAGCGGAGTCACATCGTAGATGGTGGCCCAATCGCCTGGCGCGAGTTGGATGGTTCCCGACGCGCTGGTGTTATGGGGCCTCTCCGCTGCGCCCGGCCGTGAGAAGTCGTCAAGCCCGCGAATTCCCCCAAACAGATCCCGCAGCGCCACAGGCATCGAGATCTGCGTGGCGTTGGCAAAGTGCGGTTCGCCATCCACCAGGTACCGATGAATGCGTGTGTGGAACGCGCGTTCCACCTGCATCACGGAGCCGCTGAAGGTGAAGAAGTTGCGCGCTCGCGCCCGCTGTTCGATGTGCAGACCCTGGGATTCCAGCCAGGCGGCCACCGTGGAATCGTCGCCCGGCGCGAGGCCAAAGCGGTCGCCGAACTGCTCGGGCGTGAGCCAGCGATGGTAGTTCGGCGAGGAACGATCCTGCTGCTCCTCGAGCAGCCTTTCGAGCGCGTCCTGCTGGGCCGGGGACGCCTTCACCATCAGGGTGATGAAGGGGATCTTCCGGGAAGGATCTTCGGGACCCCGATCGTAGCGGGCCTGCGCCTTCGGGTGCAGGCTTCCCGGCAGGACCGCGAAGCGCGCATCGTCGATCGGATGCGCGATCCTCGCGGGTTGTGCCAGGAGCGCAGCGGAAATGATGGCGGTCAGAATCGTGAAACGGCTCACCCTGCCCTCCGTCTGGAGTGCTTACATGGGCTGCTTCTTGCGCGGGCGCGACACGCGCTTCTTCTGCTGCCCGTCGCCGGAGGTCTTGCGGGGCGCACGCGGGCGGCGCTGCGGCTTGGGCGGCAGCTCGGGGATGGGGATCTCGCCGGTGGCGGTGGGCTGTC
This sequence comes from Candidatus Sulfopaludibacter sp. SbA4, assembly GCA_900290305.1. GTDB lineage: Bacteria > Acidobacteriota > Terriglobia > Bryobacterales > Bryobacteraceae > OMOG01. Next base: position 8,485 of record OMOG01000011.1, read on the forward strand.
CGGGCACGAGGGGCTGCGGTTCGTCCTCCTCTTCCTCCTCTACCTGGACTTCCTGGACCGGCTCGGGTGGCGGCGCGGGCGGATGGAACTCGGCGCCAAGATAGACGATGAGGCCCTTTTCCTCGTCGGCCTGAATGCGCACCAGCCCCTTGTCCTGCGCGTAGTTCAGCAACTCGCTGAACTCCTGGAAGCCGAACTCGTGCCAGTCGAGCTTGGGCTGCTCCTGCCGGACCCACTCGGCCAGTTCTTCGGCCATGGCGCCATTGTCCACTTCGAAGCGATGCGTTTCGAGCACGTCGCGCAACAGGGGGATGGCCTGCTCGGGCTTAGCGGTAGGCTTCTCGGGAGCGCCGCCGCCCTTCATGCGGATCATGTAGCGGCCTTCGCCGCCGGTGACCTCGACATAGTCGGCCTTCTGCAGTTTCTCCACGAAATCGGTGAAAGAACTCGCGCCGTAGGCCTTTTCGTTGAAGGTGGAATCGAGCTGCAGCATGGTCGATTTCAGCAGGCCGAGCTGCGGGCGCACTTCGCGGCGCTCCAGAACTCCCAGCGCGCGCTCCACCAGGGGCATGGCCTGCGCCAGGTCGAGCGCCACACGCTTGTGCGGTTGGCGCTGCTGTTGCGGCTGCTGCGGCGGCCGGTCCTGTCTTTCCTGCGGCAGCCTGTCCTGCAACACCCTCTCCTGCGGCTGCTGTACCAGCGATTGCGGCAGCGGCGGCGGCGGTTGCTGCTGGTGGGCCGAGGAGCGCGGCCGCGGTTCGTCGATGAGCGACTCATACGCCACGAACTCATGGCAGTTCTTCTGCAGGATCGTGCTGGTGAAAGCGCGGCCGCCCACCACGAAGATGCGCTTGTCGTATTGCTTCAGTTTGTTGACAAGCGCGATGAAGTCGCTATCGCCGCTCACAATGGCGAAGGCGTTGATGTGGTCGTGCGTAAACGCCATCTCCAGCGCGTCGAGCGCGAGGTTGATATCGGCGCCGTTCTTGTCGCCGCGCGGCGAAGGGTCGCGCTGCACCATTTGAACGGCGTGTTCGGAGAGCGCGCGGGTGGCAGATTCCTGCCGGCCCCAGTTCGCATAGGCGAACTTGGTGACGATTTCGCCACGCTCCTTCAATGCGTCCAGCACGGCAGCCACGTCGAATTCGCGGTGCAGGGTGGACTTGACGCCGATCTCGATATTGTCAAAATCGATGAAGACGGCGATCTTCAGTTTTTGTTCCATTTTGAAATCCTTAAACTCGGCAGTCGGTGGGGCGCCGGTGGACCTTCTGGACCCGGTCCGCCCCGCCGGAAAAGCCGCGGAACCGCCACCGGGCAACGCGCCCGTTGGCGGAGATGATACGGCAACTAGCCTCATGGGTAGTTTATCCTAAATTCGCGGACTGAGTCAGACCGTCCGCCGCAAGCGGCCCGCCACGGCGGCGCCGCGCTCGAATTCCTGTTGGAGCTGCCGCGTCCGAAGATTCTCGCGCATGTGCTCCAGTTTCTGAATATAGACGGCCAGCGCGCGCTCGATTTCCGGTGCGTTGGTCGCCAGAATGTCCCGCCACAGATCGTATGAACTCAATGCCAGCCGGGTCATGTCCGTCAGGCCCGACCCAGCCGCGCAAAGATCTTCCGGCCGCACGGATTCGGCGACGGTGGCCGCGAGAGCGGTCGACGCCATCTGTGCGAGGTGCGAAGTGTAGGAAACGACGCGATCGTGTTCCGCCGGTTCCATAGCAACCGGATGCGCGCCGATGCGCCGGAGCCACGCTACGAACCCGGCGGCCGCTGCAGTCGACAACTCGGCCGGCTCGGCGGGTGTGAGGACCCAGGTGCATCCGCGAAAGAGATCCGGGTCGGCCGCGGCGGCTCCGCGCTTCTCTTTCCCGGCCATGGGATGGCCGCCCAGGAACTGGCACCGGGACACGTTTTGCAGGGCCGCATCGACGATGTCGCCCTTCGTGCTGCCGGCATCGGTTACCAGGGCGCCGGGGCGGACCAGGGGATCGAGATGGCGCAGCGTGTCGAGAATGCGGCCGATGGTCTGGGAAAGGAATACGAGGTCCGCCTGCGCGACGGCTTCGCCGAGGGGCGCACCGCGGTCGATGGCGCCCGCTGCAACGGCGGCGGATGTGGCGGCCTCGGAGCTGACACCGGCGATTGCGCCGTCAAATCCCGCTTTGCGCAAGGCGAGGCCGAAGGAAGCGCCGATCAGGCCGGTACCGATGATGGCAACGCTGTTCATAGTTGCCGATGTGGCGCGGGCACTCGTGCCTGCCGTGTCGAGACTCGTCTCGACACCTGTTCGCGGTTGTAACCCAGGGTCGAAGCCAAGCGTCGGCATGAGTGCCGACGCGGCAGGCACGAGTGCCTGCGCCACGTTCTCATATACTCCTCCCCACCGCGGGCGCGATCATGCGCAGTTGCCGCATCAATTCCTCGAACTGCTCCGGCCGCAAAGACTGCGCGCCGTCGCTCAAGGCGCGATCGGGGTCGGGATGGACTTCGATAATCAATCCATCGGCGCCCGCGGCCACGGCGGCGCGGGCCATGGGAGCCACCTTGTCGCGCCGGCCCGTGCCGTGCGACGGGTCGCCCAAAATCGGGAGATGCGAGAGCTTCTTCACCACCGGGATGGCGGAAATGTCCATGGTGTTGCGCGTGTATGTCTCGAAGGTGCGGATGCCGCGCTCGCAGAGGATGACGTCGTAGTTGCCGCCGGAGAGGATGTACTCGGCGGAGAGCAGAAGCTCTTCGATGGTGGCTGCGATGCCGCGCTTGAGCAGCACCGGTTTGCGCTGCTTGCCCAATTCGCGCAGCAGGTTGAAGTTCTGCATGTTGCGCGCGCCCACTTGCAGAATGTCCGAGTACTGCGCGACCAGCGGAATCTGCGAGATCTCCATCACCTCACTGACCACCAGCAGGCCACACCGATCGGCGGCCGCGCGGAGCATTTCGAGGCCTTCCTCGCCGAGGCCCTGGAAGCTGTAGGGCGAACTGCGCGGCTTGAATGCCCCGCCGCGGATCACTTTGGCGCCGGCGGCGGCCACCAGCTCCGCCGAGCGATCGATCTGCTCGCGGCTCTCCACGCTGCACGGGCCCGCCATGACCACTACGCGTTCACCGCCGATTTCGACGTCTCCGATTTTGACAACCGTACCTCCCGGACGGAAACTGCGGCTGGCCAGCTTGTAGGGCGAGACGATGCGGAAGGCCTCCTTCACGCCGTCCATGACTTCGAAGATCCCGAGATCGAAATCATCCTTGCCGCCCACCCCGCCGAGGAGAGTGTGAATGACGCCGGTGGACCGGTGCACATCGAAGCCCATGTCCACCAGGCGATCGATTACCGTCTGGATCTGCTGCTCCGTGGCGCCCTGTTGCATGACAACTAGCATTTGTCTTTCGCTCCCTCTTCCATTCGCATGCGCTGGATGGTGCGCATCTCGTCGATGATGCGTTCGAAGATGCGGCGGACCGCGTCCTGCGTGATGGGCCCGTGGTTGACTCCGGTGATGTTCGCGAATACCTGGTCCTCGCGCTTCGGCTCGTAGATGGGCAGCTTGGCCTGGCGCTTCACGCGGCCGATTTCCTCGACCACGCGCGTGCGCTCGTTGAGCAGTTCCACGATGCGGCGGTCCACATCGTCGATGAGGACGCGAAACTCGTCCAACAGGGCCCGCGCTTCGTCCTGGTTCATGCGGGAACTCCGAAGCCGTGCTTCAATTCGCGCGTGAACGATTCGAGTTGAATTTCGAGCGAAGGATTATCGAGGTTGCGCTCGATGAGTCGCACGAACGCGCTGCCCACCACCACGGCTTCCACCTGCCGCCCGAGTTCGGTGACGTGCTCGGGCTTCGAGATGCCGAATCCCACGGCCAGCGGCAGATCGGTGATGGCGCGCATGGAGCGCACCAGCGGCGCGACGGCGTCGGAGAGCGAATCGCGTTCGCCCGTGACGCCGGTGCGCGACACCAGGTAAACGAATCCCGTGGAGTACTGCGCGACCAGTTTCTGCCGCCGCGGCGTGCTGGTGGGCGCGGCGAGAAATACCGTGTCGAGCCCGTGACGATGCATGGCGCCCACGTACTCGTGCGCCTCTTCCACGGACGCGTCGATGAGCAGGCAGCCATCGATGCCGCAACCCGCGGCGTCCCCGGCCAGGCGGTCCAGCCCGTAGCGCATCACCGGGTTGAGATAGGTGAACAGCAGGAGCGGTGCCTGCGAACGCTCGCGGATCTGGCCCGCGATGTCGAGCACGGTGTGCAGGGTGGTTCCGGCTTTGAGGGCTCGCTCGCCCGCGCGCTGAATGACGGGGCCATCGGCGATGGGGTCGGAGAACGGCACGCCCAGCTCGATGAGGTCGGCGCCACCGCGAAGCAGGGCTTCCACCAGGGCGGGCGTGCGCTCGGGCGATGGGTCGCCGGTCGTGATGTAAGCGATCAGGCCTTTGCGGCCTTCGCGCTTCAAGCAGTCGAAGAGGCCCGCGATTCGCGTCATGCCTGGTCGAGTTCCTTCAGGTTTTCGCGGTAGATGTCGATGTCCTTGTCGCCGCGGCCCGAGACGTTGACGAGCAGGATTTTTCCCTTTGCGGCGGGCGCGCGCTTCACCGCTTCGGCCACAGCGTGCGCCGATTCGAGCGCGGGAATGATGCCTTCGGTGTGGGAAAGCAGGCGCGCGGCATCGAGGGCTTCGGCATCGGAGGCAGCGGTGTATTCGGCGCGGCGCCGGTCGTGCAGCCAGGCGTGCTCGGGGCCGATCATGGCGTAATCCAGGCCGGCCGAAACGGAATGCGTGAGCGCGATCTGGCCGTGCTCATCCTGCAGGACGAAGCTGTACGCGCCTTGCAGGACTCCGGGAGCGCCGCCGCGGTAACGCGCGGCATGTTCGCCCAGGGCATCGCCGCGGCCGCCGGCTTCGACGCCGACCAACTCCACGGCGGCGTCCGGAAGGAACGCGTGGAAGATGCCGATGGCGTTCGAGCCGCCGCCCACGCAGGCAATGATGGTGTCGGGCAGGCGGCCTTCGGCTTCGAGAATCTGGCGCCGCGCCTCCTCGCCGATCACCTTGTGAAAATCGCGCACCATCATGGGATAGGGGTGCGAGCCGAGCGCCGACCCGAGCAGATAGTAGGTGTCGCCGACGTTCGAGACCCAGTCGCGCATGGCCTCGCTGATGGCGTCCTTCAAGGTGCAGCTTCCGTTGGCAACGCCGACGACCTTGGCTCCGAGCAGCCGCATGCGGAAGACGTTGAGGCGCTGACGCCGCATGTCCTCTTCGCCCATGTAGACCACGCAATCGAAGTTGAGCAACGCGCAGACGGTGGCGGTGGCGACGCCGTGCTGCCCGGCGCCGGTCTCGGCGATGATGCGGCGCTTGCCCATGCGGCGGGCGAGGAGCGCCTGCCCCAGGCAGTTGTTGATCTTGTGCGCGCCGGTGTGGAGCAGGTCCTCGCGCTTGAGCCAGATGCGCGCGCCGCCCAGTTTTTGGCTGAGGTTCTTGGCGAAGTAGAGCGGCGTGGGACGGCCGGCGTAGTTGTGCAGAAGGTCGGCGAGCTCGGCCTGGAAGGCGGGATCGTCGCGCGCGGTGACGTAGGCCGCCTCCAGTTCTTCGACGGGCGCCATCAAGACTTCGGGGACGTATCGGCCGCCGTAGGGTCCGAAGTGGCCGCCCCCGTCGGGTTGTTGAGAAAGGTCGGGTTGGGGAGTCATGATTGAAGGGCCGCCCTGGCCGCTTGCAGAAATTCGGTCATCTTCTTATGGTCTTTCTTGCCCGGTGCGTTTTCGATGCGCGAGCAGGCGTCCACACCCCAGGGACGCACCGTAGCGATGGCCTCGGCAACGTTCGACGCGTCGAGTCCTCCGGCGAGGATAATGCGGTGCGGCCGACGGAAAGTCAGCCAGAAGCTCTTCGCTACGGTCCACTGGAAGGGTACGCCAGAAGCCGGGCCGTCTACCAACAGTGCCTCGGCGGGGTCGGGGTCGTGTTGGAGTAGTTGGGCGAAACCGAAGTCCGGCCCCACGCGTATCGCCTTCCAGACCGGGGCTGCCGCCGGGTACTCGGCGGACGTTTCGTCGCCGTGCAGTTGCGCCACATCGAGCGCGGCGATGCGGACGATCTCGTCCACGCGCTTGCGGTCTTCGTTGACGAAGACTCCGACGCGCCGCACGCCCGGCGCCGACGCGATTTCGGCCGCGCGCTCCGGCGCGATGTAGCGTGGGCTGGGCGGGTAGAAGTTGAATCCGATGGCGGTGGCGCCTCCGGCGATCGCGGCGTTGCAATCCTCCTGGTTGGTGATGCCGCAGACTTTGAGAATCATGCCGCCACCAACTGTTGGAGGGCGGCCGCGGGGTCGTCCGACTTCATGAGGCGCTCGCCCACCAGGAAAACGGTGAATCCGGCGGCGCGCAGTTTGGCGATGTCGCGCGCATCGTGAATCCCGCTCTCACTGACTTTTACGGCGCCGGCCGGAATGTGCTCGGCGAGGCGCAACGAAGTTTCGAGCGTGACTTCGAAGGTGACGAGATCGCGGTTGTTGACACCGATGATTTCGCTGCCGGCGGCGATGGCGATATCCAGTTCGCGGCGGTTGTGCACCTCGACGAGCGCGGCCATGGAATACCGCGCGGCGGCTTCGCGGAAGTCGCGGATCTCCCGCTCATGGAGGATGGCGGCGATGAGCAGAATGGCGTCGGCTCCGTGGGCCGCGGCTTCCAGGATGTGGGCGTTTGCAAGCGTAAAATCTTTGCGCAGGACCGGCAGCGAGACCGCGGATCGGGCCGTTTCGAGGTCGGCGAGGCTCCCCTGAAAGAACGATTCGTCGGTGAGGACGGAGAGTGCCGCAGCGCCGCCGCGCTGATAGGCGGTGGCGATGCGAACGGGGTCGAAATCCCGCGAAAGAACGCCTTTACTCGGCGATGCCTTTTTCACTTCGGCGATGATGGCCGGGGTGCGCGCCCGCAGGGCCGCTTGAAAATCGCGCCGTGAGGAATGGCGTACTTCGGCCTCGCGTTCCCATTGCTCCATGGGGGCGACGCGGGCGAGTTCTTCGCGTTTCTTGGCGACAATACGGGCCAGGATGTCTGGAATCGTGTCGATCAAGGGTGATTCCTTAATGGTATCAGACCAGTTGTGGGTAGACTTGGAGACCGCATGCCCGGGCGGTTATCGCAAGTTGACGATCGTGCGTCAGGAAGACGATATCGCCGGCATGGTCGGCCCAAAGTAAGGCGGTCGCCAGATGAATCGCATCAAGCGTTTTGATGAGCGTAGGGAACGGTCCGCCCGCCCGGTTCAACACGACCTTGTCCACGGGAATCAGGGAGACGCCGTCCAGATTCCTGTCCGCATTAACGCGGAGCTTCGCCAGTTCATCCGCCGGCATGCCTCCCACACGCAGTCGATCCAGGGTCCGAAACAGTTCGCCGATAAGCAATTCGGACGAGAACGCGGACGACAAGTCGACACCCTGGAGCGCCCCGGGTTGGTCGAGTGTCCGCCGGATGACTATCGACGCGTCGAGATAAACTTTTCCAAGTTCAACCATTCATCTTCACGGTCCGCCCGTGTTTCGTCAATAATGCGGTCGATTTCCTCCGGCGTAAACCCGGTAGGGCGGAATCCCACCATGTCGTCGCTGCTTCGGAACGGCCGGGAAGCCGGGATCACGCGAAACGGAAGCTTGCGTGTCTCGATCGGAACGAGCTTCGCAATAGGCGTGTCGCGATCTCTGATGATAATCTCCTTGCCTTTCTGCGCCGCCCGAACGTATTCGCTCAGGTGCGCTTTCAACTCGGCGATGCCCACTTTGGCCTTCATGCTTTCATTATGACCACTTCTGGTCATTGCCGCAATGATACGATTAATCTCATCGCCATGCGACTGCCACACGTTGCCTGCTGCCTGCTTCTCTCGGCCGTGGCCACGGCCCAGCCGCGGAGTGTGCCGGAGGTGCCGTTCATCCCGACGCCCGATGCGGTGGTGGACGGGATGCTCAAGCTCGCCGGCGTCAAGAGTACCGACGTGGTGTACGACCTCGGGTGCGGCGACGGCCGCATCGTGATTGCCGCCGCCAGGAATTACGGCGCGCACGGAGTGGGGATCGATATCAATCCGGAGCGCGTCGCAGAGTCGCGGGCTAACGCCAGGAAGGCTGGGGTGGAAAGGCTGGTGAGGTTCGAGGAGAACGACCTTTTCCAGGCGGATATTCACAGCGCCACGGTGGTCGCGATCTACCTGATGCCGAATGTCAATATGCGGCTGCGTCCCAAGTTGCTGAAGGAGCTGAAGCCCGGCAGCCGGGTGGTCTCCCACAGTTTCGACATGGAGGACTGGCACCCCGACAAGGAAGAAGTGGTGGAACTGCGCCACATTTTTCTGTGGACGATTCCGGGGAAGCGGTAGTGTAAAATATGACCATGGCGACGATCACCGGCCTGACCATTGAAGACTTCGAGAACCTTCCGGATGTGCTCGCCCGCAATCACGAGCTGGTAGATGGAGAGCTAGTCAAAGTGTCGGCCAATTCAATCGACCACAACAGACTGCGCGATGCGATCGTGGTGCGGCTGGATCCGTACGTGCGAGAACACAAGCTCGGCTGCATCGTGGCAGAGCAGGAATACGATTTCGGCGGCAATGCCCATGGACCGGACGTCAGCTTTTTCGGTCCTGAGAAGGCGCGGCTGGTTGAGCCGAAGCGTCGCGTGCAGCCATTTGTCCCGGACTTGGCCATTGAAGTCGTTTCCCCGAGTGACAAGTTCGAGTCGCTGTTGGCGAAGGCCCAACGCTATCGGAGGTGCGGCACCAAAGAGGTGTTTATTTTCTCCATTCAGCTTCGGCAGGTTTTTGTGTTCTCCGAGCACTCGACGGTTGCACTGGACGAAACGCAAGACTTCCGTCCTGAGCAGATCCCGGGCTTCTCCATCCGCATCAGCGACCTGTTGGCGATGATATAGGCGCGTCCCCCTTTCTGATGATGGATAGATCCAGATTCCCGTTGGGGTCAACGATCAGCTTGCGAATCTTGGGGAGAATCTGTTCCATGGCCTCGATGTAGAGCCGGTCGCTGGTGACCTCGGGAGCCTTGGCATATTCGGCGGCAACGGCGGAGAAGCGCGCCGCTTCACCGGCGGCTTCATTGATGCGGGAGCTTCGATAGGCTTCGGCCGCCTCCATCATTTGGCGCGCCTCGCCGCGGGCGCGGGGCAGCAAATCGTTGGCGTAGCTCTCGGCCTCGCTGACGATGCGGGCGGTATCGGCGCGGGCGCTGGCCACGTCGCGAAAAGCGTCGGCGGCTTCGGGCGGAGCGGAAACGCTCTCGATGTTCACCGTCGAGAGCTTGACGCCGACGCTCTCTTCGTTGAGGCGTCTCTGCGCCGCCGCGAGCACGGCATCCTGGATCGCTAGCTTCTCGGTGGTGAGGATGGCATCCACTTCACTGTGGGCGATGCGGCGCGCCAGTTCCGCTTCGACGGCGGCGCCAGTGGTCTGGGCGACGTCGAGCGAGCGAAACAGGTAGTCCGTGGGTACGCCGACCGAATACTGCACGACCACCCGCATATTAATAATGTTCTGGTCGCCCGTGAGGAACTGGGAAGCGAGGGGCTGCGTCCGGCCAAGCACCAGGTCGGCCGGCTCGCCGCCGATCACCAGCCGCTGCAGTTGCTGCACCTTCAGCTTGTAGACGCTCTCGATGGGCCATGGCAGCGCGTAGTGGACTCCGGGAAGGACGCGCGGCGAGACGACCGCACCGAAACGCGTGACCACCGCCTGTTGATCGGTTGGCACGAGATAGACTCCGGAGAGAATCCAGAGGAGCAACGCGCCCCAGGCGAGACGCTGCCTGGTGGTGCCGGGCAATCGGGGGGCCGAGCCGGATGGCGGCTCGTCCTGCGAAGACCACTCCCTTGCTCGCCAAGGGCGAGTCGCTCGCGAAGCGCGAGTCACGGTCGTGGCTCCGAACGGAGCAGTTGTGGCGCCGGACGGAGCGGTCGCGGTGTCGGACGGAGCGGTCGCGGTGTCGGACGGAGCGGTCGCGGTGTCGGACGGGGCGGTCGCGGCGGCGGACGCAGCGGGGCGGGTCAAGCGGCCCAGCAGTGTGCTGAGGACGGTGCTCACTTCGCTCCTGCTTCGCCGCGGGTCAGGATTTTCAGCAGCTCCGAGTCGGAGCTGAGGATGGCGGTGGTCTTGTCGTCCAGTACCTTTTTATAAGCGTCGAGGGTGCGCAGCAGTTTGTAGAAGCGCGGATTCTTGGAGTAGGCCTGACCGTAGATGCGCGTCGACTCCGCGTCTCCCTGGCCGCGGATGGTCTCGGCTTCTTTGTAGGCCACCGAGAGCGTTTCGGCCTTCTGGCGGTCGGCATCGGCCCGAATGGCGAGCGCCTGCTCTTCGCCTTCCGCGCGGTACTGGCGCGCGATGCGCTCGCGCTCGGCCCGCATGCGGGCATACACGCTTTGCTTGTTCTGCTCGGGGAGGTTGATGCGCTTGATCCGCACATCGACGACGCTGACGCCGTACTGAGCCAGCGCGGCGCGGTCGGTGAGGTCCGCCAACGCATCCATCATGCCGGTAGTCTGCAGCGTGGGGGCGGCCGTGGAAACGAGCGAGTCGAGATCGTGCGCGCCGAGAGCCGCCGAGAGGCCCGACCAGACGATGTCGTGCAGCCGCATCTCGGCGGCCACGGGGTCGCCGACACTCTGCAGGAAGCGGGTGGGATCCTGGATCTTCCACGCGACGTAACTATCGACCACGATGTTCTTCTTGTCGCGCGTGAGGAACTCGGAGGGGCGCGGATTGTAGATGTGCAGGCGGCGATCGAAATAGGTAGCGCTCTGGAAGGCCCACTTCATGTGCAGGCCGGCGCCGGTGATGGCGTAGAGCGGACGTCCGAATTGCGTGACCAGCACGAACTCGGTTTCCTTCACCGGGAAGAATGTGCGGTACGCCAGGAGGAGGATTGCCACGACGATCGCGGCGGGCAGGTATTTTCGGTATGAGTCCATGTTATGGTTCCTTGCGCGTGTCGGAGAACACGGGGTTCAGGGCCGCGCCGCCGATCTCCACGCTGTCTTCCAGCAGGAACAGTTGCCTGCGGGCCTTGGTGCTGTCGACAATCAGTTTCTTCTTGCCGGGGAGCACCTGTTCGATGGTCTCCAGATAGAGGCGCGTCTCGGTGGGGCCAGGCGCGGTGCGAAAGGCGGCCTCGCGCTGGTTGAAGCGGCCGGCGTCGCCTTCGGCGCGGTTGATGCGCTCTACGGAATACCCGCTGGCCTCCGCGAGGCTGGCTTTGGCGTTGCCGCGGGCGAGCGCCACCTGCTCATTGCGGTATCCTTCGGCCTCGTTGATCTTGCGGTTCTTTTCCTCGAACGCGCCCGAGACATCGCGGAAGGCATCCACGACTTCGAGCGAGGGATGAACGTCCTCGAGGCGCACGGAGAGGACGCGAATGCCGGAGCGGTAGCGGTCGAAGCGGGCCTGCAATTCGCTCTTGACGCGCTGTTCGATGGCGGCGCGGCCGGTGGTGAGGACCTCGTCGAGCGATGTTCCGGTGACCACCGACTGCACCGAAGATTCGGCGGCGGCGCGCACGGTGGCTTCTCCATCGAGCTGGCCGAAGACGAATTCGTCGGGCCGGGCGAGGTCGTAGTGGATGGTGGCGTTCAGCTCGATCATGTTCTGATCGCCGGTCAGCATGAGGGCCTCTTCGGGTCTTCGCTGGAATCGGCCGGAGCGATGCTGCACGTTCCACTCGTAGGCGGCGGGTTCGGCATCGGGCGTGGTGGTGTTGGTGCGGAATCCGATTTCGACCACGCGCACGCGGCGGGCCTGCACGCGGGTGAGCTGGTCGATGGGCCATGGCAGTTTGTAGTGGATGCCCGGGCCATCGTAGGGCACGAGTTTTTGTCCGAAGCGCTGGATGATGCCGACTTCTTCGGGCGGGATGACGTAGATGCCGTTGAGCGCCACTAGCAGAAACACGGTGGTCAGGGCCGGCTTGACGAGCTGGCGGCGGCGCTGGGCGATCCAGGCCGCGCTCGCGCCGAGGTCGATGCGGGGCGTCATGGCGCGCAGGCGATTCCACGTGCGGCCGGTGCCCCCCACGCGCAGCAACCGCAGCGAGTTCATCATGACGAAGAACGAGGAGAGCTGGTGGGTGAGCGCGGCGCCGATGGGCCCCACGGTGCCGTTGGCGGCCAGCAGCACGGCGGTGAGATTGAGAAGGCCGGCGAACATGATGATGTTCTGCCAGGCGGTGGCGACGGCGCGGCGGCTGGTGGAGAAGAGCTGCGGGAGCGATTCGAGCGAATGGGGGAGATAGACGACGTCGGCGGCCTCGGCGGTGATGGCGCTGGCGCCCGCCACGGCGATACCGACTGAAGCCGCGGCGAGCGCGGGAGCGTCGTTGATGCCGTCGCCGACCATGCCGACCGATCGGCCTTCGGAGGCCAGTTGGCGGACGTGCGCGAGCTTCTGTTCGGGGAGCAGGCCGGCTTCCACCTCGCCGATGCCGGCTTCGCGCGCGATGGCCTCGGCGGCGCGGCGGCGGTCACCCGTCAGCATGACGAGACGGCCGATTTCGAGGGCGCGCAGGCCGCTGGTGCAGGCGGCCACGCCCTCGCGAATGCGATCGCGCAGGAGGATGGCTCCCACGATGCGGTTGCTCTCGGCGATCCATACGGTGGTTGCGCCGAGGGCATCGGCTTGGGCGTCAATTTGATCGGGCAAGTGGCGGAGCGGCTCGGCTGCATCCTCTGTCACGAAAGCGGCATTGCCGACGCGCCAACTTCGCCCGCCGATTTGGGCTTCGATACCGCGGCCGGGCAGCACGTGGGCGCTTTCGGCGGACGGGATGGTGAGACCGCGGTGCACGGCCTCATCGACGATGACGCGCGCCAGAGGATGATCGGAAGCTCGTTCGACGGCGCCGGCTATGGCGAGTAGATCGTTCTCGGCTCGGGCGTTTTCTGCGCGGGCGTTTTCTGCACGGGCGTTTTCTGCACGGGCGTTTTCTGCACCATCTAGCGCGATGATCCGCACGATTTCGAAACGGCCCTCGGTGATGGTGCCGGTCTTGTCGAAGACTACGGTATCGACCTTGGCGGCCAGTTGCATCACGGACGCTCCGCGCACGAGGATGCCGCGGCGCGCGAGGCCTCCGATGGCCGCAACCATCGCTGTGGGGGTGGCCAGGATCAGGGCGCAGGGACAGGCGACGATGAGGACGGCGACGGTGCGCATCCAGTCGCGGGTGAAGTAGAAGGTAAGCGCCGCGGCGAGGAGTAGAGCCGGCAGGAAGTAGCGGGCGGCGCGGTCGGCGAGGCGCTCGACGGGGGCGCGTTTTTCCTGCGCCTCGCGGACGAGTTGCACGACGCGCGCCAGGGTTGTATCCTCGCCCGCGCGGCTGACCCGCACCTCGAGCATGCCGCCGCCGTTCAAGGCGCCGGAAAAAACTTCGTCGCCCGCCGCCTTCTCGCGGGGCAGGGGCTCGCCGGTGATGGAGCTTTCGTCGATTGCGGAGAAACCGGTGACGATTTCGCCATCCGCGGGGATGCGCTCGCCGGCGCGGACCAGGATGAGATCTCCGGGGACGAGGGAGGCGGCATCGACCTCCTGTTCCTGCCCATTGCGAATGAGGCGGGCGCGGTGGGGCATCTGCTCGACGAATCGGTGAATGGCCGCCGCGGTGCGGCCGGCGGCGTAGGACTCCAGGCCCTCGCCCACCAGCACGATGAACATGGCTTCGGCGGCCGCGAGGTATTGGCCCACGGCAAAGGCCGCGATCACGGCGATGCAGAGGGCGATATCGGCCGAGATGCGCCGCTCCATCAGGGCGGAGATGGAGTTGTGGAAGGTCTTGTACCCGGCCAGCAGGGTGATGGGGATGGCGGTATCCACGCCGAAAACAGTCTTGACGATGCCCAGCCAGTTGAGGAGCAGCAGCACGCCGACGAAAGCGGCAAAGGTGTAGTAGCGGATTCGTTCCCGGCGGTCCTCGTCCATGGGGAGATTACCAGAGACCTTGCGGAAGAATAACACAACGGGCAGGGGGCCAGGTGCCGGGCTCGCCAAAGCCGGGCTCGCCAAAGCGCGAGGGGCACGGGGGCCGGGGAGGCGCATCTTTGGCGGGTGAGTCGGTTCATTTTTCACGGCGTTGTAACCCCCTCTGTTTCTGTGGGTTGCGGAGGGGCATTGAAATCGGGAGGCGCATCTGGGGGGTCATTTTTACAATTTGCGCCTCCCGAGACGCGGGTGGGGGTGACACACGTGCCTGGGTGTCGAAATATTATTTGCGGCGGTTTATGTTGCTCTTTTTCTGTAGTTTGGGAAGAGAGGTCGAGATTTTGTGACGCATCCGAGGCGTTTTGTGGAAAAGATGCGTCACTTAACCGGCGGTGGTGCTAATTGGTTCCATAAGATAATGAGGTATCCAGAAATTGAAAAGCCGCTCATCGACCACGAGCGGCAATAGATCTCTTCCTGATTTAAATCTAGCAGACAGATGTGCGGCAGCAGGGTGCGCGCGCGGGTGTCGTGGCAGTAAGTACATTTGGAATCAGTGAAAAGGTGTTTGAAAATACAGTTCGTTCCGCGGTGACCGTGATTTTGGGGCGGACGAATCGCCCTTGCACCGGGTGGATTTCTGCGTCATACTTCCCCTAAAGGATTTATGGGAGACAAATACGGACTGCGCGGCGACCTGGTGCAGGGCACGCTCGACATGCTGGTGCTCAAGACGCTCTCGCGGGGCGCCATGCACGGGTACGGCATCGTCGAATCCATCCAACAGTCGTCGGACGACATACTGCGGGTGGAGGAAGGGGCGCTCTACCCGGCGCTGCACCGGCTGGAATTGCGCGGGCTGCTGGCCGCCGATTGGGGAATGTCGGAGAACAACCGGCGGGCGAAGTATTACCGGCTGACCGCCGTGGGACGGAAGTACCTGGCGGAGGAGGCGTCCAATTGGGCGCGTCTCTCGGGCGCCGTTTCACGCGTGATGCAGACGGCTTGAGCGGGTCATGAAGCTAGAGTGGCTGAGTGTCGTTCGACTCCGCTTGCGGGCGCTGTGGCACAGGCGGCGCCTGGAACGCGACTTGGAGGAGGAACTGCGGTTCCACCTGGCGATGCGGGCGGAACGCTATCAGCAAGCCGGCATGGACACCGGCGCAGCTTCGCAGGACGCTCGCCGCGACTTTGGGAATTTCACCGCCTGGAAGGAGAGGTGCCGCGAGATGTGGACCTTTTATTGGCTCGAGACGTTGCGGCAGGATCTGCGATACGCGGCCCGGTCGCTGCGGAAGAGTCCCGGATTTACGGTGGTCGCGGCACTTACGCTGGCCCTGGGGATCGGCTCGACGACCGGCATTTTCAGCGTGGTGAACGCGGTGATCCTGCGGCCGCTCCCGTATCCGGAGCCTGGGCGCCTGGTGGAATTGTGGGGCAATGTGAAGCGCGCCAGCGTGGAGCGGCGCGGCACGTCGCTCCCGGATTACGCCGANNGACCAGAGCCATTCGTTCGAAGCGATGTCATGGCTCGAGGATGCGCAATTCACGCTGGCAGGTGGGGACGAGCCGGAGCGCGTGGCCGGCGAGTACGTGGCGCATCCCTACTTCGGAATGCTGGGCGTTCGCGCGGCGTTGGGGCGCACGTTCCGTCCGGAGGAGGACGAGGCGCCGCAACGCGACCGCGTGGTGGTACTGAGCGACGGCTTATGGAAGCGGCGGTTTGGCGGCGATCCCGGCATCCTGGGGCGCGCGGTCCAGATCGACGGACAGAGTTTCACGGTGCTGGGGGTGATGCCGCCGTGGTTCCGCGGGATCACGGATGCGGCTCAGCTTTGGGAACCGGTGCACATGGAGGGCACGGCGGAGGACTTCGCCAACCGCGGCTCTGTCGGCCCCGCCGTCCTGGGCCGCCTCAAGGCGGGTGTCTCGCTGGCACAGGCCCAGTCGGAAATGGATGGGATTTGCAGGCGTATCGAAGAGGCATGGCCGGCGACCAACAAGGGCCGCGGTGTAGAACTGAGCCCGCTGGATCGGGAACTGGTCGGACCGGATGTGCGGTTGTCACTGGCGGTGCTGCTGGTGGCAGTGGGATTCGTGCTGCTGATCGCGTGCACCAACGTGGCGAACCTGCTGCTGGCGCGGTCGGAAGCCCGGCAGCGAGAGATTGCCGTGCGCATGGCGCTGGGCGCCGGGCGGGGTCGTATGCTGCAACAGCTCACGACGGAGAGCCTGCTGCTGGCATTTGTGGGCGCGGGCACGGGAATCCTGATGGCGCGAGGGGGCGCGGGCGCTCTGATGGCCGCCAGCCCGATCACGTTTCCCAGCTTCGTTCGACCCGGAGTTGACCCGGCGGTGTTGCTGTTCGCGGTCCTGATAACGTGCCTGGTGGGATTGGCGCTGGGAATCGCGCCCGCGGTACACGTGCGCTCGGGGAACTTGGGCGAGCGGTTCAAGCAAGCGGCGAGCCATGCGGCCGACAGCCGCGGCGGCAGCCGTTTCCGCAGCCTGCTGGTGGTGGCGGAGGTGGCGTTGGCCATGCTGCTGTTGGTGGGGGCGGGGCTGCTGATGCGGAGTTTGCAGCAACTCACCGGGATCCATCCTGGATATGATCCGGACCATGTGCTGGTGCTGAGCGTCAGCCTGCCGCGAGCGACGGACGATGCGCGGACGGTGGTGTCGGCGCGGGACATTCTGCGCCGCGTGGCGGCGGCGCCATCGGTGGAGGGTGCGAGCATCGGTTCCGACGTACCGCTGACGGGCGAAAGCGCCATTTTCTACACGGCCGAGGGGCAACCGCCGGTCACCGCGCAGAACATTCCGCGCGCGTACATTCACGCTGTGAGCCCAGGATTTTTCCGAACGCTGCGCATCCGCTTCGTGGCCGGCCGCACGTTTGCGGAAAACGAAACGCAGGACAGCAACGTGGCCGTTGTCAGCGAGAACGTGGTGAAGCGGTTCTGGCCCGGGCAGGATCCTGTCGGGAAGCGGATCAGAAGGGGCAGGCCGGATTCGAAGTCGCCCTGGATGACGATCATGGGGGTGGTGAACGAGATGAAATACCGGGGGCTGCCGAACAATCCGACCGCGGATCCGGATATCTTCGTGCCGATCTCGGAGCGCTCGCGAGCCTTTGCCCTGCTGGTGAGGACGCCGCTCGACCCGGCGTCTCTTACGCCCTCGGTGCGCAAGATTTTGCACGACGCGGACCGCACTACCGTGGTGTCCAACGTCGCCACGATGCAGGAACTGATGGCCCGGGAGACGGCGCGCTCGCGCTTCACGGGATGGCTGATGGCGATCTTCGCGGGCGCGGCCTTGCTGCTGGCGGCGATCGGGATTTACGGCGTGATGGCTTACTCGGTCTCGCGGCGCACGCAGGAGATCGGCATTCGCGTGGCGCTGGGCGCGGACCGGCGGGACGTGCTGAAGCTGGTGGTGGGGCGCGGGATGGGACTGATGGGGATCGGCCTGGGGATCGCTGTGGCCGCGGCGGCGGGGTTGACAAGGTTGATCGGCAGCCTGCTGTATGGGGTGGGGCCGACGGATGTTTGGTCGTTTGCGGCGGCGGGGG
>OMOG01000011.1:26057-31331 GCA_900290305.1 Candidatus Sulfopaludibacter sp. SbA4
ATGGGGTGGGGGCGACGGATGTTTGGTCGTTTGCGGCGGCGGGGGTGGGGTTGGCGTTGGTGGCGCTGGTGGCGTGTTTGATGCCGGCGGCGCGGGCGTGCGGGATCGCGCCGTCGGTGGCGCTGCGGAATGAGTGAGGTGTGTTTTGACGCGGAGACGCGGAGGCGCGGAGATAAGCGCGGAGAGAGGAGAGAAAGAGGGAGCGGAGAAGAGTGCAGCCGAGGGGTGGCTTCGGTCGGGGCCGTTTGATTAGGGCGAAAGGGGTAAGACAGGCCGGGAGGCCTGTCCCACTCAGTACAGCGTGAAGGCGTAGAGGGTGTCGCCGGCGGCGGTCAGGAGGTATTGGTGGCCGTCGAGCATGTAGGTCTCGGGGGCGTTCGAAATCCCGCCGATGTGCGAGTGCCAGAGAGGCTTGCCGTTAGTCGCGTCGTAGGCCACGATGTTGCCTCCGGCATCGCCGCCGAAGAGGAGTTTGCCGGCGGTGGTCAGCAATCCACTGCCGCCTCCTCCACCGCCTTGTCCGGGATACTCGTGGCGCCAGGCGATCTTACCGGTCTTATAGTCAATGGCTGTCAGGAAGCTGCCCAGGGAGCCGACGCCGAGTTCTTCCTTGCCGCCGAGTCCCATAGCTCCGCGCGGGTCGGTCTCCGTGAGATAGTACATGGCGTAGCCGTCGTGCTCGGGGACGTAGAAGAGGCCGGTGTCGGGCGAGTAAGTGGGGGGCGGCCAGTTAGTCGAGCCGCCGTTGGTCGGCGACACCAGCGAGCCGGCGACGGTGGAATCCTTCCCGGGGTCGCGGACAGGCGCGCCCTTGGCGTTGAGGCCTTTCGCCCAGTTGGCGGCGAAAGCGAACTTAGTAGTCAGCAGGTGCTCACCGGTCAGACGGTCGAGGACGAAGAAGTATCCGTCGCGTTCGGCGGTCGCGACCAGTTTGCGCGGCCGTCCGTTGAAATCGCCATCGATCAGCACGGGAGTTTGCGTGGCATCCCAGTCGTGCGTGTCATGCGGCGCCGTCTGGTAATACCAAGCCATTTTGCCGGTATCGACATTCACGGCGACGAGCGTGCAGGTGAAGAGATTGTCGCCCTCGCGGTTGCCGGCGGTATAGGCCGGGGTCGGATTACCGGTGCCGAAGATGTAGAGATGAGTTTCGGGGTCGTAGGCGCCGGGAATCCAGACCTGTCCGCCGCCGTGGCGGGCGGCGTCGAGGCTGGGCCATGTCTCCAGCCCGGGATCGCCCTTCTTCATGGGGACGGAGTACCAGATCCACTGGCGGTCGCCGGTCTCGGGATCGAAGGACTGGAGGAATCCGGGGGCGTCGAGATCGTCGCCGGTGCCCACCAGGATGCGATTGCCGATCACGACGGGGGCCATGGTGGAGAAGTACTGCTCGCCGAAATCGGAGATGACTTTGTGCCAACGCTCCTTGCCGGTCCTGGCGTCGAGACAGACCAGGTAGTCGTCGGGGGTCTCCATGTAGAGCCAGTTACCCCACATGCCGAGGCCGCGGTTGCCGATGTGAGTGCCGCCCTTGGTCTTCCAGAAGTAGTGCCAGAGCACGCGGCCGTCGCGGGCGTCCACGGCCCAGGCATTGTCCGGGGCGGAGACATAGAGGATGCCGTTGACCTGGAGGATGGAGCCTTTGATGTTGGCGCCGCCGCCGCCCATTCCGCCCGTAGCTTCGCCGGTGCCTTCGCCGCCGACGATGGTCTCGCCGCCGCCGAAGCCACCGCGGCCGCCGCGTCCCCCGCCGCCTGCGGGCCCAGAGGGCACCCCGTTGCCCGCTCCGGCAGTCACTCTGGTAGTCCAGGCCAGAGTCAGGCTCTTGACGTTGGATTGACTGAGTTGAGTTAGTTTACTATAGCGCTTACCGGAGTAATCGCCGGAGTAAGTCGGCCACGATTCCGAAAGCGGCTTGGTCAGGAGGGACGGATCCAGGCTCTGTGCGGCGGCGACGGCGGCCAGTAGAAGGAGGCCGATTACAAATCGGCCTGCAGGTTGAAAACCTGCCCCACACGCGGCTGCAACAGTATTGGAGCTAGCGGCGATCAGTTGGTTGGTCTTAGTCATTTCACGGTCACCAGATAGGCAGTCAGGTCGTGGATGTCTTTGTCGGTGTAAACGGGCAAGAGCCGGCGGTGCGGGGCTAGGGGATCGTGTATCTCGACCTTGGGGGTATCGCCGTCGCGGCGGATGGTGTGGGGCGTTCCGTCGGCCTCGGTCAGGGCGACGAGGAAATCGTCGATGCGGCCCAGGCGGCCTTCCACCTTTTGGCCCGAGGCCAGCGTCACGGTGACGGTGGTGGGAGGCACATTGACCACCGGGCCCCCACCTCCGCGGCCGAATCCGCCGCGCCCGCCGCCGGGCATCAGCCAGGTCTGCTGAAGCTGTTTGGGATCGTCGAATTTCGCGCCGAGGCCCTTCAGGTCACCGGTTACCGAGTGACACGAAGCGCACTTCGACTTGAAATAGGACTCGCCGGCCTTGGCGTCGCCGACCAAAATGCTCGGCGGCCGGTCGCGGGAAGCGTCGTAGCCGCCGACGCGGAAGCTGTGCAGGAACGCGGCGATATCGGCGATTTGCGCGGCCGTGAGGTCGAACTTGGGCATGCCCTGATCGGGGCGGCCGTTCTGGATCACGGGCGCGATGGCTTCGCCCTTCCGATCGCTCAGCACGATCTGCGAACGGAGGAGGTTGGGACCGCCTTCGCCGCCGCGCGCGTCGGAGCCGTGGCAGAAGTTGCATTGGACGCCGTAGAGCGCTTTGCCGCGGGCCACCACCTCGGGATTCTCGGGCGGGTGCTGCGGATAGGCGCCGCCTCCGCCGCCTCCGCCTCCGCGCCCTCCGCGTCCGCGACCCGCCTGATCGGGAGCGGCGGGCGGCGGTGTCTGCACAGGAGTCTGGGCGAGCGCTTGCGAGCCGGCGGCGATCAGGATGGCAAACAGATACACTGCAGTGGTGGATTTTCTCATTGATTCTATCGTTCCCCTCGGTCGGACATGATTTTAGTCTGTTGGAGAGTAGGCGACTGAATGGGTGTCAATGGTTACTGGAAAAGGCCGGGCTAAAGCCCGGAGGCAGGCCACAAGGCGATCCGGCTTCGCACGGACAAGTTGGCCTGCCCCACCTCCCCAACCGCTACTCCGCGGGGGCGTAGTATCCCAGGCGCCAGAAAGCCTTGAGCGGAGGGAGCCCGCGCGGCGGGATTACCTTGACTTGCAGGCGGTGATAGCGGCCATCGCGCTGGCCGGAAGTGGGCGAATAGCCCAGGACGTAGCGGTTACGCAACTCGATACCGATCTTGGCCGCGATGTCGGGAAGCTCGCCGGTATCGGAGGGGAAATGGCGGCCTCCGGTCTGCTCGGCAATTTCGCTCAGCAGCCCCGGCCCGGCCGACTCCTCGGGCGTGCGGCCGCGGGAGCCGAACGGCTCGAAGACGCCGATGGCATAAATCAGCACGTCGCTTTCGCGCACCGCGTTGCGGACTTCGCTCTCGGTGTACCGGCTGCTGTTGTCGCCGCCATCGGAAATCACCAGCAGCGCCTTGCGGTTCTTGGGCGACTTCTTGATCTCGTGCAGCGAGAGCATGATGGCATCGAGCAGCGCGGTGCGGCCTTTCGACTGGGTGAAGGTGAGCTGGTTCTGGATCTCCTCGACGTTGCGCGTCAGGGGCACCACCAGCTTCGGCTGGTCGTTGAATTCGACCAGGAAAAACTCGTCGTCCGTGTTGGCCGTCTGGAAGAATGCCGCCGCGGCCTGGCGCGAACGGCGCAACTTGGGCCCCATGCTGCCGCTGATATCGAGGACCAGGCCCACGGCCACGGATTCGTCGTCCATGGCGAAGTGGGTGACGGTTTGTTCCACCTTGTCTTCGAAGACTTTGAAATGCTCTTTCTCGAGACCGGTCACAGGGTGGTTCGACGGGTCGCATACGGATACCGGAACCAGCACGAGGTTGGTGTCGACGCGCAGATTGGCCTGCGGCTTTTTCTCGTCGAAGGGGGCAGACTTGGGGCGCGGTGCGACTGCCACCTGGCCGCGCAGGACGGCGCTATAAAGCTCGACCAGGGCCAGCAGACCCAGACCCGCCAGAAACCCGTAGCTGCGCCGGGAACTCATGGTCTACGGAGGATATTGTACAGCTACTCGCAAGGGTGGGGAAGCCGTCAAACGGGGACGCGGACCAGCACCCGTACCTGCCCTCCGGTCCGAGGGGTCCCACTGGGAACGCAGTTAGCCGCCGTGATTTCGCTTCTTTGTGGAATTCAGCTACAATAGCAATGAGCGGAGGTGGGTCTTCTCAAGTAGCAGACGAGCCGCAGTCGCAAACCTCGGTCCTTCAGCAGTACGAACAGCCTCTCACGCCCTTTTTTCCCTGTTCTTTCCGGCGGAATGCCGCGTTTGCAGCCGTCCTCTAGAGGAGATCACACGCATCCCGGTGTGCCGGGACTGTTTGACGTCCCCGCAGCCTCTCGACGCGGAGTTTTTCTGCATTAGTTGCCGCACGCCCTACCAAAACAGCTTTCCGTTGGACAGCGAGGGACGGTGCGCCCTGTGCCGTAACGGATTGCGGGGGTTTGACGCGGCCTACTCCTACGGGGCTTATGAGGGTGTGCTGCGCGAGTTGATTCATCTCTACAAATACAGCCGGATTCAGACGATGGCGCGGCCGCTGGCCGATCTGCTGGTGGCGGCACTCCCGCGTGACGAGAAGTTCGACGCGGTGACTCCGGTTCCGCTCCACTGGCGCCGGCAGTGGCAACGCGGCTTCAACCAGTCTGAGCTGCTGGCGCGGGAGATCGGCCGGCGCTGCGGCATTCCGATGGTGAAGGCGCTACGGCGGGCGCGGCCGACACCGGCGCAGGCGGGTCTGAGCAATGCGGACCGCCGCCGCAACGTGGTCGCGGCTTTTAGCTGCCGCCGGGACGCCCTGCGAGGCGGGCAGGCGGAGAGCAAGCGCATCCTGCTGATTGACGACGTCATGACCACCGGTTCCACCGCGGCTTCGTGCGCCTTGGCCCTGAAGCGAGCCGGTGCCGCGAGAGTAGCGCTTCTAACCGTCGCCCGCGTCGACCGGCGTTTGGATGGCTGGCGCAATCGGGCGGCGCCATCCACCGTAGGGGGGGCCTCCTGAATGGCCAGTGACCGACTGCAGAAACCCGTACTGGTGCTCAACGCCAGTTACGAGCCGATCAATATCTGCGCCGCGCGGCGCGCACTGGTGCTGGTGCTGAAGGGCGTGGCATCGGCCGAGGAGGAGTCCCTGAGCGCGGT
>OMOG01000514.1:0-9737 GCA_900290305.1 Candidatus Sulfopaludibacter sp. SbA4
TTCGCCCACTCGATCCCGCCCGCCGGCGTCTTGAAGTACTCGTACCAATACACTCCCAGCGGCTCGCGCTCCCCGGGGTCGCGCCCGTTGTGCGCCATGTACCGCTTCCCGGTCACCAGGTCCGGCTTCCCGTCGCCGTTCAGGTCCGCTACCGTCAGCGCGTGAGGTTGCGACCAACTGTCGTCGATCACGTGCTTGGTCCACGTCCCCTGCGCCGTCTGCTCCATCCAGAAGATCCCGTAGTTATGCGCCAGCGAGGTCACGATGTCCGGCCGTCCGTCTCCGTTCACGTCCAGCACATGGATGAAGCCGGTCTCGCCCAACTGGAAATCGCCGTGAAATTTCCAGGTCCCCGAGCGCGGTTCGGGCGGCGCTTCGAACCATCCGGACGGGGTGATGATGTCGTTACGGCCGTCGCCGTTGATGTCGCCCGCGCCGATGCCGTGCCCGAACGAATGGTCCGCCACCACGTGCGCGACGAACTCGCCGTTCCGCACTTCGTACCACGTGAGCGGCGCCTCTTTGTTGCCGAACTCCGGCAGCAGTTCCCGCGCCTTGCCATCGTTGTCGAGATCCACCAGAAACGCAAACTCCACGTTGAAGCGGGTCTCGATGGCGTGGTCCTTCCACATCCCGCCGGCCTTTCCGGGGTTCTCGCTCCACCAGATCCGCTTGCTGAACCACGAGCAGCTCACGATGTCCGTGCGCCCGTCGCCATTCACGTCCAGCGGCAGGTCGCTGAAATCGTCCACGTAGTTGTTGGTGTAATCGATCTGGCGGAAGCGGTGCCGCGTCCAGCCCGGCGCCTCATACCAGTACTCTCCCGAAACGATGTCCAGTTTGCCGTCTCCATTGATGTCCGCCACCGCGGCCGTCTCGCTCGCCCCCGGATCGATCATCCGCCCGCCGCTCGAACAGAATCTCTTCCGGACGGCTCGCCGCCCATCCGGCCATCGCCGCCGCGCCGGCCGCCAATGCCACCACGCGCCAATCCACCTTCATGCACGTCTCCTTCGCCACTGGTAAGCGTACGCCAGATTCAGCGGCAGCGTCCACCACCATTGAACCGACGACCGCGACAATCGTTTTGCCGTACTGCGCAGAGAATAAAAACGCGCGTTCGCATACCGAAAGCCGCCCAACAGCTCTGCGGCGCTCATCCGTTTGGGCCGATAAACCACATCGTCACGACTATTGTATTTGCGCCAGTCCCGCGTCAGGATGCGTCCTTCGGCTTCCATCCTCTGAAACAGCGGCGTGCCGGGGAATGGTGTCAGTATGTTGAAAGTCGCGTTCTGGACCCCCGCGCTTTCCAGGAAATCGATGGTGTCCTTGAAGATCTCCGGTGTATCGTGATCGAATCCAAAAACAATTCCCGCTTGTACGGCAATCCCATGCGCATGGATGCGTTCAATTATCGGTAAGTATTCCTCCGCGCGGTTGAACCCCTTATTCACTTCAGCCAGGCTTTGCTGCGAGATGGACTCGAACCCCAGGAACAACTGCTTGCATCCGCTCTCAGCCGCGGCCTCCAGGAAGTCATCGTCCCGGCCCGCGTGAATGCTTGCCTGGCTGCTCCACCATTTTCGATGGGGAGCGATGGCCCGAAATAATCCCTTGGCATACTCCATGTCTCCGGCAATATTATCGTCCCAAAAGATGATTACGGTTCCCCGGAAAGAGGCATATTCCGCCGCAACCTCGGCTATCGGACGCTTCCGCACCGTATGGCGGTACATCACGGAAATGGTGCAGAAATCGCATTGCCGGGGACATCCCCGGGTCGCAAATAGCACTCCATTGGAATGGTCGCGCCGGTGAAATAATTCCTTGCGGGCATGGGGAACATTTTCCAGGCACGGCGCGCCGGTTTGCCGATAGGAACCGAGGTACGATCCTGCTACAAAGCTCTTCAGGAATTCTTCCCACAAGCCTTCCGCTTCTCCGATGAAGATCACATCGGCGTATTGAGCGGCCTCTTCGGGCAGCAGGGTTACATGCGGACCGCCAATCACCACACAGATTCCCCGCGACCGGAAACGCCCGGCAATCTCGTAGGCATGAAAAGCGCTGGGCGTATGAAATGTGATTCCAACCAGGTCTGCGTCGATGGTCCAATCGATCTCTTCAGCCTCTTCGTCAACGTGAACGACCTCCCAGCCCTGGGGAACCCTGGAGGCAAGATACGGCATCGTGATCTGCTGAAAGTTGAGAACCCGCACCCGCCTCACCCTCCGAATCTCCGGGGAAGAGGCGGTGATCAGCAGAAGCTTGGGCATGACACTTGAGCGTAGCGCCATTCCATCCGGCCGCGGGCGCTACAATCCAAGGGCATGGGGAGCGTTCGCATCTGCGGGCAGGGAGTCGCGGCCAGTAGCTGCGCGCAGTTGCTGGGCACGGCCGGATTCGGAGTGGCTGTCGAAGAGACCGATCGCCCGCGGCTGCCCGCGATCCTGCTGGGCGGAACCACCCAGACGCTGATCCACGATGTCTTCGGCGAGACAGACTGGCTGCGCGGGCTGCCGAGAATCGAGAGGCGCGTGGTGGCTTGGGGACCGGATGCGAAGACGATCACGGTTCCCCATTTCGCGGTCGTGATTTCCGAAGAAGCGCTCGCGGAGCGGCTGCGGCCGAAGCTTCCGGAGCCTGACACCAACGCCGCGGAGTGGACATTCTATGCTTCCCGGCCGCTGCCCGCAGGGTCGCTGGAGCATCACTTCGGCACGCGCCGGGCCTCGGCAGTTCCGGTCGAATTGAAGGATGGGAGCGACGCGTCATCGTGCTGGATCGAGTCGCTCGCGAACGGATGGCTGTTCCTGATTCCGGGCTGGCTGCTGGCGGTGGGCGGATCGCCGGAGGCGCTGCTGGGGGACAGCCGGCTGATCGCGGAGCAGATCCGAGGATACGGCCGAGCGGGCGCGGAGTTCCCCGCCTACCCGAGAATCGCGGATCCGCTGTGCGGCCCGGGATGGCTGTGCGGAGGGACCGCGGCGCTGGCCTTCGATCCGCTGTGCGGGGATGGCACCGGGCACGCGATTCGGGAAGCGATCCTGGCGTCGGCCGTGATTCGCGCGGCGGCCCAGAGCGCGAATGCCGATGAGTTGCTGGCGCACTATCGGGCGCGGCTGGTCGCGGGATTCCGGCGGCACCTGCAAGTCTGCCGGGGGTTCTACGCGACCGGCGGAGCGGGCGACTGGTGGCGGGCGGAACTGGACCTGATCGAGAAGGGGATTGCCTGGTGCGGGGATGATCCGCGGTTCCGGTTTCAGCTCGACGGATTTGAGCTGAGGACCACGGTTTGATGCGCGATGCGCGCCAGCGACGGCCGATGGGTGATGAGAATCGCGGTGCGGCCCGCGGCCACCCGGACCAGCGTCTCGGCGATCGCGCGCTCGTTGGCTTCGTCGAGCGCCGAGGTGGGCTCATCGAGAACCAGCACCCTGGGATTGGCGAGAATCGCGCGCGCCAGGGCGATGCGCTGGCGCTCTCCGGCGCTCAGCGTCTGGCCGCGCTCGGCGATGATGGTGTCGTAGCCCTCGGGCAGGGCCAGCACGCGTTCGTGAATGGCGGCGGCGCGGGCGGCTTCGCGGATCTCGTCGTCGGTAGCTTCGGGGCGGCCGTAAAGCATGTTCTCGCGGACGCTGGCCTGGTAGAGGTACGGCGATTGATCGAGCAGGACGACGGAATGGCGGAGGCTCGAGAGCGTGAGATCGCGGAGATCGTGGCCGTCGAAGCGGATGGCGCCGCCATCGGGGTCGTAGAAGCGCACGAGTAAATCGGCGACCGTGGATTTGCCTGCGCCGCTGGGGCCGAGGATGGCGCAGATGGTGCCCGGCGCCACGCGGAAGGAAAGCTCGCTGAGCACGGTGTTGCCGCCGTGGCGGAAGGACACGTGGTCGAACTCGATTTCGCCGCGCGAGTTGTTGAGGTGGACCGCGCCGGGGCGCTCGGCGATCTCCACGGGGACATCGAACAGCTCCCAGACGCGCGAGAGCGAAACGCCGCCGGAGACCAGGTTGGTGTAAAGGCCCATCAGGTTCTGCACCGGGGCGAGCAGGCGCATGTGGTAAGCCATCAGCGCGATCAGCGAGCCGGTAGTGATCTGGCGATCGATCACCAGCTTTCCGCCGTAGAGGAAGATGGCGGCGGTGGATGCGGTCAGCACCGTGCCGGGAACCGCGCCGGCGAGAAACGAGGTCAACTGCATGCTCATCAAGGCGTCGAGAAATCCCTGGTTGCGGGCGCGGAAGCGTTCGACTTCGCGCGCCTCGGCGTTGGACGAAACGACCAGACGCATGCCCAGCAGGGTTTCGAGCAGGAAGCTGCCGATATCGGAGCTGCGCTCGCGGACTTTGCGGACGCGGCCGGCGAGGCGCTGCTGGTAATGCGTCAGCGCCCAGAGACTGACCGGAACCGCGGCGATGCTGATGAGAAACAGCCGCGAGCTGAGCGAGACCATGATGGCGGCGCTGCCGACCAGAAACACGATGTTGGAAAGAACGCTCAAGAGGCTGTCGGCCGAGACCCGCTGCACTTCGGCGATATCGTTGTTGATGCGCGAGACAACGTCTCCCATCTTGGTGCTCGCCCAGAAGCGCGGCGAGAGCGTTTGCAGATGGCGGTAAAGCGCCAGCCGCATATCGAAAAGGATGGAAGCGGAAACACGCACGTAGTGGTAACTCGAAAAAATGTTGAGCGCGAATCCCAGTACCGTGACGCCGAACATCAGGCCGCTGACGATGACCAGCATGCGAAGGTTGCGCTTGAGCAGGGCATCGTCGATCAGCAGCTTCGAGATGTAGGGCTGCACGAGGCCGAAAGCGGTGGCGGCGATGCCGGCCAGAAGGATCAGCGTGAGACGCGGCCAGTAGGGGACGATGAAACGCAGAGCCCGGCGGTATCCGCTGAGAGAGATGGATTGGGCGGGCATGGCAAGAACACAGGCAAGAATGCCTGTGTTACGTTACGGCAGGGCGATCATGCCCGCCATGGTGACGTCGTTATTCAGGTCCCAGGTACGCTCGTACTTAAGGGTGACGGCGTCGTAGACTTCGATCTCGAAGCCGGCGCCGTAAATATAGAGCTTCTTGCCGTCGGTGGACATGCCGAAACTGAAGCGGTTGCGGCAAGGCGCTTCCTCGGTCTTGGCGATGCGGTTGGTGGCGAGATCGAAGCCCCAGAATTCGCAGCGCCGGTTGCCGTGGGTTCCGTTGGAGACGATGGTGAAGGCGGACTTCTTGTCGGGCGCGACATGGAACCCGGCCATGGCCGCGGGCGCCGGCCCGATGGGAGTGAAGCTGAATTTCCGGGTAGTAAGGTCGAAGCGGCCGATGCCGAAGACGCGGTTGTGCACCACGGGATCGGAGGTATTGAAGACGGTGACGCGCTGGCCGGGTTCGCTGAGGGAATCCAATTCACCGCCGAATCCGACGGTTTCCATGCCGGGCAGCTCGGGCTTGGACAACTCGATGCGCTCGACCTCCTTGAAATCGGATGCGTTGAGGATGACGACGGCGTCGCGGAACTGGTAGAGGTACTTGCCGTCGGGCGAGACTTCGAAGGGGCCGCCGCCGCGCCCGCCGCCGCCTCCGAACGCGTTGCCGTTTTCGTCCTGGCCGGGGATGTCCACGGTGCGGTCGATTTTCTGCTTCGCCAGATCGATCACGGTGTACTTGGGTTTGCCGATCTCGTAGCGGTCCGCCATCTTGGTGATTTCGGTGGTGGTGGTGTAGAGGATTTTGTCCTCGGGATCGGGAGCGCCTCCGTTGAAGCGATAACGCTTGGTCTCGGTATCGAGCACGAAGTGATTGATCACCTTGCGGGTGGCGATGTCGATGACCTCGATGCCGCCGTGATCGTTGGTGGTGACGTAGATTTTCTTGCGGTCCTGGGAGAGCCGCAGGCTGGTGGGCAGTCCGGTGGTGAGGTGGATGCGGTCGACGATCTGTCCCTTGGCCTCGTCGAACACGATGACGGAGTTGGGGTAGGCGCCCAGGTAGATGGTCCCGGCGCAGGCCAGCGGGGATAGAAGAGCGAGTAGAGTGAGCAGTCGTTTCATGGCGTTTATGGGAAAACTAAATCGAGATTGCGCCAATCCTTGGTGGCGGCCGCGCACTTGCTCGCCCAATCCGGATAGTTGTTGAGATGGTCGGGCACCTGCGCGGGCCAGAAGCAGGTGACGTAGCAATCGTAGATGTCGCGCTCGACGGGCTGACAGAGGCCGGCAGTTCCACCAGCCGAATCGACTTCCCAGCCGGGGGAGAACGCCAGCGCGCATCCCATGGGAACGTGCGGGCGCTGCTGCGGCTGCGGATTCTGCTGGAGGGCGACGACATCGGAAGAAGAAGACACAGGCAGGAATGCCTGTGCCACGCGCCGAGCCTTTTGGTTGACGGGCCGCAAGTGTTTCATAGTGCCTTCCTTTCGGCAAATTGTTGGAGAAATCCGGGGTTCCGGGCGCTGATGGCGCCGTAGATTCGCAGGCAGGTGTCGGTCCAGCCGCGGATCCAATCGCAGTAGTGCAGGTTGGGATGGCCGGTATCGCCGTAGTGCACGTAGGCTTCGTGATGACAGCCGCCGGCGCACAGCGGGCGGGCCCAGCAGGTATGACACTCGTACTTGGAATCGATGTGGCCGCGCCGCAGGAACTCGCCCTGTTTGGCGCGGTCGACGCCGGTCGAGATGTGTCCAAGGGCGTGCGCATCGGAATCGACGAAACGGTGGCAGGGCGCGATGTCGCCGGAGGGTCCGACGCCCAGCAGGCCCAGCGCCGCGCCGCACGGGTGCGACTTGTTGACGCCCTGGCACAGCTCGGCGAGCGTGTCGCTGACGTTGGAAAAGCCGTGCAACTCACCGCGCAGCGCGAATTCCAGATACTCGCGGGCCAGCGCCTGGAACTGGTCAAGCACGCTATCCATGCCGCGCTCGTTGATGGCGTAGAGGCGATTGGGCGAGGTGGTGACGGGCGCGAATCCGACCTCGTGGAATCCCAGGTCGTGTTTGAGGTGGCGATAGATGCGAAGCACGTCGGTGACGCCCGAAGTGAGGGTGACGCGCGCGGTGATGGGGCGTGTGCGGTGGCCCTGGATGAGGGCGCGGACGCGGGGCTCGATGATGTCGTAGCTGCCGCGGCCGTTGGCGAAGACGCGGAGCTGGTCGTGCATTTCCTTGGGGCCATCCATGCTGACGGTGACGCCGATGTGGTGCTCGGAGAGGAACCCGATGATGTCGGGCGTGAGCAGGGTGGCGTTGGTGGTGAGGCTGAAATCGATGGTGCGGCCCTGCGCGGCGGCCTGCTGGTTGGCGTAGGCCACCACCTGCTTGAGCAGCGGGAAGTTCATGAGGGTCTCGCCGCCGAAGAAAGTGATGTGGATGGCGCGGCGGCCGGCGGATTGTTCGAGCAGAAAATCCACCGAGGCGCGGGCCGTGTCGAAATCCATGAATTTCGGCTTGCCCTCGGGGGTGGCGACTTTATCTTCGCCGAATTCGTAGCAGTACTGGCAGGAAAGGTTGCACTGGTTGGTGAGGTTGAGGACCAGGGTTTGCAGGGGGAAGACGGCGGGCGCGTTTTGCGGCGGCGCGGGGACGGATGGGCCGGCGACGATGGCGCGGGCGTAAAACATTTCCTCGATCAGTTGTTCGGCGTCTTCGGGGGCCAGGCCGCGGGCGGCGAGATCGGTGAGGAGTTGGTCGTGCGGGGTTTCGGCGTCGGAGAGGAGATCGATGAGGGTGGCGGCGGCTTCGTCGAGCTCGAAGATGGCTCCGGCGGGGACGAGGTAGAGGAATCGGCTGCCGCCGCCTTCGAAGGTGTGGAATTCGCCGAGGCGGTAGTTGCGGGCGGCGGCGGGTGCGGCGGTCATTGGGAGACCTCGGGCAAGAAGAGCGTCGAGACGAATCTCGGGCCCAGAGGGCACCCCGCACGCAGGAGTGCGTGCGCCACGGTGTGGGTGCGGCACCAGTGGGGTGGGCTGGTGGGGGACAGGGAGATCATTGGGCGGCGCCAGTGGGGTTGGCGGGTGATGGCGGGTGTGGTCATTGGGCCACCTCGGGCTGGTCCCAGCGGACGTAGGTGGGGACGGTGACCACCAGGTAAGAGCGGCCGACCAGCGGGTTGCCGTCCTTGTCTTTCTCGTTTTTCGCGGTGGCGACCACCCAGATATCGCCGTAGTTGTTGCGGCTGAATTTGCGCTGCGGATTGGGGCCGTCGGAGGCGGGGGTGAAGAATCCGGTGGGGCCCAGGCTGCCGACGAACTCCTTGTCGTCGTCGCCGTACACGGCGTAGAACTCCTCGACCTTCCAGGTGACATCCACCGGGCCCAGTTCCACGTCGTCGGCGGTGTAGGGCTTGCCATCGGCGCCGCGCTGGTACGCGATGGCTTCGAACTGCTGGTATCCCTTGGGATGCGTCTCGCTGCCCAGGCGGGCGATGGTGGATTGCGGGGTCACCTTGATGTAGTCCACCTTGTCGTAGACGGCGATGGCGCCGGGCAGGACGGAGCGGCGGTAGACGACATCACGCCTGCCGGAGACGGCGTCGGCCGCCACGTCGACTTCGGCGACAGCTTCGGAGGCGGTATGCGAAACGATGCGGGTGACCTTCACGCCGGTGCCGAAGTCCAGGTCGGCGGGGGCGATATCGGCAGGCAGGTGGTCGCCGAACAGCTTGACGGCCACTCCCTTGGAGCCGGTCTTGAGCGCGGAGAGATCGGTGCCGATGATCATGGGACCGTCGGAGGCACGCTCCATTTTGACGTCGACGCCGAACTCCTGGTAGGAACCCCAGAACCAGCGGCCTTCGGCGGTCAACTGGTCGGGCGAGATCCACATGACTTCGCGCATTTCCTGAGTGACGTCGTCGGGCGCGGTGGGCATGCCGGATACCTTGGAGCGCCCGCGCCAGGAATATCCTGCGTAGACCAGGCCGGTCCCGGTGTGGGCGATCACGGGGCCGCCTTTCACTGACTGAAGCTTGACGCGGGTAGAGAACTCGTCCTCGGCGGCGCCGGGCTCGAGCACCATCTCGCCGAAATATTTGCCGCGGCCAGGTAGGTAGGCGGAGACCAGCCAGCGTCCGGCGATGCGGGGCGCTCGCATGCGGGCGCGCCATGCGGACCACTCGGGGGAGTGAAGTTGATAAGCACTCCCGAGAAAGTTCAGAGTTTCGTCGAGGGATATCGCGCCCGGGGCCGCTGCTGCGGCTGCCGCACCGCCGCCACGGCCGCCTCTTCCGGCATTGGCGCCGCCGCCGGCACCACCGCCTCCGCCGCCAAATGCGCCACTGCGGAACGCGGCTTCGGCCTGCGGGAAGAACGCGGAGTGCATGTTGGTCAGCAGGCGCCAGTCTTCCTTCGAACGGCGCCAACTGAACGCCCTGCCGAGTGCGTGGCAGTTCATGCAGGTGGCGCGCACGGATTCGTTGGGGACGGGCTCATCCAGAATGCGATGCTCGGCCATGTACATGACGGGCTTGGCCTCGTCCGGAGACAGGCCGTGGTAGGTGCTGAGATACTTCAGGATGGGGCGCGCTTCGGCGGGAGTGAGTTGCACGCCGTTGAGGCGCACCATGCGCTTGATGGCTTCCTCCCAGCCTTCGGGTGTGGAACGCTCCCAGGAGATGCGCGAGAGGTTGCCCTTGTCGTCCTTGGTGTGGCAGGTTCCGCACTTGGAAATCACGAGCGCGTCAGTGACCGGGATACCTTCTTCCGCCGGAGTGGCGGGGGCGCCTCGACCGCCTCTTC
>OMOG01000514.1:9747-9965 GCA_900290305.1 Candidatus Sulfopaludibacter sp. SbA4
CCTTCTTCCGCCGGAGTGGCGGGGGCGCCTCGACCGCCTCTTCCGCCGCCGCCCGTTTGAGCAAGCGAGGGCGATGCCATGCAAGCCGCGATCGCTACCGAGAATAGAAAAGAATTTTTCACGCGCCTCTCCAAGTGCAATTAGCTACCTATTCTACTACTGGGGCCGGGGGGACGGGGGCCGGGGGTTGAAAGGCGAGGTGGAGGGCTCTGGCCACA
>OMOG01000210.1 GCA_900290305.1 Candidatus Sulfopaludibacter sp. SbA4
GGATGCCGACCTGATCCTCGGGAAAATCCAACGACTTTGTGAACGAACTTCTAACTCAGGACACTAGCCTGCTGCTGCACTCCGCCGACGCTGGTGCCGGTGATCGTGAGCGTCCCAGGTCCGGTTTGGGTAAAATTCGGCTGCAGGTCCGACGAACCACAACTGACCGTGGCCAAGCCGGACGCCGACACGGAGCTGATAGTCTCACAGTCGTAGGTCCCTCCCACTGTGCCGCCCGCGGCGGTCGTCGATAGGCCGGCAACGTCGGATGCCGTCCAACTGACCCGGACCGGCTCGCCCACGGTGTAGTACTCGCCCGGGGTGTAGTTAGGGTAGTCCCCCCAGGGCGTCAGGGTCACAACTGGGATCGCGTACTCGAGGGACGAGGGGCAACTCAAGACTCCATTCTGATAGTACGGCAGGATCACGCTGCCCCAAACTGTCTTCCACCCGGCGCTCTGTTGCTCATACCCCAGACCCCAATATCCAAACCAGGCGAGGTACGAGGCATTGGGGACGGCCGCCGAGCCGTACCACGGAGGCGTGGAGAAGAGCGTATAGGGGTCGTATAAATTCCAATGGGCGAGTTTTTGTATGCCTGTGCCGGCGAGGGCGCAGAGAGTATTCCGGACCCAATTCACCTGGCCAGCCGCCGTCATGGTAGGGTCGTCGCTGTCGCCGGCCGAAGGTATTCCGTTCCCGTGCGGGTCCAGCGACGTTGACGTCGCCCACTCGGTGACCAATATCTGGGCAGGTGGCAACGGAATTCCCCCCGTACCCGGTACGAGTGTCAAGTCGTAAAGGGCATTGAAGAGGTCGAACGAGTTCGGGTGATAGACCTGAATCGAATACAAGTCCGGGCTCTTTGCGGTCCCATAGACCGAAGTGAGCAGCCACCCCATCACTGAAGCCTCCTGCTGGGCCTTAGTCACAGTAAACGGATAGCCGGCTGACGGATCGCGAACAAGCATTCCGGTCGGCGCGGACGACAAGTCCACTGCAAAATCAAGCACGCTCATCGCGATCAGCCCGACAACCCCAGGGGCGGGGGAGTAGTGCTGCCTGGAGGACAGATCCATGGCCTGATAGAGGTATGCCGCCAGGTAGTTATATTTGTCCCACACCTGAATGGTCCCGCTCGGCTTGAGGGCATAGAAGTCACTCCAAGCCCATACGTTGCGGCGCCCCTTGGTTGAGCAAAGGTACTGCATGAATTGATTGATCCACGCCATGTAGGGCTGCACGATGTATGTCTGGACGTCACCGGAAGTCGTGTAGGGGCCAATGTTGTTTCCCGGCCATTGACTCACGAAATTGATCACGACACCGATATTGTTCTGTTCGGCCAACCTAACGACGTCATCGAGGTGCTGCCACTGGTTGTTGGGAGAATTCGCCGGACTCTGGCCGGGGCCGAGGAAACCCGCAAGCTCCTGGTTCCCAGTGCTGGCCTCTAGGAGGGCTTGGTCATAGACGTACAGGTGGATCATGTTAAACCCGGAGGCCTGCAGAAGAGCGAGATCGGAGGCCACGGCGCTCTGAAGGCCGTATTGATCCCAGTCGTAATACATCCGCCACAAGCTATGCTGGCGCGGCGAGTAGTTTACACCCTTCCACGCTGCCGGGAGCGAGGGGTTCCATGCCCCGAGCTGCAGCCAGCCTGAGCTGGTGTTCGCTCGATCGACCGCGCCGGTCCAAGCAGTTCGCTGGGAGGATGCGAAGCTCGGCTGGAAGTCGATGAAGACACTCAGAACTACGCTGTTGCCGGACCTCGTGACGCTGGAGCGACTGAGATCGACCGTGCATTGGCTATTGGAGACAGTGCCGGCCGCTCCGACAGTTCCCGGAGTGGACGGCGGAGAGCCGTTGTCGAGGAACAGGTACAACCCGTTCCAGTACGGATCGTATTGAATGTAACATGCCGAACTGGCACTGAGGGAGCTATTGATGAGCAGAAACATCTGCGGAATCGCGTTGTATCCATTGGGATCGGTTGCCGTTACGGTAAACATTCCCGATCGGCCATAGACGGTCGACGGTGTCAGCGTGACCGACGGCGCCCCGGCATAGTACGGATTCACGGTCCAGGTGCCCACGCCTTGAATGCTCGAATAATACGTACCGTCGAAGCCGTAAATGTAAGTATTCTGCGGGCCCACGAAGTTTGCGAGAAACGTGACGCTCACAGTGACGGAAACGGTGCCGCTTCCCTCGCCTTGGACGGACGAGGCCGCGACGTTGATCGAGCAGTTGGAGTTGCTCTCAGGGGGCGCATTCGAGTTGCCGGGGCTTTCGGTCACCTGCGTTCCTCCAACGTACACCACTCCGGGCGCCCATGCGGTGCCAGCATCGTTCATGAGCGTCAGGTAATTCCCCCATTATAGACGTAAGCGAAATAGCAGGAATCCTGCCAGGATTCCTGCCACGCGAACATTCCGTAAACTATCTGGAGATACCCGGTGGAACTCTTGACCGAAAAGGTGAAGCTCGCCGCGGAATTCTCGTAGCTGCTGCCGCTTGCCGGGGTCACTGGTACCGGCGGAAGAGTGGGCTGCGCGCACAGGATTCCGGCGAGACAGATCGCACCTGAGAGCCAGGAAACGGGGCCGCGGATAACACGATGCATGAGCAGTCGTATAGTGTGGGTGGTGAACATAGGGGTATCCTCGTCAGATCACTGCGCGGCCGAGACGGTGAAGGTCACAAGCGCCGGCGCCGTTGCGGCGCCGGGGTGTGTGACCGCCATGATCGTTCCAGCCCCTGGGACTGCGGTGTTCGTCGCATCGACCAGACTTACCTGTGTTGGCGTGACCAAGACCCGTAGCTCGCGGTCTGAGGGGATCGGGACCTCCATCGTACGGCCCGCTGGATCCTGCGACGCCAGGCGAGCCCGGAAATAGACCCGTGCGGGCGTCAGCACATCGACGGCAACGTCCCGTTCGGGGTGCGCAGGGCCCAGTAACTGCTGGGGGTCGTTGACCCGAATCTGCAGTTTCGCGGCGCTCTGTAGTTTGACCGGTACGGTGGTGGTCTTGGAGGCGATAATCGACGCCGGGAACGCCGCACCCGCGACGGGGTCCGTCCAAAAACAGGGGTCGAGGTACTGCCAGCTCGGCGACTGCGCGCAGATCTTGTAGGGTCCTGCGGGCAGGTTCTGAATCAAAAAGAGACCCGTCGCGTCGGACGTGGCAGCGCCGCTCGCCGGCGGCAACGCAGTGCGGACGGCCGTGACCCAAATCCCATTAATCGGTTTCCCGGCTTGGTCCATGACTGTGCCGGACACGCTGCCCATAGTCTGCGACAGCGAGGCTCGGGTCAAGAGCGCGAGCGCGGCAAAGCTAACGAAAAACCATTTCAGCATCGGTACCTCCAGACTTACTGGTAGTTTAGGATCTTGAAGCCTGATATTAAGCCCGGGGGGGGGATTGTCAAGTGGAAATATCATGCAAAGCGAAGGATTTGAAGAAGAACTAAGGAGGTGAGCGGTCTAAACAATACAATTAATTAAGTAGCCGCTGTCGCCTCCGAAAGGACTTACCCGGAACATGAGACGGCTTACAAATACTGATCCTGCACATGTTACATGCTCGGTGGGCCTCGTAACTTGACAACCGCGACTTACCGCACCTGGTCTTCCACTTCCCTCAACCAATCCGGCCGCTTCAACACTTCCCGCGGCTTGCTCCCATCCGGCGGCCCGATAATCCCATCGCGCTGCATCATATCCAGAATGCGCGCCGCGCGCCCGTACCCCAGCCTCAAATGCCGCTGCAAAGTGGAAGTCGACGCCTTCCCCATCTGCAGCACCATGCGTACGGCCTCCTCGTACATGGGGTCCTGGTCGCCCGACGCCACCTCGCCTTCGCCCGCGCCTTCTTCGTCCGCCGGCGGCGCAATCAGGTACGACTGGTCGTACTCCGGAGCCGCCT
Organism: Candidatus Sulfopaludibacter sp. SbA4; assembly: GCA_900290305.1. Classification (GTDB taxonomy): domain Bacteria; phylum Acidobacteriota; class Terriglobia; order Bryobacterales; family Bryobacteraceae; genus OMOG01. Next base: position 3,930 of record OMOG01000210.1, read on the forward strand.
GCCGCTTCCAGAAATCCACGACGCGATTGATTTCCGTCTCCGTCACGAACGCGCCGTGCAATCGCGTCAGCCGCGAGGATCCGGGCGGCAGAAACAGCATATCGCCCCGGCCCAGCAGGTGCTCCGCGCCCATCACGTCGAGAATGGTGCGCGAGTCCACCCGGGTCGCCACCCGGAAACTGATGCGCGCCGGAAAGTTGGCCTTGATCAGCCCCGTGATCACGTCCACGCTGGGCCTCTGCGTGGCCAGCACCAGGTGCATGCCCACCGCGCGCGCCATCTGCGCCAGGCGCGTCACGCTCTCCTCCACGTTCTTGCCTTCCAGCATCATGAGGTCGGCCAGCTCGTCGATCAGGATCAGCACGTAGGGCAGCGGCTTCAGATCTTCCTGGGTAGGCTCCTCCTCGGGGAAGAGATTGCGCGGCTGCTCCTGCAGCGCGCGAATTTTCTTGTTGAACTGGTCGATGTTGCGCACGCCATACTCGGCCAGCAGGCGCAGGCGGCGCTCCATCTCGAGTACGGCGTTGCGCAGCGCATTGGTGGCTTTCTTGGGGTCGATGATCACCGGGGTCAGCAGGTGCGGAATCCCCTCGTACATCCCCAACTCCACGCGCTTGGGGTCCACCATGATCAGCCGCACATCTTCCGGCGTCGCTTTATATAGGATGCCCATGATCATGGAATTGATCATGACGCTCTTGCCCGACCCCGTGGACCCAGCGATCAGCAGGTGCGGCATGGATTCCAGGGCCGCCACGCGAATCCGGCCGTTGATGTCCTTCCCCAATGGAATAGTGAGGTGCGAGTGCGATTGCGCAAATTCGTCGCTCTCCAGCATTTGCCGCAGGGCGATCAGCTCGCGCCGCGTATTCGGCACTTCGATCCCCACCGTCGGCTTGCCCGGAATCCGCTCGATCAGAATCGACTCGGCTTGCAGGCCCAGGCACAGGTCCTCGGTGAGGTTCGTGATGCGGCTGTACTTGATGCCGGCTTCGGGCTTGAATTCGAACGTCGTCACCACCGGGCCGGGATTGATCTGCACCACGTTGCCCAGCACGCCGAATTCTTCGAACTTGCTCTTGATCCGTACGGCCGTCTCTTTCAGTTCCTGCTCGTCGTAGGGATTGCGGCCGGGCACTTCGTTGAGCAGCCCGGTATCGGGGAATTGGAACACCTTGCGCGAGCTTTCCAGAGGCGCGGGCGGCGCCGCGGTCCGCAGCTCGGGCGGCGGCTCGGGATAGGGAATGGGCGCCGGTTCGAGATCCTCGATGGGGCAGATGGGGATCTCTTCAATGCTGGCATACTCGGTGGCAGAAGCATTCGTGCCTGTGTTGTCCTCCGGCTCTTCCTCCCAAGGTGGCGCATCTGTGGCACAGGCATTCGTGCCTGTGTTTTTGCTCGCACCTTCGGCGGCCGGGACCTTTTTCTTCTGCCGCCGTGCCAAAGCGCGGGCATGCGCGCGTTCCAACGCCCGCCGGTGGACCCGCCCGCGCCAGACGCGCCACTCATCGCGGCGCCGGCGGAACCAGCCTGCGGGGATGGCCATCCACTCCGCCAGCTTCGACACTGTGAACGTCGAAACCAGGTATACCGAGATGACTATGCATGTCGCGGTGGCCAACAGCGCGCCCGCCACATTCAGCGAATCCACCAGCCGGTTGCCCAGCGCCAGCCCCACCACCCCCCCCACCCGCACGTGGCCGCCGTACAGACGCCATGGCAGGAACGACAGCGCGGTCGACAGGCTCAGCAGCAACAGGACCGATCCGAGAAGCTTCACCGCGCCGGCCTGCAATTCTTCCGAGAGGATCCAACGCCAGGCCAGCGCGAAGGCCAACATCGGGAAGAGAAACGCCATTACGCCGAACGATTGGTACAGGAGGTCGCCCAGGTAGGAACCCAGATACCCCACAAGGTTAAGGGGCCGCGTGTTGGCCGCCGTGTCCCAGGAGGGATCTTCGGCATGATACGAAACCAGGCTCAACAGAATCACCAGTCCCAGCGATAGAAGCAGGAGACCGGTAAGCTCGTTCAGCCTTTTGTGCTGCGTCGGTGATAGGAGCTTCATCACGCTGGCCGGCGGATGAAAGCCAGAGCAAGCACTATTATGCCAAAAACAATCCGGTAGTACACAAACACACGCAAACTGGCGTGACGCAAATATTGCAGAAACCAGGCGATCACCGCGCAACCCACCAGCGCGCTCACCGCGACGCCCACCAGGAACGGCGCCGTCAGAAGGGCGTGGAGCCCGCTGTGCTTGTGGATGTCCCAAAGCGCCTTCACCGCCGCTCCGCCGATAGCCGGCGTGGAGAGCAGGAACGAAAAGCGCGCCGCCGATTCCCGCGTGAGGTTCCGGAACAGGCCGGCCGAGATGGTAATGCCGCTGCGCGAGCACCCGGGGATGATCGCCAGCGCCTGCGCCCCGCCTATGACCAGGGCGTCCCCCAAGCCCAGGGAAGCCATGTCGCGCACCCTCTTCCCCGCGTTCTCGGCCAACCAGATCACCACCCCGATCGCAATCAGCATGACCCCCATCACCACCGGGGTGCGCCACACGGTCTCGGCCATCTCGTTGAACAACGCGCCGCACACACCGATGGGAATCGTGCCGATGGCCATCAGCCAGAGCAGCATCCGGTTGTGTTTCAGCTCCGGATCGCGGCCCACGTCCATACCGAAGCCTTGGCCGATGATCTGCACCCAGTCGCGAAAGAAGTATGCCAGGACGGCGACCAGGGTGCCCAGGTGCAGCATGATGTCGAAATCCAGCGATTCCGCATTCCAGCCCAGGAACCAGGACGTCAGGTACAGGTGGGCGCTGCTGCTGATGGGCAGGAATTCGGTGAAGCCCTGGACCACCGCCAGGACGATCACTTGAAGGATCGGCATAAGTGTTCAGAGTGAAGGATGGACCCCGCGATGTCAAGGGGTGGTCAATGAAGCTCCAGGAACTGCCGGACCCGTGGCTGGATCAGGCGGCGGTGCGTGAACAGGCACACGTGCTGGCCATCCGGAATCCTTAGTACACCATTTCATAAATACCATCTCGTATCCAACCGTGGCGCGGGCACTCGTGCCTGCCGCGTCGACACTCGTGTCGACGCTTGTTCGGCGCCCGAAGAATACTTGAAACGATGTACTTAGCAGTTCTCCCGGCACCAGCCGGGCGGCAAGTGATTCGGCCTGCGCGAACGGCACAGCCTGGTCCGCTGTGCCGTGGACAATCAGTACCGGCGCCAGGATCCGCTCCACAGGATAGGCGAACGGTGCGCGGGATTGAGCGATGTCGTTGCGCGTTCCGGGCAGCCTTTCGGCCATACGGTCCATCGTGCTCAACAAGTGCGCGCGCAGCAGCGGACCCGCCTCGGGGTCGTTCAGTGTCTTCGCGCGCAAGGCCGGATCGGGGATGGCGCGGCCGGCGGCCCATTCCGGATCGTTCTCCGCCTTTCTGCGCATGCTGGACAGCACCCCGGGCAATCGCGTCATGAGTGTCATGAGGTGAAACCGCAAAGGCACCCGAACCGTGAGGGGTGCGCTGCAGGCCGAGATCATCACCAGGGCGCGGCAACGGCCGGGATGGCGCAGAGCGAATTGCAAGGCGCACTGGCCGCCGCCGGAAATCGCGATCGCGGCCGCCTGGCGGATAGCCAGCGCGTCCAGCACGCCGGCGCAGAGATCCGCCTGCTGCTCGGGCGTTGGACCCAGTGCCAGCGGCGTACGCAGGTATCCGGGACGTGAGACGGCGATAAACTCGAAGCCCGTCGAGCCAAGGGCGGCCTGTCCCAGATGGAGTCCCTGGTCGTAGCCGCCCATGGCCCCGTGGAGCAGCAGCACCGCTGCTCCTTCACCGGAGCGGACACACTCGACCGCGCCCCGCGCAGTTTCGATCATTACCGAACGGATTCCCGCTGTGTCCTCCCGCGTCCCCGTCATTGTCCACCCCCAATCGGATTCGGGCGGCCTGGCGCCGGAGCATTGTTGTGCCGTTTGCCAACATCATATTATAAGGTCTGCAAGTCTGCTTCCTGGGCCCCGACGTATGCAGGTACGGGTTGACTTCCCACGTCGAACGTTATACATTTCGTATAGCGATGCGGTTTGAATGGGACAATGAAAAGAACCGCATCACCCAACAGAAGCACGGTGGCATCGCGTTCGAGAGTGCGGCACTCGCCTTCGATGATCCCAATGTAATCTTCCGCAAGGATCGCATCGTGACTGGCGGGCAGCGATGGCACGCCATAGGAGCCGTTGAGGGGGCGGTGCTGCTGGTTGTCCATGTGTATTGCATGGTGAATGAAAATGACGAAGAAGAAACCATCCGCATCATCTCGGCCCGCGAGGCTAATAAGCGTGAGCGCCGAATCTATATTCAGCAAGCCGGTTAGTAAGAAGCAGAAGGCCGTCCTGTCCCGGATCGCGAAGCGGCAGGCTGCCGGGGACGATTCCGGCATCGATTACTCGGACATCCCTTCCCTGACCGGCGAGCAACTGGCCCAATTCCACCGCACTCCGAAGGTGCTGGTGGCCGCTCGCATCGACCGGGAAGTTTACGACTGGCTTCTCCAGTATGGCAAGGGCTACTCGACAAGAATCAACAGCATCCTGCGTACGGTTATGGAGAGGGCTCGCTAGTTCCACCACGCTACGCCCGGTTCACCTGAAATGAGGGTCCTTCGGGGCGCAGACAATTGCCACGATGGTCGCGAACCTGGACAGTTCAGTGAAAACGCCACCCATCCTCCCTCCCATGTAAGCTCGCCAAAAAACACGGTCACCAAATTTGACGGAGAATTTTCCCTTTATTTTCAGCTCTTTAGTTCCCAAATCTCCCGCGATCGCAACCGGGTGGGTATAGCCTTAAATCAGGAAGGGAAAACGCTGGTGGTCCTTGCCGCCGGCCACACACATGCATCTAGTCGTCCACAACCCGAACCCGTCGATCCCCCCAAATAGGGGGGTGACGGCGATTGCAAAAATGACCCTGAATCGCCGTCACCCAAATTCGTCCCCTCTCCACAACCCACAGAAACAGGGAGACTTACAACGCATGAAAAATGAACTGACACACACCGAAAACGCCGTCACCCGGCCCCACCCCAGCCGCGCTGTCCCCGCTCGCGCCCTCGCCAACCCGCGCTCAGCCGTGCATGGCCATCGCAGCCCGGCGCAGCGCCCGCTCGTAACCCTTCACCAGGTGGACCGTGAGCACGTCGAAGAACCGGCCCAGCCGCCGCTCCAGCTCTTCTTCCGCGTAAAGCTCCATGACATTCTTCGAAAGAATGTGCTCCTCCACGAAATCCAGCATCTTCTCCCGGACGATGCAAAGACATCGCACGGATTCGTGCAGCGGCACATCCTGTTCGCAGCGAAGTTTGCCGAGATGTTCGTACTTCTCGGCCAGGTCGTCCTCGTTGCCGGCGGACAGCCAATGGCCCAGGTTCTCCAGCAGGACCTGTCCCCATTCATGCAGCTCGCTCTCGGCGAGCCCGCGGACATGGGTCAATTGTGGTTCGCGGCGGATTTGACCAATCACCCGTGACGCGATTTCGTCCCAATTCGATTCGATCAGATGAACGAGTTTGCCCGAAATCATAATCCACCCCCGAATGTATGCTACCTCCAAGCCATCCCGTCAACAAGGGTTCCGGAATCGTTTACCCTGGGTCTATGCGCAAAGCTGTCTGTGGGTTGCTGCTGCTCCTCCATTCGCTGGCGTGGGCGCAGGGCGTCCACCCCATCAGCGGACGAAAATATGCCGGCGTGATGGGGGCCAACGGAGCTGGCTGGCTGGTGCGTCCCGAGCGCGAAACCGAAGAGCACCCCGATGCCGCGCTCGACGCCATCGGAATTGCCAGGGGCTCAACTGTCGCCGATGTCGGCGCCGGCGCCGGGTACATGACGTGGCGCATGGCCGAGCGCGTGGGTCCATCCGGCAAGGTCTATGCCAACGACATCCAGCCGAACATGCTCGACCTCCTGCGCCAGAACATGGAGCAGCGCAAACTCACCAACGTGGAGACCGTCCTGGGAGCCATCGACGATCCCAAGCTGCCCGCCGCCGCGATCGACCTGGTGCTGCTGGTGGACGTCTACCACGAGTTCTCGGAGCCCCAGAAAATGCTCCGTCACATTCGCGAGTCGCTGAAGGCCGATGGCCGCCTGGTGCTGCTGGAGTATCGCGCCGAAGATCCCAATGTCCCGATCCGCCCGGAGCACAAGATGACCGTGGAGCAGGCCAAACTCGAAGTCGAGGCGGAAGGTTACCGCCTGGATAAGGTGCTGGAGTCACTGCCGCGCCAGCATATTTTGATCTTTCGAACCAGCATTACCAGATCCTTAGGAAAGGTGAACTGACGCATGCGCAAAGTCCGCTGGGGAATTCTGGGCGTCGCCCGGATCGCCACCACCAAGGTGATTCCGGCCATGCAGCAGGGCGAGCTGTGCGAGATCGCGGGCATCGCCTCGCGCGACCCCGGCCGGGCCGAAGAAGCCGCCCGCACCCTGGGCATCCCCAAGGCCTACGGCTCCTATGAGGAGATGCTCGCCGACCCGCAAATCGAGGCCGTCTACATCCCCCTGCCCAACCATCTGCACGTGCCGTGGTCCATCCGCGCGGCCGAGGCGGGCAAGCACGTGCTCTGCGAAAAGCCCATCGGGCTGAACGCCAACGAGGCGCTGGAATTGATTGCCGCGCGCGACCGCACGGGAGTCGTTATCGGGGAAGCCTTCATGGTCCAGACGCACCCGCAGTGGGTGCGGACCGTGGAACTGGTGCGCAGCGGCCGCATCGGGCCACTGCGTTTCGCCATGGGCTCGTTCGGCTACTTCCAAACGGCGCCCGAGAATGTCCGCAACGTGCGCGAATCGGGCGGCGGCGGCCTCATGGACATCGGCTGCTACCCCATCAAGACTTCGCGCATGGTTTTCGGCGAAGAGCCGCTGCGGGTCTCGGCCACGCTGGTTCGCGATCCTGATTTCGGCACCGATATCCTGACCTCCGCGATTCTCGAGTACCCCTCGGGCCATTGTGTGTTCGCCTGCGGCACGCAGGTGGTGCCGAATCAAAGCATGCAGTTCTTCGGAACCACCGGGCGCATCGAGATCGAGATTCCGTACAATGCGCCGGCCGGCGGGACGACCCGCATCCGCATCGATGACGGCGGCGACGTGCTCGGTTCGGGCATCACGGTGGTGGAATTCGCGCCCTGCGACCAGTACACCATCCAGGGCGACCAGTTCTCCCGCGCCATCCGCGAAGGTAGCGCGCCGCCCGTGCCGCTCGAAGATTCCCGGCGCAATATGGCGGTGATCGATGCCGTCTTCCGGGCCGCCGAAAGCGGTGGCTGGGAGACACCCGCGGCCGCTCCGTGCAACGGAGTGCCGGAGCGCCGGATTCGCGGATCTTTTTCCGAATAGGAGCGTATATCCTTTTATGAACGTATCGCGCTGGGCGGTTTGCGCCCTTCTGGTGTCGGCCCCTGTATTCGGCCAGACTGCGCCTCCACGGCCCGAATTCGAGGTCGCATCGATCCGCCCCTCCGGCCCGCAACCCCCGTCGCAACTGGGCGTCGGCCTCCACATCGACGGTGCCCAGGTCACCATCAACTACTTCGCTTTGCGCGACTACATTGCCATGGCCTACGACCTGAAGATCTATCAGGTTTCGGGGCCGGACTGGCTGCCGTCTACGCGGTTCGACATCGCCGCCAAAGTGCCCGCGGGCACCGGCCGCGACCAGGTCCGGCCCATGCTGCAATCGCTGCTCGAGGACCGCTTCCAGATGAAAACGCACCGCGACAGCAAGGAATTCGCGGTCTATGCCCTGGTGGTTGCCAAGGGTGGCCCCAAGTTGAAAGAGTCGCCGAAGGAGTCGCCGCTCGATCCCGCTGACCCCGGCGCACCCTCGCAAGGCGGCGGTGTCAATGTGAGCGCACAGGGCGGGCGCGGCGGTGTCAACGTCAATTACGGCGGAGGGTCCTCCGTTGCGTTCGCCAATAACCGGTTCGAAGGCCGGAAACTGTCCATGCCCCTCTTTACCGAATGGCTCGGGCGCTTTATGGACCGCCCCGTGGTGGACATGACCGGCCTGAAGTCCACCTACGACATTACGCTCGACTTCACACCGGAGGACTACATGGCGATGATGATCCGGTCGGCGATCGCGGCCGGGGTCGTGCTCCCTCCCGAAGCGATGCGGGCCTTGGAGGGCGCCTCGGGCGATTCGCTATCCGCCGCGTTGCAGACGCTGGGGCTCAAGTTGGAGTCGCGCAAGGCGCCGATCGAGGTGTTGGTGGTCGACAAGATGGAGAAGATGCCGACGGAGAACTAGTATATCGTTTCATTAAAACATATCCATTTGATTAGCCCTCGGCTTCCAGCGCTTCGAAT
>OMOG01000750.1 GCA_900290305.1 Candidatus Sulfopaludibacter sp. SbA4
CGCCGCTGGAGCGCAGGCGCTGCGCGGCATCGTCGAACCGCTGGTACGCGGCGGTATCTTCCGCGCCCACGTTCAATTGGGCGCGAAACGTATTGCGGCCCATATGGAAGACGTGCAGCAGCCCTCCGTACCAGAAGGGCTGTTCGTCCAGGCCCACCTGGTCGCCCTCGTCGAGATAGACCGCGATGCCGAGGCGGCGCAACGCCGGATTGCTCTGCGGCCCCCAGGAGCTGCCGGGCTGGCCATAGCACACGGGCTGGGTTCCGAATACGCGCTTCACATCCGCCACGCCCGGCCCCTCGCGCCGCTCGAACTCCTGCGCCCCTTCGAGGAACCCGAGAGGGACCAGGTACTCGGCCGGGGTAGGATGCACGCTGTGCCAATTGGAGTGATAGCCGATGGCGTGTTTGGCGAGCGCTTCGATGACGTCGCGCCGGCCGCGGCTTTCGAGGACGCGGGCCTTTTCGCCGACCACCTTGAACGTGGCCCGGACACCAGCCGCCGTCAGGTCGTTCGCGATGCGCAGAGCGGCGTCATCGGAGGCGGGCTCGATGTAATCCTCGGTGTCGAACCAGAGGACCACGTAGACCGGCGAGGCGGCTTTGAGCAAAGGCGCCACAAGGAGGAGGAAGAGCATCCATGCGCGGATCATCAGGCACCTATGATAACGCGGAGCTTTCAGCGATCAGCGGTCAGCCTTCAGCCTCCCTGGCGACTGAGCTGATCGCTGATCGCTGAACGCTGACAGCTTCTCTGTGCTACCCTCGTAGTCTCCCGTGTTTCACTCCATTGAAAAGCACGTTTCCAGCGCCTTCCGCACCCACATTCAGATTCGATACGGAATCGACCTGGCGATTCCCATCGAGCAGCCGCGGCAGAGCGATTTCGGCGAGATGGCGGTGCCGGCGGCGTTTCAACTCGCCAAACAGTTGCGGCAGTCTCCCAAGAAAATCGCGGCCGAGCTGGTCGACGAGGTCGGACCGATACCCGGCGTGGCCGCCATGGAGGTGGCGGGCAACGGGTATATCAACATCCGGCTCGACCGCGCGGCATTCGGCGCGGCGCTCTTGCGCGGCGAAACGGAAGCGATAGAAACGAGCGCCGGCAAGATCATCGTCGAGCACACCAATATCAATCCCAACAAGGCCGCTCACATCGGGCACTTGCGGAACGCCGCGCTGGGCGACACCTTCGTGCGCATGCTGCGCGCCCGCGGGCACCGCGTGGAGGTGCAGAACTACATCGACAATACCGGCGTTCAGGTGGCCGACGTGGTCGTCGGATTCCATTACCTGGACCACAAAACACCGGCGGATGTGCAGGCGTTGATCGACGCCCGACGCTTCGATTATTACTGCTGGGACCTCTACGCGAAGACTTCGAGCTATTACAAGGAGCACCCCGAATCGCTCGAGTGGCGCACGCACACCCTGCACGCCATCGAAGCCGGAGAAGGCGAGGTAGCCGAGTTGGCGCACATGGTGGCGGATGCCATCGTGCAGGCGCACCTGGCGACCATGCTGCGGCTCGACGTGGAGTACGACGTGCTGCCCCGCGAGAGCGAGATCCTCCACCTGCAGTTTTGGGCGGCGGCCTTCGAACTGCTCAAGGAGCGTAAGGCCATTCACTTCGAAACCGAGGGCAAGCTCGCCGGCTGCTGGGTGATGCCCGGCCTCTCGGAAGAAGGCAAGGTGATCGTGCGGTCCGACGGCACGGTGGTCTACACCGGCAAGGACATTGCCTATCAGCTCTGGAAATTCGGACTGCTGGGCAAGGACTTCTACTACCGTCCGCTGCAAACCTATGCGGACGGACGCGTTCTGTGGGTCACCACGGACGAGCCCACCGAATCGGGACAGCAGTTCGGACACGGTACACGCGTCTACAACGTGATCGACACGCGGCAGTCGTATTTGCAGGACGTGGTGGTGGCGGGTCTGCGCGGGCTGGGCTACCACGCGCAGGCCGATCAGTCGGTGCACTTCAACTATGAGATGGTGGCGCTTTCCCCGCGCTGCTGCGCGGACCTCGGGATTTCCCTCTCGGAGGAAGACCGCAAGCGTCCATATGTCGAGGTCTCCGGCCGGAAGGGGCTGGGAGTGAAGGCGGACGACCTGTTGGACCGCCTCATCGAAAAGGCGCTGGAAGAGGTGGCGTCGCGGCATGCCGAGGCGCCGGCAGAGGAGCAAAGGCAGGTGGCCTCGCAAATCGCCATCGGAGCGCTGCGCTATTTCCTGCTGAAGTTCACGCGGAACTCGGTGATCGCTTTCGATCTCCAGGAGGCCTTGAGCTTCGAAGGCGAGACGGGGCCCTACGTGCAATATGCCGCGGTGCGCGCGCGCAACATCCTGCGGAAGCTGGAAGAGCGGGGCGAAGCAGTCCCGGATTTCGCGGCCGAATTGAGCGCGGAAGCCATGGCCCGCCAACTCCAGGCGGAGGATTTCTGGCAAATGCTGCTGGC
>OMOG01000062.1:0-22698 GCA_900290305.1 Candidatus Sulfopaludibacter sp. SbA4
CTCCACACCAACGCTGCCCGCTGCTATGGCGAACGCGGCTCCCGCCAGTACCAGGTCCAAAGACCTCGCCCAATAACGAATCCATGGCCGTGGCCGGCTTGCTTGGAGCACGGCGACGTGCTCGTTGTTCTGATGGAGATGAGAGCCACAATCGCAGTGTGGTGCCCCAGAGGGGTTCATAAGACCGCAAGCCTGGCAGGTCCATGGCCCAACGCGCCGCGGTTCTTCTGCGGTTGCTGGCGTCTCGGGAAATCGAAGGGCGAAGGCCGCCGAGTAGCTGGCCGTTCCCAGGGTTGCAATTGCTTCTGGTTTCATGGTCGTAGGTTTCCTTTCGTTCGGTGCGCTCTGAACCCCGTCGCGGGTTCGATCTTTCATAAGGGAATGCAGGAAACGGGCAGACCTGTGACAAGAAATTCTCGAAAAGCTGCGCCTCGAGATTCGGCGTTCCGGCGCACGACCGAAGACAGGGCTATACTGAGGCTGGATTGGCAGCCGAGGCTGCCACATCCAATCGCAACGTCTGCAAGGTCTTGCCGGAATGCTCGCCATGACGAGACTTCTCCGACGATGGGGAAAACGAACGCTCTGGGCGCTCCCGCTGGTGGCGTGCATGGCACAGGCTCAAGTTGCGGACCCAAGCGATGGCCTCAAGCGATGCCAGTTGGATGGTGCTCAAGCCAAGGAGTTGGCCGAATCGGTCGCCAACTCAAAGGAGCGGCGGCCTGAAGAAGGAGCGAGGCTCCTCGGGTCTCTTGGTGCCCAGTGTGCCAAGGCTGGCCACTACGACGCGGCCGAGCCGCTCTTGCGGAAGGCTCTGGCAGTCCAGGAGGAAGTCTTAGGACGCGAGCATCCCGATACTGCAATGTCCCTGAACAACCTGGCATGGCTGCTGAACGCGAAGGGCGAATCCGCACTCGCTGAGCCCCTCTATCGTCAGGCGCTCGCCATTCGGGAGAAGGTGGAGGGGCCGGAACATCCTGATACCGCAATGTCGCTGAACAATCTTGCCGAGCTGCTCCGAGAAAGGGGAGACTACGCTGCGGCAGAGCCGCTGTATCGCCGGGCGCTCGCCATTCAGGAGAAGATCCTGGGACCGGAACATCCGGACACGGCAACCTCGCTCAACAACCTGGCGTTGCTTTTGGCCGCCGAAGGCGACTATCCCGCGGCAGAACCCCTCTATCGTGGAGCACTCGCCATTCAGGAGAAGACCCTGGGACCGGAACATCCGACGACTGCGACATCGCTGACTAACTTGGCTTCGGTTCTCGCCGCCAAAGGGGACTATGCAGCGGCGGAACCGTTGTACCGCCGGGCGCTGGCGATCCGTGAGAAGGTCCTGGGATCCGAGCACGCCGATACGGCAACATCGCTCAATAACCTGGGTTGGCTCCTCGCTACCAGAGGCGACTATGCAGGAGCGGAGCCCCTGTACCGGCGGGCAATCAGCTTACAGGCAAGGGCACTGGGCTCTGAGCATCCCGCAGTCGCGACTTCTCTGAACAACCTTGGCGGGCTACTTTACTTCAAGGGACGATACGCGGAGGCTGAAGCGGTATATCGCCAAGCGCTAACCATCCAGCAACGGCTTCTGGGTGCCGAGCACCCCGATACAACAAGAACGCTGAGCAATTTGGCTGTTGTTCTCGCGGCGCAAGGGGACTATGCGGCAGCAGAGCTACTGTACCGGCAGGCGCTGGCGATCCGTGAAAAGGTCCTGGGACCCGAGCATCCCGATACGGCAACATCGCTCAACAACCTGGGTCGGCTCCTCGCTGCCAAAGGGGACTACACGGGAGCGGAACCCCTGTACCGCCGGGCGCTGGCGATCCGTGAGAAGGTTTTGGGGCCCGACCATCCCGACACTGCACCACCCCTCAACAACCTGGCTTTGCTCCTCTCTGCCAGAGGCGACTATGCAGGGGCGGAACCCTTGTATCGCCGGACACTCGCGATTCAAGAGAAAGCTGCCGGGCCGGATAATCCCGAAGCGGCGACGACCTTGAGTAACCTGGCTGAGCTTTTCGCCGCCAAAGGAGATCCCCGGACAGCGGAACAATTCCACCGTCAGGCGCTTGCCATTCGAGAGAAAGTTCTAGGGCCCGAGAATCCGAAAATAGCGGAGTCGCTGAATAATCTGGCATTCCTCTTGGCGAGCACAGGGCAGTACACGGCAGCGGAGCCGGCATTTCGCCGGGCGCTTGCGATCACGGCAAAGGCCCTGGGACCTGAGCATCCCAATACCATCAGGTATTTGTTTAATCTGGCGGCGCTGCTGTGGGCTGAGGGGCGCTCCACCGAGGCACGGGCTTCGGGAGAGCGGGCCGGCAGGACTGAGGCCACGAATCTTTCCCGATGGCTCATGCCGGTTGAGGAAACCGAACAGCGGGCTCTCCTGCAATCGTTGATGCCAGTGGACATATTGATCTCTTTCCAGCTTGCTCAACCGCAAGACAGGGACGCCATACGGGACGTCTTTTGGGCGCTATTGCAGCGCAAAGGGCGATTGCAGGAAATCCGTGCCGTCCAACGGCGCTTGGCAGTGCGGCAGCCCGAGCTATTTCACCGGTGGCAACTCGCGCGGCGCGCTCTTGATGAGTGCCTTCCGCCGAATGCTGCGGGAACGCCGTTGCAGCAACCGGCGCAGCCGTGCAGCAACGGGTCTGAATACGAAGCGAGGCACCGCTCGGCGAACGAAGCGCTCCTAAGCTTATATTCCGCGGTGCCGCGAGAAGAACAAGACCTTGGAATTGTAGAACTTGAAGAGTTGTCAGCGGCGCTCAAAGGTGGCTGGACATTGGTCGAGATTGCCGAATACAAGGTCTTCCATCCCTTCCGTCCGCAACCTGAGACTTGGGGCGAAAGTCGCTACGTCGCTTACGTGTTGTTTGCCGATGGCAGGATCGAGTCCAGGGATCTGGGGGCCGCTGACCGGATCAATGCAGTTGTCGCCAAGGTCCGCAAACTGGAGGCCAGCCCAACTTCCAAGATTACCGCTGTGCGCACCGCATCCAAGGAATTATATGAGCAGACTCTGGGACAGCTCGAGGAGGAACTCAACGGTCACAGCCGGCTGTACGTCGCGGCTGACGGAGACCTGGGTTTAGTGGACTTCAGTTCACTGGTGGACAGGAAAGGACATTGGTTCCTCGAAGATCACCTGGTGGCCAACCTGACAAGTGGGAGAGACCTCGTGAGGCTAAGGCGCGCCGAGGATGGGCGGCGGAAGCTATACGGAGACTACCTTGTGGCAGATCCGTCCTTCCTCTTCAGGGACACAGGCGTGGCCCGGAGGACTTCGGACAGGCCCAATTCGAATAAGGGAGCACTCGGCAATCCCGCGATCAGTTGCAGCGTGGCCTTCGGAAAAGGAGTGCGGTGGCCCAGGGTGGGGATAACGGGGCAGGAGATCGGGGGTTTTCGAACAGCTTTGCCGGGAGTCAAGGTGTACGACCGGGAGCAGGCGCGGGAGGGCGTGGTCAAGCAGATTGCGGAGCCGCGAACCCTGTGGTTCATCACTCACGGCTTCTTCTGCGACAACACTCCGGCCGCTGGAACTCCACAAGAGAGGACGGACCGGCGGTGGGATGATCCTATGGCCCGCGGAGCGCTGGTTCTGGCCGGTGCGCAGGCTGGGGGAGCTGGCGACGGCGAGGACGGTTACCTGCAGAGCAGCGAAATTGTCGATCGGAACTGGCAGGGCGCAGAACTGGTTGTGCTGGGCGCATGCGAGACGGCGCTGGGGGTACCAAGCATCGGTGACGGCGTGTACGGAATGAGGAGAGCGTTCGTCGTGGCGGGAGTGCGGAGCCAAGTGATGACCCTATGGCAGGTAAGCCAATCGCAATCCTTCGAGCTACTCCAGACGTTTGCGAACTTCTTGCATCAGGGTAAAGGCAAAGCGGAAGCCATGCGCGACGCACAGCGGCAGATGCTCCGCAAGTATCCGCATCCCTACTACTGGGGCGGATTTTACTTCTCCGGCGATGTGGTGCCGCTGACAGCGAATTAATTGCTAAGGGGGGTCTCTTGAATCCTGAGGACATCATCATCACAGGATGAAGCTCGGACCTGTGGAGCAGGCGGCCTTCGACGAAGCTCCAATAGCGTATGCCCCGGTACCTGGCGCGAACAGCCCTTCGCACCAGCAACTCGCCGCCGGAGGAAGTTCTGGCAAGAATTTGGGTCGGGGCCCAGATCTTTCAACGAATCCGCTGTTCCGTCTCGGCGGGTCGTCAACAATGGCCGCTCGCCCCACTCAGCGCAGTTAATTGAACAGCATTGGACCTTAGCGCGCTGCCCGATCTTCCGCCCTGCCGGGCGGAAGAACGTCGGCTCAGATTGTGCTCACTCCGTCTCGCTGTCACAGCAGCAGGCGGATCAGCAGCAGGCTGGCCAGAACGAGGACGGCGCTGGCGATGGTTCCGGTGAGAACCGCCTTTCCGCCGGTGTGTGCCAGGAAACGGACGTTGACTTCCAGGCCCATCGCCGCCATCGACAGGGTCAGCAGCAATTCGCCCAGGCTGGTCAGCACATCCGAGAACGGGACCGAGCCGAATCGAAACTGCAGCACCGGGAACAGGTCCAGCGTGTTGATCAGGGACAGCGCCAGAAAGCCATACACGAATCGCGGCACCAGCTTGGCATACTGGACCGGCACCGCGGAGCCGCGGCTGCGTGCGTGGAGCAGGCCCAGAATAAAGAGAAACGGCGCGAGCAGCGTGACGCGCACCAGTTTCACCAGCGTCGCGAGCGAGCCGGCCGGGGCGCTATAAGCGAAACCGGCAGCCACCACCTGCGGCACGGCATGGATGGTGGTGCCCGCCCACACGCCGAAAGCATCGTCCCGGAGATGCAGCAGGCCACCCAGCGCGGGCAACAGGAACATCAGCACGAGCCCCAGAATGTTGACGGTGCCGATGGAGAGCATGAGGTCCTGATCTTCGGCCTCGATCAGGGGCGCGACGGCCACGATGGCGCTGGTGCCGCAGATGGCGGTGCCCGCGCCGATCAGCAGGCCGGTGGAGCGGCGCACTCCCAAGAGCCGTCCCAGCCATACCGTGACCGCCATGGCGACCCCCATGCACGCCACGGTAATGAGCAGCGCGGTAGACCCGATGGTGGAAGCGCGCATCAGGTTCAGTCCCGCGCCCGTGAGCACGATGGTCACCGGGATGATCCGCCGGGCCAGGCCCTTAGCGCTTTCGACGGCGGCCGCCGGGAGGGGCAACAGATTGCGCACCAGTACGCCGGCGACGATGGCGATGATAGCGGCGCTGACCGGGTAACGCGCACCCGATGCGCTGACCACGCGGAACGGTGGAAACGGAAGCGAGTGAATGGCGTAGGCGACGCCGGTCAACAGGACTGCCGGGATATAGGCCCACCAGGGCGGCGCCGGAACTTCCGGACGGGCCTTGGGCTTGGACGCGGGGGGCAGGTGGTGGAGGCCCTCCATCGAGTCCAGTGAGAGCAAAGCTTCGTCGCTGATGTAACCGTAGTAAGTGGTCTGCGGCAGCGGATCCCCCAAAAATCGGCGCCAAAGGCGAAACAAGTAGTATACCGTGCGATTGGCGGCGGACCGGCGCAGCCTTACGCATGAGCAATTGCGCTAATGTATCGGCATGCGGCCTTCGCTCAAGCGCCTGGCGCTGGGACTCCCCGCCCTGGCCAGTCTCCTCTGCCAACCCTCCTCCCGTCTCCGCGCCGATCTCGACTTCCTGACTTCCGATGCCCTGGCGGGCCGGCTGTCGCTCTCACCCCAGGCGGAGATTGCCGCGCGCTACATCGCCGCCGATTTTCAGAAGTCGGGGCTTCTGCCCGCCGCGAGCGGCTCTTACCTGCAGGAGTTTCCGCTGATCGCTTATCGCACCGATCCGGGAAGCCGCCGGCTGGTCCTGACTCGCAAGGGAGCGAGCAGAGCTTTCCGCGCGGGTACGGATTTCACCGGCAGTTTCTATCGCGACATCGACATCCAAGGCCCGCTGGTTTTTGCCGGGTACGGCATCACCGCGCCGGAGTACGGCTACCACGACTACGCCGGTCTCGACGCGGCGGGGAAGATCGTCCTGATTTTCGATCACGAGCCGCAGGAGGACGATCCGCAATCCGTCTGGAACGGGACGGGCCACACCCTGCACGCGGGACGCTGGACCAAGCTGGCCAATGCGCGGCGCCACGGCGCGGTCGGAGTGCTGATTTCTAGCGAACCCGTGCGCCATCATCCCGGCCTGCTCGAAGCCCCGGGCGCGAATGCCGGCCAGCCACAGCGCGCCTCGGCGCCGCCCCAGTCACTGGACGATCCCCAACAGATCCCGGCCTTTTCCATCGGCGACAGCGCCCTCGCGGAGCTGCTTTCCCCCACCGGGCACACGCCGGCCGAGTTGCAGCAGTCGATCGACGCGAAACTCCAGCCGCGATCGCAAGCGCTTCCCGATACCGTGGTCGAAATGCGCAGCGCCAACCAGGAACAGCATCGCGGCATGTCGCTGAACGCGGTGGGACTGCTCGAAGGCAGCGATCCCGTTCTCAAATCGGAGACCGTGCTGCTGACCGCCCACTACGATCATCTGGGCGTGCAAAACGGGCGCGTCTATCGCGGCGCCAACGACAACGCTTCGGGGACCGTCGCGGTGATGGAACTGGCGCGGATGTTCGCACAGAGCGCGCCGCGGCCGAAGCGCAGCCTGCTGTTCGTAGTGTTCGGGTCGGAGGAGGAAATCATGCTCGGGTCCTTCTATTACACGGCTCATCCGCTGCGCCCGCTGGCCGGCACGCGCGCGGTGGTGAACCTCGACATGATCGCGACGAGGCGCACATCCCGCAAAGCGAGGGCGCGATCGAGATCCCCGCCGATACGAGCAACCGGATCGAGCTGGTCGGAACGTACTACAGCCCCGATCTGCTGGCCGTGATCGAGCGGGAGGATCGCGCGATCGGTCTGCAGCTCGACCACATACTCGAGCGCGACCACATATTGAACACGCTGTTCCGCTGCGACCAACTGCCGTTTCTGGAGGCGGGCATTCCCGCGGTGTGGCTCTTCGGCGGCTTTCACCCCGGCTATCACGAACCGGTCGACACCGTGGATCGATTGAATTTTCCGAAGATGGAGAAGGTGATCAAGCTGGCGTACGGCACGGCACTCGCGGTCGGCAATGAGCAGGCGGGGCCGCGTTTCGGGCCGCGTGCCCGGTGAAGTCGTGCTCTCAGCGTGCCGCGTCTCCTGGACAACCCACTGATTCTGAACTGTTCGTGGGGCAGCCAATCTTGGCTGCCGCCGGCTTCAGCCGGCGCTCCGCAACCCGCGAGGTTTCTGCCGCCGGAGACGCTCCGCAAGGAACGTCCCCCGCTCATGTCGACCCTTGCTCGGCGCCTGAAAAATACGTCGGGGTATTTATGAGACAACGTACTTAGGAAGGAAGCCCCAACACGAACACAACCGCGAGTTCAATCTCGCTCAGCCGTTCGGGGGCGAGTTCTCCGATCTTGTGGATCAGCTTGCGGCAATCAATCGCACGGACTTGATGGCACAGCGCTACAGAGTCGAGGTCTTGCCCAGCCTCCCTTGCGGGAATCAAAACGGTATTTGCAAAGCCCGCCCGCCTTGTCTGCGTAGTTAGCGGAATGATCACAACCGCGAGAGGTCATCGGTCTGGAAAATGATGGCCGGGCGCCGGCCTGCCTGCTCGTGGTCGTCTTTCGGCTGGCCCAGATCGACCCACCAAACTTCGCCGCGCTTTGCCGGGCTCATGGCTGATCGTCTTGACGAAGCGTCTCGGCGTAGCTGTCGAGACCGGCTTCCGCGAGGACCAGATCCTCCCGTTCGCTTGGGCCAACCGGACTGCCAAGCGGCGCGTATTTCAGCAGCCCGATGACCTTGGTGAGGTGGTATGCTCGTACCGCGTAACTCTTGCTCCAGTGCGCCAGGGTCGCAACGTTTTCCAACCTTCCTGAAACCGTCCGCCCGTCCGCTAGTGCGGTCAGAGAGGCGAGAAGCGGGGAGAACGCCATCGCATACGCGATGATCGAATTCGCCCACGGCTCCACGCTGGATTCCTCGGCCCGCAGCGGCGAGGCCTTATCCCGATCGAAGAGCCGGGTGGCGGCTTTCGCGACGCGAATGATTGTCGTGAGGCCTTGCAAGGCGTTCAGCGAAGCGTCCTGACCGATCCAATGTGGACCGCGTGCCCGAATCAGCCCTTCCGATTGTTGAAAGCTGCGGATCGTCAGCTCGGAAAACCGCTGCGGATCCTCTTGAAGAAATCCCCACATGAGGAGGGCGGTCGAAACATAGTAGTCCCTGAACTTGGGAAATACATGTTCGAAGGTTCTCGCCAACTGCTCCACCGTGGTGGAACAAAGCAGAGGATCCAGGATTTCGATCGCGATTTGGTCGCCGATTTTATCCAACGCTTCCACCAGAGCGGTGGGTAAGCTCTGGCGTAGTTCTCTTCCGAGTGCGGCAACGGCCGGAACCGGGCCTACGCTCGCGGCCGCCATTCGGCCTTCGGGAAGCAAGGGAAGGATCAAAGCCGCCGACACAAATCCACCTGTTCAATTCTATCAGGCCTCGTCCAAAAGCTGCCATTTGCGATGATCCCGTTTGGCGCTGACGGAAGGGCTCCGGAGTTTTGGCAGAACGAGCCCTTCGCGACCACGCTGCGGGCCGCTCACTCTCTTCCATTACGCCGAAGCCACCGCGGCGGTAGACTGGAGAAGGGGTGAAGCCTCCTTGCGGTTCAGTGAATTGGTGCAAGAGCTTGAATCCGGCGGTTTCCGGTTGCTCAAAGAGAAGGGTTCGATCCGCTACTATCGAAAGCCGGGGCACGATAAACTGATTCGCATCGACTTCCATGGAGCCAAGGAAGTGCCAACCGGTACGTGCCATGCCATTCTGAAGGCAGCCGGAATCAAGCCCGGGAGGGAATGATGATTGACCTGCGCTATTCACTCGTGATCGAGGCCACCGCGGAGCCCGATTTCTTCTCCTTCTACTCTCCCGACCTGGAAGGTTTTAGCGGGGTTGGCCACTCCATCGAAGACTGTCTGTACAAGGCCAAGTGGGGCATGACGGAGCACGTGAGTTTGCTCGAAGAACAGGGCCTGCCCGTTCCACTCCCGAACTCCTCCCCGCGAATCGTTATCGAAAATGCGCCGCCCGTCATGCAGGCGGGCTGATCGCCACCTCGCGCCCACCATTCAGAATCGACTCGCGGGCGGCTTCGATCACACCTTTCGTTGTAGCTGCTGTTGGCCGCGGTGGCGATGATTCCCCCCGCGCGGTCGATCTCATCCAGCACGCCGGGGCCCTCCGCATTCACCCGGATGGCCGCCGTCACGATGGCCTCGATCGAGCGGTCGGCCGCCGCAAGGTAGGCCCGGTTCCGGCCTTGCCGGACTCGGCAGAGAACCACGTCAGAGCTTACCACCTGCTCTGGTGGAAGCGTTGGATAAGGTCGGCAACTCGCGTCACCGCCCGTCAGGCAGGCGGGCCGATCGCCGCACGGGCGCGCGACGGAGGGCTTGGCACGGTCCACGCGCCGCGGCGCGACCAGGATCAGGACCAAGAAGACAGGAATTCGAGCCGATTTTGCATATCTTCAGCCGGGACGCTGCTCACGAGCCGCATAAGCCGTCGAAGTTCCTCGCCGACCGCGTAGTGTTGCTGCGGGGCGACGATGATTCCCGCGTGAAATCGTCCTTGGGTCAACAATTCTTGATGGAGTACACAGTAGTCCGCCGTGTTGAATGTGTACAGCACTCGTCCCGAGGCTGTGGCCGTCGCAAGGTGGTCCTGATCGTCACGGCCGATCATCCCTGCATCCGCGGCGGTCAAAACGTCCACGCTCCGTGCCCTCAGGCCGTAGACGAGCGATCTTCGCATGGAATCCTCATCGAGGTACAGCCGGATTTGACTCATCGGCGATTCGAGTCTCTCGGCAACCGCTTCTCCCACTCGGCTGCCGCCGCTTCTTCCTGGGCGATGTCGGCTTCAATCTCCTCGCGATTGGCATGATAGTACGCCAATGCGGCATGCACTTGGGCAAGCGTCAAATGCGGATACTCAAGGGCGATCTCCTCGGGAGTCATGCCCATCTTGTACCAGCCGGCGATTCGGTTCACGGTCAATCCGGTGCCGGCAATCTTAGGGCGCCCCCCGCGGATTGCAGGATCCCGGTCAATCAACGTACCGATCTCGACAACCGATGCCATGGCTCCAGTTTACCGCGCGGCGACGCGGTCTAATTCTGCCTCGGGGAGCTAGAGCGAGGCGCAAGGTCAAGCTGCCGACGCGCCGCCCGTCATGCAGGCAGGCTGATCGCCACCTCGCGCCCCCCATGCAGAATCGACTCGCGGGCGGCCTCGATCACACTTTCGTTGTAGCTGCTGTTGGACGCGGTGGCGATGATTCCCGCGCGGTCGATCTCATCCAGCACCCCGGAGCCCTCCGCATTCACCCGGATGGCCGCCGTTACTATGGCTTCAATCGAGCGGTATCCATACCCCACCGGCGCCAGGCCCGGCCCGCCCAAATCGACGTACTGGAAATAGTCGGGGCTCGGCTCGGCGTACGCCGCGGGGCCCGCGTAGCAGTATTTCAATCCGCGGTACTGGTCCGAGTGCGAGATCAAAGCGCCCTCGTCAGCGCCCTGGCAGTAGAGAGTCAGTCCCTGGGTATTGGTTCCCGGGGCAGCGTCCGGGAAGCCGAGCGCATTCTGCACGTTCAGACAAGCGCCGTTGTTCCAGATGACGCGCGCATCGGTCCACAGGTATCCTTGCTTGCCGTTGGGGAAGCGATCGAGGATCCCATAGACGCTCACGGCGCGCGGCAGCAGGCCGGTGATGAAGTGCACCAGGTCGACGTAATGGCACCCGATGTAGGTGAAGGCGTCGGAGTTTTCCGCGGTCATCCAGTTCTGAAAATTCGAGCTGCGGTAGGACCACTTTTCGAGCAGGCACGCGGTTCCCAAGCGGAATTCGCCGAAGCGGCCCTCGCGATACGCGCGGCGCGCCATCAGGCTGCGGTCGTCGAATCGCTTGTGGTACTCGACGGCCACCAGCAGGCCGCGCCGCCGCGATTCACCGGCGATTTCCACCGCCTGGCGATGCTCGAGGACCAGCGGCTTCACGGCGCACACGTGCTGGTCGCGCCGGAGGGCCTCGAGAATCACGCCGTAGTGCAGTTGGTCGGGCACAGCCACGATGACGATCTGGCGCGGCGGCAGGTGCGCGATGGCTTCGCGGAAAAGCTCGGGCTGGCGGTCTGGCGTTGGCGCGGCCGGGTACATACGGAATGACTGGCCGGGAAACGCGCGCCGCAGCGTCTCGTTCTCCGCGAGCTTGCGGACGGTCTCGTGAGTGGACGCACACACCGCGATTTCGCCGATGCGTCCCTGGCGTTGCAGGTGGTACAGCGATGGCAGAATCTGATCGTGGGCGATCATGCCGCCGCCGACGATGAGGACTTCGGCCGCCATCACGCTCCCGCGCAGATCTCGCCCAGCGACTCCTCCAGCGCGTCCAGGCTCTCGCTCATGGCCTCCTCGCTGATCACCAGCGGCGGGCAGATCTTGATGGTGGCCCCGCCGAAACCGACGGGCGCGAACATCAGCACGCCCTTCTCCAGGGCGCGCCGTACGACGTCGAACGCCAGGTCGCCATCCGGTTCCGTGCCGCCGGGCCGGATGCACGGGACGCCCGCCACCAGTCCCTTGCCCGCGATGCATCCGAGTTGGTGGAAGCGTGAGGCCATCGCATTTAACCGGCGGTGCAGAACTGTGCCCGTCTGGCGCGCCTTTTCGGCGAGCCCCTCCTTCAGCACCAGGTCGATCGAAGCCAGCGCCGCGGCGCAGCAAACCGGATTGCCGGCATGGCTCGACGTCATGCTCAGCGGGCCATATTGGTCCAGCACGTCCGGCCGCCCGGCCACGGCCGAAAGCGGCAACGAGCCGGAGATCCCTTTGCCGAACACCGCCAGGTCGGGGACGATGCCGTAGTGCTCGAAACCCCACATCCGGCCGGTGCGCCCGAAGCCGGCCTGAATCTCGTCGCAGACCAGCAGCGCCTTGTGCCCCGTGCACCACTGCCGCAGCGACTGCATATAGGCAGCCGGGGCGAAGGCCGCGCTGCCGCCCTGGTAAGTCTCCAGCATCACGCCGGCCACGTTCTGCGGCTCGACTCCTTTTTCCCGCAGGGTGCTCTCGAAAGTGTCGAACGAAGTGTCGGGCGTGCGGAAACCGTCGGGAAAAGGCACCTGGACGAAACCCGGATCCAAATTCACGATCCACGACTTCAGCTCCGGAATGCCGCCCGCCTGCTGGGCGCCGAGGGTGCGGCCGTGGAACGCTTTGTCGTAGGAGACGATCACGTGCTTCGAGCGGCCGCCGCTCCTCACCCCGTAGGTGCGGCACAGCTTGAGGGCGCACTCGATGGCCTCCGACCCCACGCTGTAGAGGAACACCTTCTTCAACGGCTCGGGAAGCAGGCCGGCGAGCTTCTCCACCAGCAGCGCGCGCGGCTCGTTGGCGAACGAGAAACTCGTCAACAGGTGGGCCTGCGCCTGCGCCACAATAGCGTCCGCGATCTCCGCGCGCCCGTGGCCGGCGTTGGCGATCAGCACCCCCGACGACCAGTCGATCCACTGGTTGCCCCAGGCGTCCGACACCTGGAAGCCCTCGGCGCGATGCCAGACTACGGGCGGCTGCCCGCGCATGGCCCGCGGTTCATAGGCGTAAAGTTTTTCCAGAATGGGGATGGACTCGGGGACCGGAAGATCCGTCACAATTCGCCGGAAACGCGTATCGATACGCGCCACGGGCCGCGGAACCAACGTAAATTCTCTCGCCATTTCGATTCAGACCGCCTTCCGCTCCAGTATCATTTTGAGTATGGCACGTGCCGGCAGCGCCGCTGCGATACTTCTGAGGAACCCGCGCAAAACGGCCGCGGCGCGATCAGTTCCTGTCCCGTTATGGTACCGCGCCGCGGCCTTTGCGCTTCTCCTGAGGAACCCGCGCAAAACGGCCGCGGCGCGATCGGTTCCTGTCCCGTTATGGTACCGCGCCGCGGCCTTTGCGCTTCTGATTCTGTCGACCACCGTGACGATGGCCCAGACCCAAAACCTGGCCGCGACGGCCTCCGCGCCCTCGTCAGCCGGGTTTGTGGGAGGCGACGCCTGCAAAACGTGCCATGCCGATATCTGGTCGAACTTCTACAAGAATCCGCATTATAAGAGCATTGCATCGGGAAAGGAAACGCCCGAGCGTACGGGGTGCGAGGGCTGCCACGGCCCGGCGAAGCAGCACCTCGAGGCCCGCGGGGGCAAGGCCACCATCCCGCATGCCTTCTCGCTGATGGAGCCCAAGCAGGTGCTGGAGGATTGCCTGGGCTGCCACGCCCGCGATTTCGCGCGCGCCAACATCCGCCGCTCCGAGCACACGCTGAACGATGTGGCCTGCACCAGTTGCCATTCCATCCACCACTCGCCCACTCCAAAGTACCTGCTCGCCAAAACGCAAAAGGACCTGTGCTATTCGTGCCACGCCACCATCCGGGCGCAATTCGATATGCCCTCCAAGCATCGCGTGAACGAAGGCTTCATGCAGTGCACCGACTGCCACAATCCGCACGGGGGGTTCGCCGACACGTGGGGCATGGCGCAGCGGCCGCGCATGATGGAGCAGGCCGTGACCAACGAGGAGCCGTGCCTGAAGTGCCACGTCGACAAGCGTGGGCCGTTCGTCTACGAGCATCCGTCGGTGCACGTGGAGGGGTGCGAGATCTGCCACAATCCGCACGGGTCCATGAATTCCAAGCTGCTCAAGCGGCCGGTGGTCTTCACGGTCTGCCTGGAGTGCCACAACGGCGTCGGTATCGGGATTTCCGGCACCCGCAACGCGGGCGTCGACGTGCAATCGACGCGGCACAACATGCTCGATCCCAAGTTTCAGAAGTGCACCACCTGCCACGTCCGCATACACGGGTCGGACGCCGACCAGTACTTCCTGAGATGACCGCCATGCTGAAGCTCTTCTTCTTCTTCGCAGCGTTCTTTGCAGTTGGGATCGCGCTCCAGGCGCAGCAGGAAGTGGCCCCCACCACGGAACCGGTCGGCCCGCCGCGCGGCGAGACCATGGACGGCTACAACATCACGCAATCCTTCGAGCTGGGATACCGCTTCAAAGCGGTGGGCGGCGACGAGGGCATGTACCGCAGCGTGGACGATATCGGCAACGGCATCCGCCTGCTGGGAAGCAGCCTCTCGGTGAATTCGAAGGACGGACACGGCCATCTCTTCGACGAGATCGTGCTCAATACTATCGGGCTGGGCAACGACAACTACCAGTCCGCCGTGCTGCGCATTCAGAAGAACGGCCTGTACCGCTACGACATGACGTGGAGGCTGAACGCCTACTACAATCCGGGGCTGGACGTGGCCGGCGGCCTGCACCTGGAGGACACCATCCGCCGCCTGCAGGACCATGACCTGACGCTGCTGCCGCAATCCAAAATCCGCTTCCGATTGGGATACAGCCGCAGCTCCGAGGACGGCCCGGCGCTCTCCACCGCGCAGGAGTTCGACCTGAACGGCGCCGGCCTTCCGGTGTTCACCAACGTGCGCCGCCAGTGGAACGAGTACCGGCTGGGCACCGACCTCGACCTGGCCGGCTTCAAGCTCACGCTCACGCGCCGCTGGGATTTCTTCAAGGACGACACGCCGGC
The DNA here is from genome assembly GCA_900290305.1 of Candidatus Sulfopaludibacter sp. SbA4. GTDB lineage: Bacteria > Acidobacteriota > Terriglobia > Bryobacterales > Bryobacteraceae > OMOG01. The sequence continues at coordinate 14,725 of OMOG01000062.1, forward strand.
CACTTCGGCCGGTGTGATTCCCGCGGTATCGATCACCGGGAACGCCGCCGATCAGACCGTGCTGCAGCAGTTCCAGCGCTCGCAGCCGATTCACGGCTCGAATCCCGGCTGGCTCGGCAATCTCTTCACCCGGAGAAAGCTCTGGGGGGTGAACGCGCGCATGACCTATGTGAGCGGTCACCGGGACTTCGCCTTGGACGAATTGGCCTCCGGAATCGGACAGTTCGGCACGCCCGCCAGCCGCCAGATCGTGGTGGGCGGCGATGCCAATCGTCCCGAACTGGCCGGTGACTTCAGCGTCAGTCTGTTCCCCACCGAGCGACTGACTGTAGTTAATAACACCTCGATCACCAGCAATCGCATCGACGGTAATTCCAGTTACTCAGAATTTGTCACTGGGCTCAATTTGGGCACCACACTCTATTTCCGCTATATGGGTGTCCGCACGGTCAGTAACTCCACCGACTTGAACTATCGGGTGAAGAAGTGGATCGGCTTCTACGCAGGCTACCACTATTCCGACCGGCTGATTCGCACCATCGAGGGCTTGGATATTCCAGCCTTTGCCAACGCCAGCGAGAACGACGTGTACCAGGTGAGCAATCACCTGAATTCCGCCACGGTGGGCATCCGCATTCGTCCGTGGAAACCGCTGACCTTCAATCTGGATGGTGAGGCGGGCCGGGCCAATTTTCCACTGACTCCGGTCAGCGACAGGCGCTATCACTCGATCAACGGGCGGGCCGACTATCGCGTGAAGAGGTTCCAGTTCTCGACGGCTTATCGCGAGGTGTACAACCTGAACGCGCCCTTTTTCTTTTCGACTTACATTTCGCATTCGCGGCGGTACAGCGCCAATGCGTCGTGGGTCCCCAACAACTGGTTCAGCCTCGACGCCAGCTATGCCAAGATCCATCTGGATACGCGGGCCGGGATAGCCTTTTTCGTCAACCTCGGAAACGGCCCGAGAGGGATGGCGCTGCCGTCGTATTACATCAGCAACATTCACGCCGCCAACCTGGCGGCCCACTTCGCCATCCGGAAGCGCGCGGATCTGCTGGTGGGCTACACCATCACGAAAGATACGGGCGACGGGCGCAGCTCACCGGTGGCCGCCGCGGACGTGAACAACCCCGTCCAGTCGCTGCTCGATTCCGTTCAGACTTTTCCACTGACTTACCAGGCGCCGATGGCCCGGTTGTCGATTCGCATCACGCCCAAGGTGCGGTGGAATGCCGGGTGGCAATTTTACAATTACGGCGAGGAGTTCCACATCTTGGGATACGACCAGAACTACCACGCGCACACTGGGTATACGAGTGTGCTGTGGTCGTTCTAGCCGGCTGCCGGCCGCAAGAAGTCGCGCCCCCCCATCTCTCCAGCCCACTAAGATTACTCTGTTACAAGATTTCGCGAGGCGATCGTGGCGCAGCCTCTCAGGCTGCCGCGCCGGCACCCATGCCGGCGCTTGCGCGACGAGCGAAGATGGGTCGAGATGAGTCTCGACCCGGCAGGCACGAGTGCCCGCGCCACGGTATCGCCAGCAATTTATAACGCAGTAGTGCTAACGAGACTACCGGTCTCAGCGCGTCCAAATCACAATGACCCGTTCCCGCGAGGCCGTGCCGGCGAGCGCCGCTCCGTTGAGTAGCACGCTTTGTCCGCCGCCCTGCAACTTGACCTGGGCCAGGCCCGTGATGGAGCCCGGAACGCTGGTCGTAGCGACCACCGTGGTCCCTGTGAAAAGCCCCGGAGTAAGGGATGGCGTGAGGGCCACCGCCGGGCTTGGCGCGATCGCCCCCGTTCCCAGCGGCGGAGTCACCGCTCCGTAGCCATTGAGGAAAACCGTGACCTTCGAACCCGCGATCGCCGGATTGGCGCAGTCGTTCACGGTGCCATCCTCGTTCAGGGCCAACGCAGCTTGACCGAACGCTGTCGCACCGCCGCACACGGACAAACCGGGATATGGACTGGTCAATGCGGTCTGCGAGAGAAAAATAGCGGGCTGCCGGTCGGCCACTCCCAGCGTTCGCGTCTCGGAGACAGGGTTCGGGATCTGATTGCTGACCACCCGCATCTGCACCGTGCCCGGCGAACTGCTCCCGGATACGGTGCCGGGGGCCGCTACGGCGATCTCGTAAGGAACCTGTATGTTGATCTGCTGGGCCGAGGAGTAGAGAATCGGCGCGGGGATGCCGTTGAAGAACACCCCGAATGTGTCGGTGGATTGCGCCACTCCTCCGCTCGGAACGGACGGAATCGCAGGCCCCAGGTCCACGCCGTAAATCGCAATCAGTTGACCCGGTGTTACGCTGCTTAACTGCGCGTTGTCCGCCGGATCCGCCAGGCACCCGATGCGGCTGCCGGCCGAAAAATCGATGGAGGCCACGCTGCCGTTCGCGCCCGCGAGCACTGCCGTTCCATCCGGGCGCAACGCCAGCGGCCATCCGCTTTGATAGCCGGAGAGGTTGCTGCACGACAAGTACAGGCAATCGGGAACTCCCTCGACCAGTTGCGTCGCGCCCACGGACGCGCCATCCGCGGACATACGCGCGACAAATCCCAACACCTGGTTCGCCGAGGGACGGCAGGCGTCCGGAATGTCGGCCAGAACCAGGTCGCTCGAACCCGCACGGCCCGACAGAACGATATCGCCCGCCGGACTGACGGCCATTCCCGTGATCTGGTCCTGAAAGGAACCGCCGAAGTAAGTGGACCATATCAAATCCGTGCCCGTGGCGTTGACCTTGGTGACGTACCCTGTAGCATTCGGCGGACCCATATAGTAGTTGAACGGCCCGACCTGCGGCACTAACTGAGGCGCGGCGGCCGGATATGCAGTCTGAAAAGCTCTCGGAGTCACCGGGTAATCGTCCGAGTTAGTCGTGCCGGCCACGATAACATTGCCCGCGCTGTCTACAGCCATTCCGCCGGGGATGGCGCCGTACGTACCAGTGACATACATGTCCCAGAGCAACTTGCCCGTTGGATCCAGTTTTACTATGAATTGGTAGGTGCAGAACTGAGCAAAGCTCCCACCGGGACCCCCTCCCTCGGTACAAATCTCGGCGGTGTGCGTGGACTGAAACGCTTTGGATGGCAGCGCCGGAAGCGTATATACCGGCCCTCCGGTGACAGGCTGCGCGTTGCCCGCAAGATAAATGTTGCCTTGGCTGTCCAGAGCCATCAGGCCGCCGCCGTAACCATAGATCGACAACAGCACCTTACTCAGCCCTGCGTCCAGCTTCAGAATGAAGCTCTGCGCAGGCTGGCCGCTCGAGTAGGAAAAATCCGGTCCGCCCAAGCCGGTGAGAAAGACCTCGCCTGCGATGCCAAGAGCCATTCCCGTAAGTGTCGTGCAGGTCTTCCCGTTGATGTAAGTGGCATACACTACCGCGCCCGCCGGATTGACTTTCACGAGAAACCCTTGCGATGCGCCGGCTAAGTCAAAGGTGGTCTCGAACGCCCCCGCAGTCACTGGAAAATCGGATGAGCCCGTGGAGCCCGTTACGTAGGCCGAGCCGTCCGAAGTCACTGCGATTGCGGCCCCCGCCTCCGCGAACGACCCTCCCAGCGAAGTGAAGTAAAGCACCTTCGATCCATCCGCCGAGACCTTCGCGACAAAAATATCCGATGTGTCTTGGGAATCCTTCGGGTTCCGCGGCGTCAGCGATCCGGTAAGGTAAATATTGCCCGCCGCGTCGATTTCGATGGCCCTCGATACGGCGCCGCTTGGCAACGAGGAGAGCAGTTTCACATTGCCTGCGAGCGCCGGAATGGAGGCTGCCGAGAAGAGAATTATGAGTTCACGTACCATGCTTTCCAGTCTCTCACGAGAGCATCGGGTCGTCGCCTGCTCGGTAACAGTTGTGTCCGGTATGTGGGGTTCCGGAAAGTACCCGCGCCGGGGGTTCATCCCCCTCGAAATGGGGATCGTATCCGCTGAAGAGCAGCCATCGAGGTGCTGGGCATCCAAGTGGTTCGTACCGGGAATCCGCTTCCGGTCAATGCGGAGGAACGCGGTCGTTATACGGCGTTGCCGTACAATAGCTTGGGCTGGATGCCGAGGATCGCCCATTTGGAGGACGCAGAATCAGGCGGCGGTCAACCTCGTCACATGCAGCCGCTTTCGGTTTCGCTCTGCGTGCCACAGGTCATACTGAAGCTGCTGATTCAACCAACTCTCCGCACTGGTATTGAAGGCAATGGAAAGACGCACGGCCATCTCTGGGCTGATGCCCGCACGGGCGTTCAGGATGCCGGATAGCGTTTTGCGACTGATTCCGAGAGATCGCGCAGCTTCGGTGACGGTCAAATTGAGGGGCTCGAGGCACAGTGTCTTGAGAACCTCACCCGGGTGCGGCGGATTGTGCATTTTCATATTGACCTCAGTGGTAGTCCTCGTAGTCGACGCGGTCCACATCCCTTTCGGCACATGTGAATGTGACGCGCCAGTTGCCGCTCACCTTGACGGCCCACGTACCCTTTCTCGGACCGCGGAGCTCGTGGAGGTCCAAACCAGGCAAGTCCATGTCCTGCGCGCTCGCCGCCACGTTCAGACGGGCGAGGATCAGTCGGAGCCGCTCAGCATGTTTGGCTTGAATTCCTGGCTTGGCACCCGTGACGAAGAACCTTTCGAGCCCTTTGTGCCGGAATCCGACGATCGCCACGGACCAGTGTAACCCATATAGTTACAGTTTGCATCCTCGCTTCTCTTTTGGGGTGGTTCCGTTCGTGAAACGGCGATATCCGGAAACTTCTAGGGATGGGATGACGCGTTCGGGCCGTGTCAGGCGAACAACAGCCGTCCTTTCGGCTCAGGTATAGGCCATCCCAATTCCTTAGCGGTTTCGATCCATTCCTGAATCACCATTTCGGCATTCGCCAACGCCTCCTGCCGAGTCGTACCATCAGCCGCACAACCGGGCAACTCAGGTACTTCTGCGATGAATGAGTCATCTTCAGCGCTCCAGTACAGGATGATCTCGTATTTCGTCATTCGACCCCTTTCGCCAGTTTATATCGAACGATTACTAAAGCTGTTGAGAAAACCCATTCGCACCAGCAACGCCCCAGTCGTCTGGGAAGCAAGCACCGAACAACCCCGCCTGGGCCGAGACCAAATCTCGGCGGAGGGCCCCACTTACGCAGCGCCTCGCCATCGCCCGCGACGGCAGATCGGCGCCATTTACACCCCAATCCGTCAGGCCGAGGGCCTCTCACGCCCCGCGGATCCCGGCCCACCGGCCGAATCCGCTCCCGAGCCCGCTCCGCCCCTGCCGAACCGGCCGCCGCATCCCCCGAGCCTGCTACTCCGGGCCGCGTGCGGAACGAACCCAATCCGACTGCAACCCCGGCCCGGCCCCTGATCTTCCCCGAGGCTTCAACCCCAATAACCCCAACCACCCACCCATCGAACTCTGCCCCAATTGCTCCTCGAAGGGCGCCATCCAGGATCGCTGCTGGTTCCAGCCGAGGCAGCCGCGCACATGAAGCCACTAGCGATAAACCATCCGGACTCAATCGCTCCCCGCTTCTGCCCGGTCCGCAATTGTGCTACAACCTAGTCAGCAGGCGGTTATTGCAGAAAGGAGAGCGGGTATGCAATATCGCTCCATACGTAGCGTGCTGTTGGGAGTTGGGGTGATGCTGATATGTGGCTTGCCGGCCTGGGCCGACACCGCCGCGGGCATGCAGGCCTTCAAGAACAAGGACTATGCCAAGGCATTCAGCGAGTGGAAAACGGCCGCCGAAGCCGGCCAGGCGGAAGCCCAGTTCGACCTGGGTGTCTTGTACGCGCAGGGCAAGGGAGTGCCCCGCGATCTGCCGATGGCCGAGAGCTGGTATCGCAAGGCCGCCGAGCAGGGCAATGCGGAAGCCGAGTTCGCCCTCGGCCAGATGTATTCGCGGGGATGGGGCGTGCCGCGCGACGAAGCCGACGCCATGCGCTGGTTCCAGATGGCCAATTCGCCGGATAGCGACGGCCCCTCCACCGATTGGTCCCTGATCGAGGGCTATGGTGTGCAGCAGGACCAGAAGCAGGCTGCCTACTGGTACGAGCTGGCGGCCCAGAAAGGCCACGCGGAGGCGCAGTTCAACCTCGGCCGCCTCTACGCCGCCGGGAAGGGCGGCATCCCGCATGACGAGGAGCAGGCGTTGCGCTGGGTGCGCGCCGCGGCCAGCCAGGGCTACCCTCCGGCGGAGGCCAGGCTCGGCGTACGCTATGCCACCGGACTGGGTATTGCGCAGGACACCAAGCGCGCCTATTTCTGGCTCACTCTGGCCTACTTGCGGGGCGAAAAGAACATAGAGAAGCTGCGCAGCGCGCAGGCCGCCAAGCTCTCGCCCGCCGACGTTTCGGCCACCGACCAGGCCGCGCAAAACTGGAAGCCGCGGGTTGCCCCGGCGGCCAAGAAGTAGGCTGCATGCATCTGCCGATCCGGCTGGTGCTGCCGGTGCTGATTCTCTTCGGGGTACGAGGGGAGGCTGAGCGGAATCCCGGCGCAGTGCTGGAACGCGCCCGCGCCAATCTGCGGGAAATGACGCTGCGGCTGTCCAAGTACGCCTGCATCGAGACCGTGGACCGGAGCTACTTCGAGCCGCCGCCCCAACCCCCGTCGCCCTCGTGCAGCCAGATTCGGGCGGCGCTCGACCACCGCACCACGCCGGCGAAGCTCGAAGCGTCCGACCGCCTGCGGCTCGAGGTGACGGTGTCGGAAGGTCACGAAATCCACGCCTGGCCGGGCGCCACGCGGTTCGACACGCGCGATGTGGATGAGATCATCCACGATGGTCCCATCGGAACCGGCGCTTTCGCCACCCATCTGATCGGTGTCTTCGACAGCCCCACCGTGGATTTCCAATACGCGGGCGAAAAACCGGATGGCGGCCGTACGATGCTCGAGTACCGCTATCGCGTCTCCGCGGAAGCCAGCCGCTACCGCGTCAAGACCGGCGCTACCTGGCACACCGTGCCCTACGATGGGACCTTCTGGCTGGATCCCGATTCGTTCGATCTGCGGCGCTTCACCGTGAACGCGGGGCCGCTGCCGCCCGCCAGTTCCATGTGCCAGTTGGAATCCGCGCTGGATTATCAGCGCGTGCGCATCGGCGACGGCGATGTGCTGCTGCCGCGCCAGGGCCGGCTCAACATCGTGATGAACAACGCGCGCGAGACCAGCAACGTGACCACCTTCGCCGATTGCCGCGAGTACCAGACCGACACGGCGCTGCACTTCGACGACTCGGACGCGGCCAGCGCCGCCGCGAAACCGGTGGTACGCGGGGCACTGGCGCTGCCCATCGGCCTGCCGATCGTGCTCGCGCTCACCGCCCCCATCGACACCGGCACGGCCGCGGCCGGCGACCCCGTCTCGGCGAAGGTGATGAAGCCGGTACGCCGCCCCGGGGCAAGCGACATCTTGATCCCCGCCGGCGCCATCGTGCATGGCCGCCTCACTCGCCTGGAGCGCCACCTTCGGCCGCAGCCCTACTTCCTGATCGCCATGTCGTTCAACCGCCTGGTGCGGGGAGACGTCTCCTCGCCCTTCGCCGCCAGGTACGACGGCAGCAAGGAATTGGCCCAGGAATTAGGCGCCGAGCTTCGCTCACGAGGCCGCGGCCTGGAGTTCTGGGACGTCGGCACTTTCGTGTTCCCCTCCGCCAAGCCCACATTAGTGCTGCCGGCGGGTTACGAGTCGAAGTGGTCCACCCTGGCCACACCTTCGCACTGAGGGAGCGATACGGCACGCTGAGAGCGCAATCTGCATTTCTTGTGGGGCGGACCCCCTGTGCCTGAATGCGAGAAAGGCCGACGAGGGCGTCGGCCCGCGGACCAGGGGGTCCGCCCCACCAAAGCGATCGCATAGCGCCGCGGCCTCACGGTCAGAAATCGAACTGATCGATATTCGCCCGATTGAAAATCACCGGGTTCCCCAGGATGATCTGGTCGCCGCGGATTTCGATGTTGCCCAG
>OMOG01000062.1:22708-26740 GCA_900290305.1 Candidatus Sulfopaludibacter sp. SbA4
TCCCGCGTGTTCCACAGGACCACGGCCTGCACCACGCCGTCGTGCACGTAGCGCTTGTTCAGGTTCGGCAGCGAGAGGCCGATCACATCGAGGTCTTTGCGGCCCGCCTGGCGCACGGCCTCCGCCATTCCCGGGACCGCCGGCGCCGAGATGCCCATCAGGAGCCTCACCCCGGGGTAGACCTTCATCACCGTCTGCGACTCGGCGAAAGCCTTGTCGCGATCGTCGTCGCTGGGACGCACGGTGACCAGCTTCAGATCCGGATATTTCGCCGCCACTCGCTGGCGGATGGCCGCGATCCACAGGTTTTGATTGGCCGCGCTCAACGCCCCGGTAATTACCACGAACTCGCCCTTGCCGTTCAGCAGGCGCGCGGCTTCGTCGGTCAGGGTGTTGCCGATGCCTTCGGGAGTCGCCTGGTTGATGAAAAAGTCGCGCGCGTCGGGGGCCGCATCGGCGTCCCAGGTGGTGACCTTGATGCCACGCTCGCGCGCCTTGCGCAGCACCGTCGAGATGCCGGCTTGATTTTCCACGGCGACAGCGATGGCATCCACATGGCGGGTGATCCAGGCTTCGACCACCTCGTTTTGTTTGGCCGGGTCGAGGCCCGTGGGACCGTCCCAGATCAATTCCACGTTGGCCTCGCGGGCGGCCTCTTCGGCGCCGGCGCGGCAGCTCACGAAGTAAGGATCGCCCTTGGCCTTGGGCATCACCGCGATCACCAGGCGGCGACCGCTGCCCGACGATGCGGCCGGAGCGCCGGGGCCCGCTGTCCGCAACGAATGGACCAGCCAGAGATTGGTCCCGGCCACGATCAGCGAGCCGGCCAGTATGACCGCGCAGAGCACGGCGAGTTGAGAGTTCCTCATGTCAGGCGCTTCCTCGAGAGTTAAAGATGATTGCATCGCGTGATGCGGCTTTCGTGTCCGCAGGCGCCCCAGGCCGATGGCGAGTATCAGCACGGTCCCGGTGAGCACTCCGGTCAGCTCCGACGGCAGCGCGGCCAGCCGCAGGCCGTTCTGCAGCATCGAGATCGAAAACAGGCCGAACAGCGTTCCCCATACCGTGCCCCGCCCGCCGTACACCGACGTGCCGCCCAAGACCACGGCGGTGATGGCCGCCAGCTCGTAGCCCGTGCCCGCGTCGGACTTGGCCTGCCCCAGGTGCGCCACGTAGATGATGGCTGCCAGGCTGGAGACCACACCCGATAGCAGGTACACCAGCGCGATTCGGCGGCGCACCGGGATCCCCGCGTAGCGCGCACCGCCAGCGCTGAACCCGATGGCATAAAGGGTGCGTCCGATGGCCGAGCGGTGCAGCAGAATGCCGTAGCCGATCAGCGCCGCCACCAGGACGGGAAACTGCACGGGAACGCCCCACAAATATCCCTGGCCGAGTTGCAGGAAGGGCCGCGGAAATCCCGTGTAATTGACTGCGCCGTGGGTGATGCCCTCGGCGATCCCGCGGAACATCGAAAACGATCCGAGCGTGACGATGATCGGCGGGATGTTGAGGCGCGTGATGAGGACCGCGTTCAGCGCCCCTCCGGCCGCCCCGAGGAGCAGCGCCACCAAGACCGCGGCTCCGATCGAGAAGCCGCCATCGCGCCACACCGCGCCGAACACCACGGCCGCCAGCCCCATCATGGAGCCCACCGAGAGATCGATTCCTCCGGTGATCATCACCGGTGTCAGCGCCAGCGCCAGAAGCCCCAGTTCCACGCTGAGCCGCACCACCTCGAAGAAATTGGCCAGCGAGAAAAAGTTTTCGCCCAGCGCCGAGAAGGCCGCGACTTCGACCACCACGGCGAGCACGAGCACCCATTCGCCGTTGGGGAAGCAGCGTTCCCGCCACGATCTATGCTCGATCACCGATTATCTCCGCACGGCCAAATGACACACAGGCACGAATGCCTGTGCCACCCACGGCGGCCAGGATAATGCCGCCTTGAATGGCGCGCTCCCAATAGGCGTTGATTCCCAGGAAGGTCAAGGCCGGTCCGATCATGCCCAGCAGGATCACGCCCAGCAGCGTTCCCGCCACCGTGCCGCGGCCGCCGGTCACCGAAGTCCCACCCACGATCACGGCGGCGATGACCTGCATTTCGAGCCCCAGCCCGGCGTTGCTCGGAACCTGGTTGAAACGGACAGCGTTGAATAGTGCGGCCGCTCCGGTCAGGGCGCCGGTGAGTGCGAAGACGCAGAAGACTACGCGAGTGGGGTCGATGCCCGCCAGGCGCGCGGCGTTTTCGTTGGAGCCGGTGGCGTACACCGCGCGGCCAGCCGCCAGGTTGCGCAGTCCCCATGCGGCCAGCGTCAGGAGGATCAGCGCGGCGCCGATGGTGACGACCTCGCTCGCGGATTGCGACGCGCCGAACCATTGGAACGAGGGCGGCAGGTCTTGCACCCAGGCGCCCTGGGTGATCCAGCGTAGGCCGTCGCGCAGGGCCACCATGACGGCCAGCGTCACCACGATTGAAGGGATGCGCACATACGCCACCAGCACGCCGTTGATCGAGCCCATCAGGGCGCCGGCCGCGCAGGCGGCCACTCCGGCGGCCGGCGTCGGCAGGCCGAGCTTCGAGAAGACGCCGGCGGCGACGCTGCAAATGGCGAATTGCGAGCCGACCGAAATATCGATCTGTCCCGTGAGGATCACGAGCGTCATGCCGAGGGCCACGATCAGCACCGGCATGTTGGCCATCAGCAAGTCGCGCAGATTGCCGGGGGTGAAGAAGCCGGGCGCGACGATGGCCAACACGGCCGAGAGGGCCACGATGGCGAGGACCAGCGAGATTTCGCGGCGGTGGTGGCTCAGCATGGGCCCTGTCCCGTTGGCTGAGTGTTCGAGCCTACCAGCCGCAGGATGTGGGGCAGGATGATATCCTGCAGCCGGCTGTCAGCCGGCTTCTGGCCGGTGGGCGAGACATCAGCGGCGCCAGGCGTCGACACGAGTGTCGACGCGGCACGCACGAGTGCGTGCGCCACGGCTGGGTACGAGACCGTATCCCTCATGCGTCGGTCCCGCCCAGCGCCAGGTGCATGATATCGTGCTGCGTGGCCTCCTGGCGCGAGAGCACACCGGCCACCGTGCCTGCGTGCATCACAGCTATGCGGTCGCTCATTCCCAGAATCTCCGGCAGCTCCGAAGAGATCATCATAATCGCAACGCCCTGTTCCGCCAAGTCGATCATCAGCCCGTGGATCTCGGATTTCGATCCCACGTCCACGCCCTGGGTGGGCTCGTCCAGAATCAGCACCGTCGGATGAATCGCCAGCCAGCGGGCCAGCGCCACCTTCTGCTGATTGCCGCCGGAGAGCGACCCGGTCTCCGCGTAAATCGAGCCGGTCTTGATGCGCAGTTGCTCCACGCATCCGCGCGCGAGGCCCCGCTCGCGGGCGGCGTCGATCATGCCGTAACGCGAGACCGCGGGCAGGCAAGCGAGGCTGGCATTGGCGGCAATCGGCATCTCGAGCACTACGCCGTGCTGCCGGCGGTCCTCGGGAACATAGCCCATCCCCAACCCGATGGCGTGGGAGGGCGAGTGAATGCGCACCACCTTCCCGCGGAGCAGGATTTCGCCCCCATCGGCCGGAGTCAGCCCGAAGAGCGTCTCCGCCAGCTCGGTGCGGCCCGAGCCGACGAGCCCGGCCAATCCCAGGATTTCGCCGCTTCTGACCGTGAGCGACACGTCGCGGATGCCGGCAGCCCGGCTGCGCAGGGCGCGCGTTTCGAGGACCACATCGCCGAGAGGCACTTTGCGTTTGGGAAAGATCGCCGAGACTTCGCGGCCCACCATCAGGCGGATCAGCTCCGCGCGATCGACTTCATTCACCAGGCGCGTATCGATGGTCTGGCCGTCGCGCAATACGGTCACGCGGTCGGCGATGGCCGAGATCTCTTCCAGGCGGTGCGATATGTAGACGATGCCGACGCCGTGGCTGCGCAGGGCGGCGATCACGCGGAAGAGGCTCTCCACTTCGTGGCCGGTCAGCGACGCCGTCGGCTCGTCCAGGATCAGGACCTTGGCAT
>OMOG01000542.1 GCA_900290305.1 Candidatus Sulfopaludibacter sp. SbA4
GAGAGCCACTCGCGGTCGCGGCTGGTGATCGAGGAAGAGGACGGGTCCCCGCCACCACCTGCCACGGGCAAGACCCGCCGCCTGAACTGGAGGGTGCTTCTGCCGGCGGCCGTGGCAGTACTGGCGCTGGCGGCCGGCGGCTTTTGGTTTTTCCATCGCGCCCCCAGGCTCACCGCGAAGGATACGGTGGTGCTGGCCGATTTCGCCAACACCACGGGCGATCCGGTCTTCGACGGCACCCTGCGCCGCGGACTGGCTGCGCAACTGGAGCAGTCACCCTACGTAAACCTGCTCTCCGACCAGCGCGTTGCGCAGACCCTGTTGTTGATGGCCCGTCCCAGAGATGCGTTGCTGACGCAGCAACTGGCTCGCGATGTGTGCCAGCGCACGGCGGGCGCGGCGGTACTCACCGGCGCCATCGCGCAGGTCGGCACGCGCTACTTATTGACTTTGATGGCGATCGACTGCGCCAGCGGGGAATCTCTGGCCAGCACGGAGGCCCAGGCCGGCGACAAGAATCATGTGCTCGATGCCCTGGGAAAGATAGCCTCGGAAATTCGCTCGAAGCTGGGCGAGTCTCTGGCCTCGGTTCAGAAGTATGATGCACCGCCGGAGAACGTGACCACTCCTTCGCTGGAGGCGCTGCAGGCCTATAGCCTGGGCTACAACGCGATGGTCATCAGGAGCGACGGCCGCGCGGCGATTCCGCTGTTCCAGCGGGCCATCAACCTCGATCCCAATTTTGCGATGGCCTATGCGCGGCTGGGGACCACTTACTTCAACTGGGACCAACCCGCACGGGCGACGGAAAACCTGCAGAGGGCCTTTGACCTGCGCGAACGGGTGAGCGAGCGGGAGAAGCTCTACATTGCCGCCCATCACGCGGACATCGTCACGCGAGATTTCGAGGCCGCGCGAAAGGTCTATGAGGTGTGGGCGCAGATCTACCCGCGCGACGAAGTTCCGCTGGGAAATCTGGGCATCATTTATGGGTTCCTGGGCGACTACGACAAAGCCCTTGCCGCCCACCAGGGCGCCCACAGGCTGAATCCCGGAAGCGGGAACATTCTCAACAATATCGTGGTCGCTTTCCTGCAACTCAACCGTCTGGAGGAAGCCAGAGCCGCCTTGCGGGAGGCGCAAGCCCTCCATCCCGACGCCGTGGGCCTTCACACCCATCTCTACACGATCGCCTTCCTGCAGCACGATGCCGAAGAGATGGAGCAGGAGGCGGCTGCGCTTATGGGCAAGCCGGGCTGGGAAGATTCCATGCTCTTTTACCAGTCGGACACTGCCGCCTATGGTGGCCATTTCGCCCAGGCGCGGGACCTCACGCGGCGCGCCGTCGATTCCGCCCGTCGCGCCGACAAGAAGGAAACCGCATCTGCCTACACGGCCGCGGCCGCGGTGCGTGAGGCGCTGGCGGGCAATCCGGCGTTGGCCAAACAACATGCGCAGGCCGCGCTCGCGCTCGCCAAGGGCCGGGACGTCGAGGCGATTTCGGCCATTGCTCTGGGGCTGGCCGGCGACCCAGCCCAAGCTGCGCAGTTGGCCGGCCTCCTCGGCAAGAATTCCCCGGAAGATACCATCGTGCAGTTTAACTCGCTGCCGGCGATCCGGGCCTCCAACGCGCTTCGCGACGATCCTCGCAAAGCCATCGAGGCGCTGGCCGTGTCTGCGCCTTACGAGCTTGGACAGACCACTCAGATCGTAACGTTCTGTCTCTATCCGGTCTACTTACGTGGCGAGGCGTATCTGGCGGCCCGGCAGGGCGCCGCCGCGGCCGCCGAGTTCCAGAAGATTCTGGACCACCCCGGGCTCGTCCAGAATGAACCGATCGGTCCGCTGGCCCATTTGGGAATCGGCAGGGCCAACGCTTTGGCGGGCGATACGGGCAAGGCCAGGAGCGCCTACCAGGAATTTCCTCTCGCTGTGGAAAGACGCTGACCCCGATATCCCCATCCTGAAGCAGGCCAGGGCGGAGTACGCCAAATTGCCGTAGGGCAAAAACTCAGTCACAGCCCCAGAAAATAATTTTCAACTCCCCTCCTGCCCGATTTTTGCTGATTCTGAAGCACTTATCCGACACGTTCCGTAGCGCGCCCGCGGCAGCGCCATTTCTGTCTGCTAGATTTAAATCAGGTAGAGAACTTCGCTCCCCCAGCGGAGATTTCGGCCCGACTCGGGCCGATCGCACCAACCAACACTCTTTAGTTTCAACAAGTGTGTCTGAAATTCGGCCCGGATCGGGCCGAAATCGAGAGGAATCGCATATGGAAAATCAAATCGTTCCACAGCCGGCCGTAGACGCCGGCACGCTCCGCCTGGGCGCCGTCCTGGGCCAGATCTTCGCCATGGGCACCGTCGCCGGAGGTTGCTCGGCCGTCCGCGCCCGCCTGCTCAAAGACCTGCGGGATTCGAAAGAGTACAAGGTCTGCTGCTCCGAGTGGAAACAGTTCTGCCCGGAGTTCCTGAAGATGAGCCGCACGCAGGTGGACCGCATCATCTCCCTCTACGAGCAGTACGGCGACCAGTACTTCGAGCTGTCGCAGTTGACCCCCATCTCGCCCGAAACTTACCAGATCGTCGAGCCCATCATCAACGATGGCGCGATCCACTTCGAGGGAGAAGTCATCGCTATCAATCCCGAGAACGCGCGCAAAGTCGCCTCGGTGGTCGCCGAGCTGCGGCGCCAGGCCGGCGGCAAGTCCCCCGCCGCACCCACCGGCATCGAAGACCGCATCGCCGACATCGACAAGCGCTTCGCCGTCCTCATCGCCGATATCGAGACCGCCTTTCGCAAGGGCGGCGACGGCGCGAGCGGCTTGATCGACGCCCTCGACCGCATGAGCGCCAACCTCACCCGCGTCCGCACGGAGAACTGCACGTAGCACAGGCATTCGTGCCCGGTGGCACAGGCATTTCTTGACCCGTCACCGGGCCTGCCTGTGTGCCTCAACCCACGTACTGCACCTCTTCCTCCAGCTCCAGCCCGAAACGCGCCCGCACCCGGGCCTTCAGCTCCGCGATCATCGCGCGGAGATCGGCCGCGGTTCCGGCGCCGCCATTGTAGATCAGGTTGGCGTGGTAGCTGGCCACGTGGATATCGCCGCGCCGGAGCCCCTTCGCGCCAACCTGTTCCAGAAACCAGGCAGCGGGCACTTTGCCTTCCCGCACCGCGGAGGCCGGGACCTCGGCGGCGGCCGTAGCGGGCAGCTCCGCCAGCAGCAGGTTCTTGAAGATGCTGCCCGCGCACTTCATCGTGACAGGGAATTTTTCGTTGCGGATCTTGACGATCTCGTCGGCCGCCTGGCGGAGAGCCGCGCCGTCCGCCGGATCGAGGCGCAATTCCGTGGAGAAGATGATCCACTCCTTGTGGAGCTTGAAAATGCTCTCGCGGTAGTGGAACCGGCACTCCTGGTTGTCAAAGACCCGGACCTCGCTGCCGTCGTAGAAGCGCACCTTCACCACCCGCTCGGAGATGGAGTGGCCATAGGCGCCGGCATTGCCGTAGATGGCGGCGCCCACCGAGCCGGGGATGCCGGCCAGGGTCTCCAGACCCTTCAGGCCGTGCGCGATCGCAAAATCGACCAGGTCCTGCAAGACGGCGCCGGCATCGGCACAGACGCGCCCGTTTGCCGCCAGCAGCCGGTCGGCGCGATAGCGCAGCACGACCCCGCGGAAACCGTCGTCGGAAACAATCAGGTTGGTGCCGCCGCCGATCACCATCGTCTCGATGCCGCTGTCGCGAGCCACCGCGAGGGCCGCGATGAAGGCCTCCACGCTTTCGGTCTCGGCATACAGGTCGGCCGGGCCGCCGATCCCGAAGCGCGTGTAGCGGGAGAGCGGCGCGCCTTCGGAAATGGTTAAATTAGGAATTCCGGCGAGACGCGCGTGCGTCTCTTCCGTGTTCGGCATCAACTCATTATAAGGGAGGCATTTTCATGAGCACTGCCCGCGCCCTCCGCTTTGCGGGCTTTCCGCCGGAGGCCCTGCAATTCTTCCGCGGCCTGGCGCGCCATAACAACCGCGAGTGGTTTCTGCCGCGCAAACCGATGTTCGAAGAGAAGGTCAAGCGCCCCATGTGGGAGTTGGTGGAGGCGCTGAACGCTTCCCTGATGCAGTTCGCACCGGACTACGCCACCGATCCGGCCAAGGCCATTTACCGCTTCTACCGCGATACGCGGTTCAGCAAAGACAAATCGCCCTACAAGGACCGCATCGCGGCGAGTTTCCCCAAGCGCGGGCTGCAGGAGGGAGCGGGGCTTTACGTCGCCGTGTCCCACAAAGACGTGGGCATCGGCGGTGGAGTGTACATGCCGTCTCCGGAGACGCTGCTGGCCATCCGCAACCACCTCGCGGAGCACCACGAGGAATTTCGGCGGATCGCCTCCACGCGCGCGGTGCGGCAGTTGTTCGGCGAGGTGCAGGGCGAGCAGCTTACGCGCGTGCCGAAGGGTTTTCCCAAAGATCATCCGGCGGAAGATCTGCTCCGCTTCAAGCAGTTCCTGCTCTACGTGGAGCTGTCGGCAGATGTCGCCGCCACCCCGGAATTGTTCGTGGAAGTACAAAAGCGATTCCGCGCCATGGCGCCGTTCGTGGAGTTCCTCAACGCACCGCTCGCGCAGGGACGGAAACCCGCGGCCCGTGTCCCGGGTCTGCTACAATGCCCCTGAATCATGACCGCTGCCGCCAAGGATCGAGAGCGCGCCATTGGCCGCTCCCCCGAACGATTGACCCTCGATGAACGCATCCAGCTCGCCGGGAAATATATCGCGCTGGAGTTTTACTCGCCGGAGACCCTGCCACTGAGGCGCATCGAG
This sequence comes from Candidatus Sulfopaludibacter sp. SbA4, assembly GCA_900290305.1. Classification (GTDB taxonomy): domain Bacteria; phylum Acidobacteriota; class Terriglobia; order Bryobacterales; family Bryobacteraceae; genus OMOG01. Next base: position 4,824 of record OMOG01000542.1, read on the forward strand.
GCGATTGGAGACTCGCTCGACGAGTGCGTGCGCATGTTGAAGGCGCGCGGGCTCGATCCCGCGCACTTCGAATTCACCCGCCTCGGGCCGCCCTACTAAAAGGGAAGATGCGAGCGCAGCGAGCCACCTTCCCCTAAACCCCAACCCCTAACCCCCAACCCCTTTCCTTCACCCCACATACCGCGCATACAAGCTCCGGGCGACGCCCGTATCGCTGGTCCCCTTCACGATGGCGCGGCCGTCGGGAAATACGGTGATCTCGTAGGGCGCGGCCAGGAACCGCAGAGCAAATTCGTTGGCCCGCACCTCTCCCAGGGGCTCGAGCCTGGTCTTCAACTCCAGCAGGTCGATGGGGCGCACGCGCTCGTGAATCTGCACCGCATTTCTTCCGCATAGCGTAGCCGGAGGACGCGCCGATTCCTCCAGGTAGGGGAACTCGCGGCGCGCGCAGGCGGGGCATTCGGGGTCGCGCGCGGGCGCCGCGATCTGGCGGATTCCGCCGCCCCAAACATCGATCGTGGTGAGGCGCGCGCGGTCCGGCTCCAGGCACCCGCACAGAATCCGCAGCGCGTCCGCGACCTGCACCGATGCCACCGCCGAGACGATCGCGTTGACCACACCGGCGGTCTCGCAGGTGGGCTGCACGCCCCGCGGCGGCTCCGGGTACACGCATCGCAGGCACGCGCTGCGCCCGGGGAGCACCGGCATGGTCAGCCCGTAACTGCCCACCGCCGCCCCGTAGACCCAGGGGATGCCGCGGCTCACGGCGAAATCGTTGATCAGGTAGCGCGTGTCGAAATTGTCGGTCCCGTCGAGAATCACGCCGGCCTCACCCAGGCATTCCGCGACGTTCGAGGGCGTCAGGTCCGCCACCAGGCCGCGCACCCGAATCGAGGAATTGATGCGCGCGATGTGGCGTTCCGCCGCGGCGGCCTTGGGCCATGCCTGGGCGGCGTCCGACTCCTCAAACAGCCACTGGCGGTGCAGGTTGCTGGGCTCCACGTAGTCGCGATCGATGATCGTCAGCCGGCCGACCCCGGCGCGCGCCAGGGCTGCCGCGTGGAAGCTGCCCAAGGCGCCGCACCCCACCACCACGGCATGCGATGCGAGCAGCCTCTCCTGGCCTTGCTCTCCGATTCCCGCAAAGAGAATCTGCCGCGAATAGCGCTCGCACCCGGCCGCGTCCATGACTCCGATAGTAACCCGCCCCGTTCTTGGTGGGGCGGACGCGTGATCCGCCCGAGTAGCCGATCGTGGCGCACGCTCTCAGCGCAATGCCACTTACTTTGGGATTCTGCACAAATTGTGGGGCGGCCAATCCTGGCTGCCGCCGGCTTTCAGCCGGCGCTCCGCGACCCGCGAGGTTCCGCCGCCAGGGACGCTGCCGCCAGGATCGTCCCCTGCTCGTGTCGACGCTTGGTCGGCGCCCGGAAAATACGTTAGTGAACTTCTGAAACCGTCTACTTGGCCGGCAGCGCGAATGCCACGATGCTCGATCCCGAAGGCGCATCGTTTTTGCCGCCGCCGCAAACGATCGCCACATACTCGCGGCCGTTTAATTCGTAGATCGAGGGAGTCGCGTTGCCGGCGGCGGGGAGAACCGTCTCCCAGAGGAGTCTGCCGGTGAGTTTGTCAAAGGCCCGGAATTTCTTGTCGAAATTCGTGGCGCCGATGAACAGCAGACCGTTCGACGTGACCACCGGACCGCCGTAATTGTCGCTGCCGGTGTTTTTCATTCCCTTGGCGGCCAGCTCGGGATACTCGCCGAGCGGGATCTGCCAGCGGATCTCGCCCTTGTTCAGATCGATCGCGTTGAGCGTGCCCCACGGCGGCGTGAGCGGCGGATAGCCGTCGGGATCGCGGAATAGAATGTAGCCTTCGTTGCGATATTTCTGCCAGTTCGGATCTTTCTGCGCAATGGCGGGATCGACCACGCCGGTGTCCTTTCCGGTCAAAAGAAAATCGACGATTTCGTTGATGCCGCGCCCGAGGTGACTGAAGCCGGGCATGCGGCCTGTGCCTTCGCGAATGATGGCGGCGATCTCCTGGCGCGAATGGCGCCGGCCGATATCGATGAGCGAAGGAAACGCCGGAGGCGAGCCCTGGCGGTCGCTTCTATGGCAGGCCGCGCAGTTGTTGTTGTACAGGGACGTGGTGTCGTGCGTCACCATGCGAATGATCCACGGCTGTTCGTTCGAGTTGACGTAGAGCAGCCCGGTTTCGGGATCGAAGGCGGCTCCGCCCCATTCGCCGCCCCCGTCGGTGCCGGGCATGAGAACCGTGCCCCGAGTGCCCGGCGGCGTGAAGATACCGTTTGAATCGAGCTGGCGGAGCCGCGCGAGGACCGCCCGGTGCGCTTCGGGAGTTCGATTGGTCACCATATTCTCGGTGAACGCCTGGCGCGTGAACGGAGGCGGCTTCACCGGGTACGGCTGCGTTTCGGAGAGCTTTTCACCGTCGAGCTTCGACGCCGGGACTTTGCGATTGGCGATGGGAAACAACGGCTCCCCGGTGCGGCGATCGAAGACGTAAACATAGCCGGTTTTGGCGATCTGCGCCACCGCGTCTACTTTTCTTCCATTGCGAGTAACGGTGACGAGGCTCGGAGCGGCGGGAAAATCGAGGTCCCAAACGTCGTGGTGAATTCCTTGAAAATGCCAGATACGCTTACCGGTGCGCGCATCCAGAGCCAGGACGCAATCGGCGAAGAGATTGTCGCCGATCCGGTTCGATCCATAGAAGTCGAACGACGCCGAGCCGGTGGCGGCGAACACCATGCCGAGTTGCGGATCGACGGTGAGACCGGCCCAGGCGTTTGCGCCGCCCGAAATCTTGTACGCCTCCGCCGGCCAGGTTTCATAGCCGAATTCGCCAGGATGCGGAACCGTGTGAAACATCCAGCGCTGTTTGCCGGTGTTCACGTCGAAGGCGCGGATGTGGCCGGGCGAGCCGGGCAGGGTCTCCGGAACCGTACTCGGCATGATGATCGTGTCTTCGAAGATCGCGCCGGGGCTGCTGGCGCTGATGGTGACAGACTCCGGCGGGCGGTCGAGGCCGTAACGCATGTCGATGCGGCCGTTGTCCCCGAAGGATTGGATCGGCTTGCCGGTGAACCGATCGAGAGCGTAGAGAAAATTGCGATAGCTGAAAAAGACACGGTCCTTATACACCGTGACGCCGCGATGGCGAAAACGGCGCTGCGGATCGGAGGGCTGGGACGGATTGAAGCTCCAGATTTCGCCGCCGGTTTCGGCATTGAGCGCGACCACCCGCATTTTGGGAGTTGTCGCGTAGAGGATGCCGCCGGCAACTATCGGATTGCTCTGCATCTCGGAGTCCTGGAAGGCGTCGTGGGCGTCGTAGGTCCAGGCAACCTGGAGCCGCGCGATGTTGGTGGGGCTGATTTGCGAAAGAGTTGTGTAGCGAATGTTGTGGGCTCCGCCATTGACGAGCCAGTCGACATCCGCCGCCTGGGCGGAGATCGCAAGACCGAGAAGGAACCATCGCATGACTTCGTATTCTAACCGAATCGAGGTGCAATATGACAGCGGAGGCGGGTAGCCGCCGCCCAACGGAAACGGTGGCCGTGTTCCACGAGTCCCAGGCTGCGCCGGCCGCCGCCGTTGGTAACGAAGTTGCTGTAAAGCACTTACGCTATCATGTTGATGGTGCGCCTGCTGCTCGCCTACTACACCGTATTTCTCGTGCCGGCGGCTGCGCAGCCCGCCCTACCTCAGCCCCAGCCGCAGAAGTACGAGGGCATGATGGTGCGGAGCATTCAGTTCGATCCTCCGGCCGGGCAGCAGCCCGTCGCCGCCTCCGAACTGGGCACCATGCTTCCCTTGAAAGCGGATCAACCGCTGCACCTGGCCGACGTGCGCGCCAGCATCGAAAGGCTGTTCGCCACCGGCGCATACGCCGATATCCAGGTGGATGCGCGGCCCTACCAGGACGGCGTCGCGATCGTGTTCCTGACCAAAACCAGTTGGTTCATCGGGGCGGTCTCCGCCGGCGGCCGGATCTCCAGCCCGCCCAACAAGGGACAGGTGGAGAATACTTCCGACCTCGATCTCGGGCAGCCCTATACGGACGCGAAGCTGCAACAGGGCCTGGCGAACCAGCAGCGATTGTTCGAAAGCAACGGCCTGTTCCGCAGCCAGGTCCATCCGGTTCTCGATTGGGAGACCGGCCGCAGCCACCAGCAGGTCAACATCCGCTTCGATGTCTCGAGCGGCCCCCGTGCCCGCTTCACCACACCTGTGCTCACTGGCGACCTGAAGATGGACGCGGGCAAGATCCTGACCGCCACCAAATTCCGCCGCTGGATCATCCACTCCTGGAAGCCCATGACGCAGACGCGCGTGCGCCAGGCGCTGGATGGCGTGCGCTCGCTCTACCAGAAGGAAAAGCGCCTGGAAGCCAAGGTGTCGCTCGACTCCATGCGGTACGATCGCGAGACCAACGGCGCCATCCCCACTCTGCAGATCGATGCCGGCCCGCGGATCGACATCCGCGTCGTAGGCGCCAAGATCTCGAACGGGAAACTCGAGCGCTACGTTCCCGTGTTCGAGGAGCACGCCGTGGATCACGACCTGCTGGTGGAAGGCGCGCGCAACCTGCGCGACTATCTGCAATCGGAGGGCTACTTCGACGCGGACGTCGAGTTCAAGGAGCAGCGCGTCATCGACGACCGGGCCTCCATCGACTATCTGGTCTCGACCGGCGACCGCCACAAGCTCGTGAACATCGGCATCGACGGCAACCACTACTTCCGCACGGAAGCCATTCGCGAGCGTATGTTTCTGCAGCGCGCCTCGTTTCTGCAGTTCCCGCACGGGCGATACAGCGGAAACCTGCTGGCGCGCGACGAGGAGTCCATCCGCAATCTCTATGATTCGAACGGATTTCACGACGTTCAGGTGACCCACCGGATCGAGGACAATTATCAGGGCAAGGCCGGCAACATCTCAGTTGTCCTCGCGATCGAGGAGGGGCCGCAGTATTTCATCGAAAGCCTGAGGGTGGATGGCATCGAGCATCTCGACAAGGCCGCCATCCTGGACGGGCTCAGCTCCGTAGTCGGCCAGCCTTTCAGCGAATTCAACGTCGCGGTGGACCGCGATTCCATCCTCGCGAAGTATTTCGAAGGCGGCTTTCCCAATGCCACGTTCGAGTGGAGCTCCAAGCCGTCGGCCAAGCCCAATCGCGTGGACCTGGTTTTCACCATCCAGGAAGGCCGGCAGCAGTCGGTGCGGGAAGTGCTCGTCACCGGGAACAAGGTGACCCGCGAAAACCTGATCGATCGCAACCTGAAATTGAATCCGGGCGACCCGCTCTCTCCCACCGCGATCACCGAAGCGCAGCGGCGTCTTTATGATTTGGGCGTGTTTGCGCGCGTCGACGCGGCCATCCAGGACCCCGACGGCCAAACCGACCAGAAGTACGTGCTCTATAACCTGGAAGAGGCCGGCCGCTATTCGCTGGCCACGGGGTTCGGCGCGGAGTTGGGCCGGATCGGCGGATGCGAGACCTGCCTCGACGCGCCCGCCGGCGCCACCGGTTTTTCGCCCCGTGTTTCCATCGACATCACGCGCAACAATCTCTGGGGCGTCACCCACAGCCTCAGCCTGCGCACGCGCGTTTCCACTCTGGAGCAGCGGGCCTTGCTGAACTACTCGTGGCCGCGGTTTCTCAGCCAGGACCGCCTGACCCTATCCATTACCGGCCTGTACGACGCCTCGCGCGACGTGCGCACGTTCAACTACAAGCGCGAAGAAGGCTCGGTGCAGTTGAACCAGAAGCTCACCAAGGCCATTACTCTCTTCTACCGGTTCGCTTACCGGCGGGTGGGCGTCAGCGACCTGAAGATCTCGCAGTTCCTGGTCCCCCAGCTTTCGCAAAAGGTGCGCGTAGGCATCGCGTCCATCAACCTGGTGCAGGATCGGCGCGACGATCCGGTGGAGCCGCACAAGGGCATTTACAATACGATCGACTTGGGCCTGGCCGACAAGGTCTTCGGCTCGCAGGTGGACTTTCTGCATTTCCTGGCGCGCAACGCCACCTACTACCCGCTGGGCAAGCGGTTGGTGCTGGCGCGCAGCACGCAATTCGGAAACATCTACGCCATCAACTACTCCGGCGTACCGGGCGAAGCCATTCCGCTGGCGGAGCGCTTTTTCGGCGGCGGAGGCACGTCGCACCGCGGTTTCCCGGAGGAGCAGGCCGGCCCCCGCGATATCTCCACGGGATTCCCGCTGGGCGGCACCGCGCTCCTGTTCAACCAGACTGAGCTGCGCTTCCCGCTGATCGGAGACAATATAGGCGGCGTTCTGTACCACGACATGGGCAACGTGTATTCCAGCCTCGACAACCTGTCGTTCCGCACCAGCCAGCGCAGCCTGCAGGATTTCGACTACATGGTGCACGCGGTGGGGTTCGGCATTCGCTACCGCACTCCCATCGGCCCGGTCCGGCTGGACCTCGGCTACAGCATCAATCCGCCGTACTTCTTCGGGTTCAAGGGGACGCAGCAGGACCTGATCACTGCGGGCGTCAATCCCTGCGGGCCCACATCGCCGGTGGTGAGTCAGTGCCAGGTGCAGAACGTCAGCCATTTCCAGTTCTTCTTTTCGATAGGACAAACGTTTTGAAAAAGAAATTCAGAGCCGTCTCCGTGGGCAGCACCCCCATCAGCCCGGTCCGGCTGGACCTGGGCTACAGCATCAATCCGCCGTACTTCTTCGGATTCAGGGGCACGCCCCAGGACCTGGTCACAGCCGGCGTCAATCCCTGCGGGCCCACATCGCCGGTGGTGAGTCAGTGCCAGGTGCAGAACGTCAGCCACTTCCAGGTCTTCTTTTCGATAGGACAAACGTTTTGAAAAAGAAATTCAGAGCCGCCGATGAACGCAGATTAACGCGGATAACTTCTTTGTTGTTTTATCTGTGTTCATCGGCGTTCATCGGCGGCCAATTTCTTTGCCGCGCCGATCCGCCGTACTTCTTCGGATTCAGGGGCACGCCCCAGGACCTGGTCACAGCCGGCGTCAATCCCTGCGCACCCGCATCGCCGGTGGTGAGTCAGTGCCAGGTGCAGAACGTCAGCCACTTCCAGTTTTTCTTTTCGATAGGACAAACGTTTTGAAGAAAGAAATCAGAGCCGCCGATGAACGCAGATTAACGCGGATAACTTCTTTGTTGTTTTATCTGTGTTCAT
>OMOG01000412.1 GCA_900290305.1 Candidatus Sulfopaludibacter sp. SbA4
TCCGATGCCCTGACCCAGCAGGCCTTCGCCCACCTGTACAATTTCGACTTCGCGGGAGCGCACCTGGCCCTGGACCGGCAAATCCGCCTCTACCCCGAGCAACCGCTGGGGCCCGCCGTGAGTGCCGTCGCCTACCTGTTCTCCGAGTTGTACCGGCTGAGGATCCTCGAGCTGGACTTCTTCATGAGTGACGATAAGTTCGTGGACCGCCGAAAGCTGGTCCCCGATCCGGCCGCGCGCCTGGCGTTCTTCCAGCAGGTCGAAAATGCGGAGCGGATCGCCGAAGCGCGGATCGCCGCCAATCCCGAAGATCGGGATGCCATATTCTCCATGTGCGTGACCACGGGCCTGACTACCGATTATGCTGTTCTGATCGAACGGCGCCGCTTCGGCAGTTTCTCGCTTGCCAAGCGAAACCAGAATTATGCCCGCAAGTCGCTGGCGTTGAACCCTCCCGTATACGACGCCTACGTCACCATCGGAACGGCCGAGTACATCGTCGGAAGCTTGCCGTTCTTCCTCCGCTGGTTTGTGCGTTTCGATCAGATCAAGGGGAACAAGCAGACCGCGTCGGAGTTGCTGGACCTGGTCGTTCAGAAAGGCAGGTATTACGGCCCGCTGGCGCGCATCCTGCTGTCCGTGATTAACATGCGCGAGAAGCATCCGGCCGAGGCCGAGAAACTGCTGGCCGGACTGGTCTCCGAGTATCCGCAAAATCCGCTGTTGCGCAAGGAACTGGCCTATGTCGGCAGATTGGTGCACCCCGAGATCGGGTTGAAGATGGCGCCCGCTCCGACCCACGAAGGCCAATGAGGTACATGCCCTGCTCCGCATCGCCAAAAATGATATAGTGACCCGATGCACCCGCTGACCCGCAGCCAGAGCGATACTCTGGCGGCCCTGAGGCAATTCGGGGTGGTCCCCGTGCCGGACTCCGTCCGCGCCTCGGGAGCGGGCATCACCTTCGCCTTCGCGTACCCGCGCGACGCGCGCCAGATCCTGGGCGACCGGACCCTGTTCGGGCAGGGCCGCCTTGGGATTCTGCACAGCCGCGTGGTGGGAGGCGTCCTCACCGAATACCGCTCCTACCGCACTGGCGAGGAGTACAGCCTGCACGTGGTGATCGGCAAAAAGGGAGGCGCGTTCGCCGATCTCGACCGGTTCAATCCCTACCAAAGCGCGGCCAGCCTGTTCCTGCACGGAGTTCTGGAATTGGCGCCCCACCTGGCCCGCAGGCTGGCCACGATGCTGTCGCGATAGTCTATTGCACAGTCCAGGAGCCCATGGGCTGCCACCCCGAAGTGTTCACGTCGAGATTATCGCGCGCCGCGATATAGATCACCTGGTTGCCGTCGAATCCGGCCGCAAAGCTCACATTCAGTGTCACCGTCAGCGTGTTCCCGCTCCCGCTCGCCGAGGAGCCTGCCGCCGCAATGGAGCACTGACTGTTGCTCACACTCCCGGCGCTGCCCAGGATCAACCCCGGCAGCAGAGCCGTGCCCGCGTCATTCACCAGGTACAGCACGCTGAAGGGGCGGCTATAGGCCAGGTAGCAGCCGCTTCGCCCATCCAGCGCGTTGTTGATCAGGATGTTCACCACACCCAGATCCTGCCACCCCTTGCTGTCCGTGAACGTGAATGTAAACGTCTGGCTCGACCCGCTCCCCTGCGCCGGATTCACGCCGGTCGCCGCCGTCGGCCCCGTCGAGCCGCCCGGCACGCCCCACGTGCCCATGGCCTGCCATCCGGAGTTGTTCTGTGAGGCGTCGCGAGCCGCCAAATAGATGACCTTGTTGCCCGCAAAACTCGCAGAGAAGGTCACCGCCAGCATCAGCGTCAGCGTATCGCCGCTGCCCGACGGCGCACCGCTCGCCGTCACCGAGCATTGGCCATTGGATGTCGACCCGCCGGCGCCGCTCAGGACCACGCCCGGCAGCAGAGCGGTCCCGGCATCGTTGACCAGGTACAGCACGTTCTGCGGACGGCTATAGGCCAGGTAGCAGGCGTTGCGCCCATCGAGGAAGTTGTTGATCAGGATGTTCACCACGTCCAGGTCCTGCCAACCGCGCGCATCGGAGAATGTGAACGTCATGGTCTGGCTGAATCCCGTGCCGGATCCGGGGCTGACCGCTTGGGGCGCCGGTGGAGGCGTCGCGGGAGTCAGCAGGTAGGCGGCGGCGGCGGCTCCTGCGTTGATCACGATCTGACCCGCATTGTTGATGGCGACCGGAGTGCCTCCGGTCAGTTGCGTGCTGACCGTGCTCAGGTCGTAGACCGTTCCCCCGCTGTAGAGGAACGGCGTGGTATCTCCGTCGGCCTCTGTCATGATTCCCACCACTTGCCCGCTCGCATTCAACGCTAATGGGCCGATGGAGACGACACCTGTGGGCAACGGAATCTCCACCGCCGTTCCCGTCGTGCCATTGGGTGAGGCGGGAGTCCATAAGAAAGCGTGATAGCTCCATTGCGATCCGCTGCCGGTCGGTATGCTACTCACGCCGACGATCATACCGCTTTCATTGATCGCCACCAGGTTGGTCGCGGTCGCCCCGGCGAGCCCAGATACCGTTGAGAATGTTCCGCTGCTTCCGTGCGCGACCGTTGGCGTGAACAGCGAATTGTTCAAGCCCGAGTTTATGATCGCCTGGCCGAAGTCGTTGATCGCCCACAGTCCTTCCAGACGGGGATCGGTGTCGAGGCTCCCGGTCGTGCCGTTCGCAGCGGATGGAGTCCACAGGAAGGTAAACCCGCCCTGGCCTGTCACTTGGCCGAAATTGTTGAGGGTCACCCTGGCAAAGTAGCTGTCATCCGCTCCGAGAACGGCGACGGCCGAACCGGAGCTTCCGTTGGGCATAGTGGGCGACCATAGGAAGGGCTGCCCCGTGGAGATCGTTCCGGCTACTTGCCCATGATCATTGATCCCGGTGACCAAATCATAGGCCCCTGCGCCTGCCAGGCCGACTACCTGCGTCAGGTTGCCGATCCCGGTATTAGGGATCACGGGCGTCCACAGGAATGGGGTGCCAGTGCTACCCACCACCTGCCCCATGTTGTTGATCGCTGTTGCCGCACCATAGGCGACAATCTGCACGGCCTGATACCCGTTGCCAGGCGCTACGCTGATTGGACCGAAGGTGGCGGTTATCGTCTCTGGTCCACCCATCCCCACGGTTACCGTGTTGGCGCCCGCCGCGCCGGTGGATGATGGCGTCCAGCCCACCAACCGATAGCCTGCGGCGGCTGTGGCGGTGACCGCCACCTGGGTTCCGGGGGCGTACCACCCCCCGCCCGAAACCGCCCCACCCGCAGGCGGATTTGCCACCGTCGTGAGCAGGTATTGCGTCGAATAACTGGCCGTGTACGTCGCCGGCTGCGTAGGTCCCGTGAAAACCCGCGGGTTCGTCGTCAATCCGTCGTTCCACCCGGTGAAGAGAAAGCGCGTGCCGATGCAGGTACTGTGCGGCGAAACGAAGGTCACGGTACAGCTCGCTCCCGGCGTCCAATAGAGCGTCTGCGGTGTCACATAACCGCCCGCGCTGCATCCGCTGCCGGTCACCGTGAAGTCTTGTAGCGCTGTACCGGCTGTAATGGTCACGGCAACCGAACCCTGCGCTGGCGCCGGTGGCGCTGCACCCGGCGTGAGCAGATAGACCGCGCTATTGGCGTTGATGACGATCTGCCCGTGATCGTTGATTCCCGCCGGACTCCCTGCGCTCAATTGGCTATCCAGGATGCTCAGATCGTATGCCGCCCCGCCCGTGTACAAAAAAGGTACTGTCACCCCATCCGCCCTCGTCATGCTTCCCACTACCTGCCCGGCCGCGTTGAGTGCCGTCGGTGTCATCTCGACCGCTCCCGCGAGCGGAATCTCCGCCGCCGTCCCCGTCGTTCCGTTGGGCGCCGTCGGAGTCCATAGGTAGGTCTGCTTGTTGCACGCCCCAGTGGATGCCACAGGCGTGCAATCCGTGCCCACAATTACACCTGCGGCATTGATGTCTATGAGCTGAACATTCGCCCGTCCTGAAGGTCCGTTCACCATGGTGTAACTCCCGGGACCCCCGTTCGGCACTAAGGGTGTGAACAAGGCCCAGCCCGAAAGGGCTTGGCCGAAGCTGTTAATCCGGCTGATGTTTGCCAGGTCGCTGCCAGCATCGTACAGTGTTCCCGTGCTTCCGTTCGGCTGAGATGGCGTCCATAGGAATCCTGAGAAGTTTTGCATCCCTGCTATTTGTCCGTAACTGTTAATGTCGAACACCGTCACGCCGCTGTTTGCGGCGGTTCCCAGGAACATTGTGCCGGTCCCGGTCGTGTCATTCGGCGTATCCGGCGACCAGAGAAATAGCTGTCCGTCGTAGTAGCCGTCGACGTAGGCCCCCGTCGCTCCGATCACCTGCCCAAGATCGTTGACTCCAACCGCGTTGCTCGCAGTGGCGCCCGCGGTCACGCTGCCGAGATCCGTCATGCTACCCACCGTTGCGTTGGCAGTTGCCGGCGTCCAAAGGAACGCGGACGATGAAGAGGTCCCGGTAATCTGGCCAAAGTTGTTGATCGGTCTCGCCAAGCTAGCCGTGGCGTGGCTCGCGATCTGGCTCACCTGGTAACTGTTCGGCACCGCGGCCGTCACAAGCGCGAAGTTCGCCTGCATGCTTAGCGGAGAGTTGACGGTCGTCGTGACGGATGCTGCGGTCGCGGTGATAGACCCGGTCCAATTGACCAGTCGGTAACCGGCAGCAGGTGTCGCAGTCAAGGTCGCCGAGGCGCCAGACGCGTACCAGCCGCCGCCCGAGACCGTTCCGCCCTTCGCGGGATTGGCCGTCACGGTCACGAAGTACTGCGTTGAGAAATTCGCCGTGTAAGTTGTGGTCAGCGGGGGCACGGTGAAGATGCGCGGATTATCGACGGGTCCGTCCACCCACCCGCCGAAGGTGTACCGGGTCCCGATCTGCGTCGTGTGCGGCGAGAGGAAGGTGACCGTGCAGTTCGCGCCGGGTGTCCAATACAGCGTCTGCGGTGTGTTGTACGTGCCCGCACCGCAGCCCATTCCTCCCGCCGTAAACGTCTGCAGTGTGCCTTTCGACGCGATGGTCACCGCGACGGTGCCCGCACCAGGAGCAGGCGGTATTGCCGGCGTCACCAGGTACATCACGCCACCGGCATTGACCACGATCTGCCCCACGTCGTTGATGGCTGTGGCGCTGCCGACCGCTAGTTGACTGCTTAGGGTAGTCAGATCGTAGACCCTACCGCCCGAGTATAGGAACGGTGTGTTGGTGTAATCGAAGCTCATCACACTCATCGTTCCAACCACCTGCCCGCCGGAGTTCAGCGCCAGTGGAATCATCGACGTATAACCCGTCGGCAGCGGTATTTCGACCGTCGCGCCTGTCGTGCCATTGGCCGTAGCCGGAGTCCAGAGGAAACCATGGTAACTGCACACCTCCGTCCCTGCGTTGAAACAACTCTGCCCGAGAATCACTCCATTTCGATTGATGGCGATCACCTGGTTCCCCTGCGCTGCCGGAAGTCCGGGAATTGATGAGAAAGTCCCGGTGGCGCCGTTCGCCACCGCCGGTGTGAACAGGCTCGGCTGCTGCCCGATCGGACTCATGATTGCTTGCCCGAAGTCGTTGATCGCCACCAGACCCGCCAGCCGGCTGTCGGTGTACGCCGTACCGGAAGTGCCGTTCGGTGTGATGGGTGTCCAGATGAATCCCGCGGAATCCTGCCCGGCGCCGATTTGTCCGGAGCTGTTGATCGTGATCCCGTACGCGAATCCATACGGGTCTGGCGGGAGGGCCGTAATGTTACCCGTGTCCCCGTGCGGAGTCCCTGGCGACCAGAGAAAGGCCTGTTGGCCAGCATAGCCGGACCAGGAGATTCCGACAACTTGCCCCTGATCGTTGATTCCGAACGCGGAGTTTGTACCGTCCAACAAAGGCAGACCGCCGATGTCGGTCAGGTTGCCCCCAACGCCATTGGCGCTCATGGGCGTCCAGAGAAGGGCGGACGTGGAACTGGATGCGGCCACCTGTCCGAAGTTGTTGATGTCGCGACCCGTGCCGGACGTTGCGATCGGGCTGATCGCGTAACTGTTCGGCGGCGTCGCTCCGACCGGTGCGAAATTTGCAATGACGGTCAGTGGCTGGTCGCCGACCGAAACGGTAGCCGAGTTCGCATTCGTCGTTACCGCCGGCGAGGACGACCAACTGACCAGCCGGTAGCCGCTCGCCGGCACTGCATTCAGCGTGGCCGTTGCGCCGCTGGTATACCAGCCCCCGCCGGTGACGCTTCCACCCTCGAGTGGAGACGCCACTGTGGTCAAGTAATACTGGGTCGCGAACACTGCTGTGTAGGTAGCCGTTTGGCCTGCTGCCACGAGAGTCCGCGGGTTGCTATTGACGCCGTCCTGCCACGAGCTGAACAGGTACTGCGTGCCGGTCTGCCCACTCAGCGGCGAGAGGAACGTAACTGTACAACTTGCGCCGGGAGCCCAGTTCAGCGTCTGCGGCGTGTCGTATCCTCCGCTGCTGCAACCGCTACCATCTACTGTGAACGCCTGCCCCGTCGGGCTGGAAGCAATCGTAACGGAAACTGCCGCCGGCAAACACCGGGATAGGAGGAGGGTAAGCACCAGGACGCCTGGTCTGGGCATGGTGTATTCAGAATATCATACCCTATCATCCTGAATCGTACTGAGTGGGTCGCCGCCCGTCGACTATTGCACCCGGCCTGTAAAGAACTCCTGTGGATCGGCCCGAAAAGGATTCACCACCTGGACAGACCCATACTTCCTGCCGTCCTGGAAATCCTCGCTCAACAGCCAGCGGCAACCTAAGCTCTCAGCCGCCGCCAGAATGAGACCATCCCAGTAGGTTACGCCAGCGTGATCCATCCAGTGCCAGGCACGCCGCATCGAGTCAATGTGAAACCCGAGCGGCTGCCACTGAACGAGACCCTCTACCGATTTCCGCGCCGTGACGCTCGGCACTCGCAACTTTCGCTCCGCGTTGGCATAGAATTCGTTCAGCACTTGCCAACTGATCCGGCCAGCGCTGGAAGCCCACAACATTGCCAGCCAGCGCCTGGCCAACGCGTGCTTCGCCGGATCGGCCGGGTCGAAGGAATACAGCAGGAGATTCGTATCGACGAAACACCCGTCACCGGCGCCGTTCATTGGCCTCTTCCCTTGTCAGGCGATGGGCGGCATCCAGCCCAGGGATCGGCTTCAGCTTCTTCCATTGCTCGTACGCCCGCCAATAATCGTCGTTGCGCCGCATCTGGTCTTCCAGCATCCGGCCCACCAGCTTGGACACCGATGTGTTCTCTTCCGCGGCCTTTTTCCGAGCCCAGTGAGCCACTTCCTCGCTGACCGTGATCGTCATATTCTTTAACACGAATTCAGTGTAACACGAACTTCGTGTCCCGCCATCGTCCCCGCCCGCCACCTCCCCGCCATTTTGCATATAATTAAAAGGAACCGTGAACTGGGCACACTCCCCATACATAAGGATTCCTTATCGATGTCGACACTAGAGGTCTCGCCCGCTGAGCCCCTGTCCGGCCAGTCGAGCCACTCCGTAATCAACGATTTCTCCATCCAAGTCGCAACCGTAAACGGATCCGGCAGCCAGACTGCCAACTCCGTCCTGATGCGATCCATCTTTCAAATGGGCATCCCCGTCTCCGGGAAGAACATGTTCCCGTCGAATATCGCCGGGCTGCCCACGTGGTTCACCATCCGCGCCAGCAAGCACGGGTATATCGGACGCCGTAAGGAAATCGATTTCCTGGTCGCCATGAACCCCGAAACCGCGCGCGAAGACGTCATGAAGCTCGATAGCGGCGCCGCCGTGGTCTATGACGAGCCCCTCAAGCTCTCCGAGCTGCGCAGCGACCTGCACTTTTATCCCGTCCCCTTCGACAAGCTGGTAGCGCCGGTCTGCCCCGATGCCAAGCTCCGCAAACTGGTGCGGAACATGATCTACGACGGCATCGTGGCCTGGGTGCTCTCGATCGAGATGGACGAGATCCACACAGCCCTCGTCAAGCAGTTCGGCAAGCGCAAGGCCAAGGCCGCCGACCTGAACTGGGGCGCCGCCAAAGCCGGCTTCGAATACGCCGCCAAGACCTTCACCAAGACCGACCCCTTCCGCGTCGAGCGCATGAACGAAACCGCCGGCAAGATCATCATCGACGGCAACTCCGCCTGCGCCCTGGGCGCCATGTTCGCCGGCGTGACCGTGGTCACCTGGTATCCCATCACGCCCTCCTCGTCGCTGGTCGAATCGCTGATCGGTTACATGAAGCGCTTCCGTCACGATCCCGAAACCGGCAAGGCCACTTATGCCATCGTGCAGGCCGAGGACGAATTGGCTTCCATCGGCATGGCCCTGGGCGCCGGCTGGGCGGGCGCGCGCGCCATGACCTCCACCGCCGGGCCGGGCATCTCGCTCATGTCGGAATTCATCGGCCTCGGCTACTACGCTGAAATTCCCACCGTGGTCTTCGATGTCGAACGCGTCGGCCCCTCCACCGGACTGCCTACGCGCACCGCGCAGAGCGACATCCTATTCGCCGCCTTCCTCTCGCATGGCGACACCAAGCACCCGCTCTTCTTCCCCTGTTCCCCGGAAGAGTGCTTCTCCATATCCATCGAGGCCTTCGAGTTCGCCGAGAAGTTCCAGACCCCGGTCTTCGTCATGACCGATCTCGACCTGGGCATGAACAACTGGATGGCCGACCCCTTCGAGTACCCCGAAAAGCCCATCCATCGCGGCAAGGTGCTGAACGCCGAGGATCTCGAAAAGCTCGGCGGCTTCGCCCGCTATAAAGATATCGATGGCGATGGCGTCGGCTACCGCACCCTGCCCGGCACCAACCACCCCTCTGCCTCTTACTTCACCCGCGGCAGCGGCCACAACGATAAGGCCCAATACACCGAGCGCGAGGACGATTACATCAATAACATGGACCGCCTGGCGCACAAGTTCGAAGTCATGCGCCAGCACGTGCCCGCGCCCGTCGTCCGCATCGCCGACAACGCCAAGATCGGCTTCGTCGCCGTGGGAACGTCCGACTACGCGGTCCGCGAGAGCTGCGACCAGCTCAAGAACGAGTACGATATCGACGCCAGCTACCTGCGCCTGAAGGCCTATCCCTTCACCGAACAACTGACTGACTTCATCCGCAGTCACGAGCGCGTGTATGTCGTGGATCAGAACCGCGACGGCCAGTTACTCGGCCTGATGCGCCTGGAGTACGATCCCGAGCTGATCGCCAAACTCCGCAGCGTGCGCTACTACGGCGGGCTGCCGCTGGATGCGCGCACCATTACCGACGAAATTATCCGCCAGGAGGGCAAATGAGCACCGCCGCGCCTCCTCCGCCCAAAAAAGTCAACCGCATCGGGCTGGAGGTTTTGAATTACAAGGGAAGCAAGACCACGTTGTGCGCCGGATGCGGGCACAACTCCATTTCCGAGCGCATCGTCGAGTGCTTCTACGAATTGGGCGTCGAGCCCTACACCGTCGCCAAGTTCTCCGGAATCGGCTGCTCCTCCAAGTCGCCCGCCTACTTCCTGGGCCTCTCGCACGGGTTCAACGGGGTCCATGGCCGCATGCCCGCCATCGCCACCGGCGCCCTGCTGGCCAACCACACTCTCAAGGGGATCGGAGTCACCGGCGATGGCGACACCGCCTCCATCGGGATCGGCCAGTTCATGCACCTGGTGCGCCGCAACCTGCCCATGATCTACATCATCGAGGACAACGGCGTCTACGGCCTCACCAAGGGCCAGTTCTCGGCGACCGCCGATCTCGGCTCCACGCTCAAGACCGGTGTGCACAACGACCTGCCGCCCTTCGATTGCTGCGCCCTGGCGCTGAAGTGGGGCGCGACTTTCGTCGCCCGTTCCTTCAGCGGCGACAAGAAGCAGCTCCAGGCGATCCTGAAGACCGCCATCTCGCACCACGGCCTGTCCGTGATCGACGTGGTCTCCCCCTGCGTCACCTTCAACGACCACGAGGGCTCCACCAAGAGCTACAGCTATATGAAGGAGCACGAATACATGCTGCAGGAATTGGATTTCGTGCCTTCGTATGAAGACATCTCGGTGGAGATTCCGGAAGGCGGGGTGATGGACGTCCAGATGCACGACGGCTCCCATCTGCGCATTCGAAAACTGGACCGCGACTTCGACCCCACCGACCGCTTTGCCGCCCTGAAGATGCTGGAAGAGGCGGAAAAGAAGCACGAAGTACTAACCGGCGTGTTGTATGTCAACACAAATAAGCCAACTTTCCTAGAACTACTAAACCTGGACGACGCTCCCGTCGCCACGCTGCCGCAATCCAAGGTACGGCCAGCCAAATCCGTCCTTGATGAAGTTATGGAAGAATTGCGTTAGCGCAAAATTCCCCTGGTTTTCGATTGATTTTAGGATGGCCGGATGTTAATATTTACACCGGTCTGTCATCCTCCGAGACAGATTGCTGTAGAACCTCAATGCTCCACGCCTTCTTGGCGTGGGGCTTTTTTTTGGTAGCACAGGCATTCCTGCCTGTGTTCTTCGGCCTGTCTTCCCGGGCAGTTACTTCTCCTCCCCCACCTGCTGCGAGAGATACCGTTCGTAACCTATCTCGTGAATCTGGTGTACCTGCGCCTCCAGCCAGTCGACGTGCTGCTCTTCGTCCTTGAGCAGCCGCTCGAACAGCTCGCGTGAGGCGTTGTCGCCTTCGTCGCGCGCCAATTGAACGAAGCGGTTGTACAGCCCGACTGCGTCTATTTCCAGCTTGAGATCGCTCTCAATCTGCTCCTTCACATTTTTTCCGACATTCAATTGCATTAATTCGGTCAAATTGGGAGTGCCATCCAGAAAAAGAATTCGCTCGATCAGCATTTCGGCGTGTTTCATCTCGTCGATGGACTGCTTCTTGATGTATCCGCCCAGCCGCCCGTAGTGCCAGTTCTCGCACATTTCGGCATGCAGAAAATACTGGTTGATGGCCGTCAACTCTTCCTTGAGCGCCTCGTTGAGCGCGGCGATTACCTTCGGATTGCCTTTCATATGGTGGGATTCTAGCACGCTGGTGGGGCAGCCGGATTTCGCCTGCCAACTCATCCCCAAAATTGTTGACAAGCGCACATTTAAAATCGTTAAATATAAACTATTGATATCGGAGTACTGGTACTTCGTTTAAGGGATTTCCGATGCGCCTTCTGATCTTCGCCCTCCTCAGCCTGCAACTGGTCCATGCCGCCGTCACCGTGACGGTTTCGCCCGCCGCTTCCTCCATCCTGGCCGGCGGAACGAAGCCATTCACCGCCCAGGTTTCCGGCGCCACCAACCATGCGGTCACCTGGTCCGTCAATGGCATTCCCGGCGGCAACCGCGTTTTCGGGCACATCAACAGTTCGGGCGTCTACACGGCTCCGCCCACGGTGCCCTCCGACAACATCGTGACCGTCACCGCGGTCAGCGGCGCCGACCACTCGGCCAGCGGATCGGCCACGATTAAGGTGTTGAATCCCCTGCTGGCCGTTCAATCGGTGAGCCCCAGCCAGATCAATATCAACCTTCCGTTCCAGTTGGTCGTCACCGGGACTGGTTTCGTTCCGTCATCCCAGGTCGCGCTCGCCGGGACGTTTCTGAATACCAGCTTCGTCTCCTCCACCCAACTGAAATGCACCGGGACTACGTCCGCGGCCCCCGGTTCCACCCTGGCTCTGACGGTGGTCAATCTCGATCCGGGCGGACCAGTTTCCAACTCCCGCAACATCACGGTCCTGGGTCCCATATCCGTGACCCTGAGCCCGTCCACCACCCCCACCCTTCACGCCGGAGGCAGCCAACAGTTTGCCGCGTCCGTGCGGAATGCCGTCGACAAGAGCGTCCGGTGGTACGTGAACGGAGTACCGGGTGGCGATGGAACCCACGGCGCCATCGATTCCACCGGCCTGTACCAGGCGCCCGCCAACGTTCCCACGGACGCTCCGATTGTCAGCGTGGCCAGCGTAGAGGATTTGGCCGCCGGCGCGAACGTGACGGTCGCGCTGCTCAATCCGCTGCCAGTCATCGCCGCAGTGACCCCGTCCCCGGTCAACTACGGGAACTTCACCATCACCATCAACGGCAGCGGGTTCGCCAGCGGGGCCCAGGTGATGTTCGGCGCCACAGCGCTCACCGTGGGCGCGTCGTCCGCCACCCAGATCACCGCCACGGGCACCGCGTCGGCGGTGGCCGGCGGAGTGGTGCCGGTCACGGTGTCGAATCCCAACCCCGGCGCGGCCGTTTCGAACGCGGCCTTCGTCGGCGTCAGCCCGGCCAATCCCAAGCTGACCTACAACCAGGCCTATCGCTTCCTCGAACAGGCGACCTTCGGCCCCGACCCCGCCGCCATCGCGCACCTCCAGCAGGTGGGCTTCGACCAGTGGTTCACCGAGCAGCTCGCCGCCACCCCGTCCGACTACACCGATCCGCCCGACACCACCACCGGCTACTCCCCTACCCAGAATCAGTTCTTCCTGAACGCCCTCACCGGCCCCGACCAGCTTCGCCAGCGCGTGGCCTTCGCGCTCAGCCAGATCTTCGTCGTCTCGGGAGTCAAGGTGCCGAAGGATGTCGCAGTCATCCCGTATCTGCGCATCCTCAGCAGCGACGCCTTCGGAAGCTACCTCACCCTGATGCACGACATCTCCTTGAATCCCGCCATGGGCAACTACCTGGACATGGTGAACAACGACAAGTTCAATGCCAAGACCGGGGTGGCTCCCAACGAAAACTACGCGCGCGAGCTGATGCAGCTCTTCACCCTCGGGCTGGTCATGCTCAACCAGAATGGCACCGCGACCACCAGCCCTCCCACCGCCACTTACGACCAGACCACGGTCTCCACGATGGCGCGCATTTTCACCGGCTGGACGTACCCGCCCATCCCCGGGACTATCACCGCGCACCACAACCCGGAGAACTACTTCGCGCCCATGGTGGCCATCGAGACCAATCACGATGGGGACTCCAAGACCCTGTTCGGATCCACCTTCAACGGGACCGCGGAGCAGGATCTGGATTCGGCTTTGAATCTGATTTTCAATCATCGGAACGTCGGTCCCTTCGTGGCGCTGCGCCTGATCCAGCACCTGGTCAAAAGCAATCCCAGCCCGGCCTACATCAACGACGTGGCGGCGGTATTCAACAACCCCGGCGATCGCGGCAACCTGCAGGCCGTGGTGAAAGCCGTGCTCATGCACACCGAGGCGCGGCAGGCCGACACCAGCCCGCCGGCGGCGTCCGAAGGCCATTTGCGCGAGCCGGTGATTTTCATGACCCACTTCCTGAAGTCACTCGGCGCGAGCAGCGCGGCCGGCAGCAATCCACTGACCTCGCAGGGGAACAACATGGGGCAACTGCTGTTCAATTCCGCCAGCGTCTTCAACTACTACTCGCCTTTCTACCGCACGGCCGGCGGCACGCTCGCGGGGCCCGAATTTCAGTTGATGAATCCGGCCACGTCGATCATGCGGGCTAACTTCATCGAGTCGGCGGTGACCTCCGGGCTGGGCCACAATGTCACCCTGGACCTGACCCCCTACATCGCGCTGGCGGCGCAACCCGGCGCCCTGCTCGACGCCCTGGATAACGCCCTCCTGCATGGCCGTATGCAGGCCGATCCGCAAGCGACCATGCGGAACTCGATCCTGACCGCTTTGAACGCCACCACCGATCCGAAAGTGCGCGCGCAGAACGCCATCTTTCTGGTGGCGTCGTCCTCGCTCTACCAGGTGGAGGAATAATCGCATGACACGACGAAGAGATTTCTTGCGGCAGGTGTGCGGCTCGGCGGCGGCCTGGGGATTCGCCGGAAGCCTGGGCCGTTTCGGGATGGTCAACGCGCTGGCGCAAAGCTCCACCCCCAACTACAAGGCGCTGGTGTGTATCTTCCTGTTCGGCGGCAACGACGGCAACAACCTCATCGTGCCCATGAGCTCATACTCGAGCTATGCCGGCATCCGCGGGCCGCTGGCACTGGCGCAGAATACCCTGCTGCAGGCCGCGGCGGTAACCGGCGGCGCCACCTACGGATTCCATCCCAACCTGCCGGGGCTGCAGCAGCTCTTCACCTCGAAGAAGCTCGCCATCGTGGCCAACGTGGGGACGCTGGTGAAGTTCCTTTCGCGCGACCAGTATCAGCAGGGCAGCGTTCCCGTTCCCTTCAACCTCTTCTCGCACGCCGACCAGCAGACCGAATGGCAGACCGGCATTCCAGCCTCGGGCGCGCGGTCGGGATGGGGAGGCCGCGTGGCCGACGCCATCTCCTTCATGAACCTGCCGGCCACCTTCCCCACGGGGCTCTCGGTGGCGGGCAACAGCTCGTTCCTGAACGGCGTGACCACCGTGCCTACGGCCCTCATCCCGGGTTCCAATCCGGGGCTCGCGGGAAGCACCGGATCGACCGCGGCCAACGCGCGGGACGCCTCGTTTCAGCAACTCCTCACCTTCAACAGCGGATTGACTCTGGTACAGTCGGCCAACGCGGTCACCACCGAGGGTCTGAATGTGGCCAACGTGCTGAAGTCGGTGCTCTCCGGTAACAACACGTTGACGACGGTCTTTCCCAACTCCACGCTGGGGCAGGAATTGCAGCAGGTGGCCTCCATCATCAAGGTGCGCGCGGCGCTCAACATGAACCGCCAGGTGTTTTTCGTCTCGCTGGGCGGCTTCGACACGCACACCAACCAGATCGCCGACCAAGGCGCGCTGTTCACCGACCTGAGCGCGTCGCTTCTGGCCTTCTACAACGCCACCGTGGAGCTGGGGGTAGACCAGCAGGTGACCACCTTCACGGAGTCGGATTTCGGCCGCACGTTCCAGCCCAGCTCGGGCGGAGGCTCGGACCACGCGTGGGGCAGCCATCACCTGGTGATGGGGAGCGCGGTGAAGGGCGGCGACGTGTACGGCTCGTTCCCCGAATTTGCGCTGGGGAGTCCCAACGACGCCGACAATCGCGGCGTGTGGATCCCGACCACGGCGCTGGATCAGTTTGGGGCCACGCTGGCGGCCTGGTTCGGGTTGGGGATGACGGATTTGAATACGGTGTTCCCGGACCTGGCGAATTACACTCCGACTACCAATCTCGGGTTTGTGTAGGGCAGCGGCAAAACCGCAGATTTCCCTGCGGTTTTCTAGAACTGAGATCGAATCCAAAGGACTTAACCTCTCTTCGACCGCAGATTTCCCTGCGGTTTCGGCACCATCGCGCGGCGATCGCCGCCGCACCGGGCGCAGCGAGCCACGCGGGGACCAGAGCTAGGCGGGCGGCAGCGGGCACTCGGGAGCCACCGCGAGCTATGATCTCCAGCGGTTGGCAGGCGGAAGCGCCGGCGGAAGCGCCTGCCCCACCTAAGGCTCCTGGCGCCGTCTCCAAAAAGGTGACTGCGGCCAGCGCTGCTCCTGGCGATAGAACGACGCCTTGGTCTCGCAGTAACTCTGGTATTCGCCATCCACCAGGCGTTGGTAGCGATCCAGCGATTGAGTTCGGCCATCCAGGCAATCCAGGGCGGCAAATGACGCCAGCTTGCCCGATCGAAGCGCCTTGAGAATGCCCTGCGAAGAGAGCGGGTCGAAGGTCGAGGCGGCGTCTCCGGCGGCAATCCATCCCGCGCCTGTGGCCTGGCTGAGTTTCTGCGATTGCGTCGCGCACACGCGCAGGGTGCCGGGAGGATCCGCGGAGACCACGCGCGCGGCCGTCAGGCTGCTTTGCCCCAGGTGCGCGAACCAGCGCCCGAGACGGTGGAGGCCATGGCTGCGGATCAGGTCGGCATCGCTCATCCAGGCCACCACTACCTGCCCGCCCGGAATCTCGGACGAGTACCACCAACCCTCCGGCCGGGCTTCGACCATCGTACAGAGGTCCGCGGTTCGCGGACGCGGGAAGACCGCCCAGGCGGCCATCAGTCCGTCGCCCGCGAGGCGCCGCGCGCCCTGCTCCACCGCAAAAGAGGCCGCCCGTCCGGTCGCGTCCACCACGAAGGCAGTGTCCAGCTCTTCGCCAGGGCCGCCGTCCAGGCGAAGATGCCAGCCGGCGTCAGTTCTCCGCGAGGCAACCAGGCGCGTGCCGGCAAATAAGTCGACTCCCGCGGCTTGTGCACACCTCGCCAGCATGGCGTCGAAGCGGCGGCGATCGAGACGCCAGCCATGTCCCCGCGCCGAGAACAGAAATTCGTTTTCGTACGGCTGAAGACCGCCCCACACCGCCCGCGTCCCGAAGGACTCGAGAAAACCCTCGCCGCAGAACGCCTCCCAGCAGCCCAAGCTCTGGAGAATCTCGCGGCTCCCCGGCGGCAGCGTCTCGCCTGCGCGCCAGAGGTTATCGCGGGAGGCTTCGATGATGGCGATGCGCAGCGCCGGCCGGAGGCGTTTGAAAGACAGCCCGGCGGCAGCTCCGGCCGGCCCGCCACCCAGGATTGCGACGTCGTAGCGCACGGCGGCTGCGGCCTAAGTGGCGCTCTTGGGCAGATCGCCCGAATTCCCGCTGGGCACGTTGACGAACAGAGGATCCGAGCTTCCGGGCTCCGCCGCGGCGGGGTTGCGCAACACGAAGCCGAGTTGCGCCCACTCCGTCACCATCTGCAGGTCGCCGCCGTGATTTTGGGGCGTCGGCGACCAGGGGCCGAATCCGTAGTTGTGCTGTCCGGGCGGGCCGAGAAACTGGTTGACTTCCATGGGCCGGTGAGCCGGCCACCAGTACGTGTTCTGCACCACCGGCACGACGGGATCTCCCGTGCTGTCGGGGTAAATGACGCTCCAGTCCTCGTAAGTGATATCGATGGGCTGGGTGGAGCATTCGTTGAAATCGGCCTGCCATGGAAGGGCGTCGTACTTGGTGATATCGCCGGGTTCCATTCCGGCGGCCAGTTCGGATGGCACGACGTTGCCTGCGGAGCGGTCGGCCACCACCTTCGGCTGGCTCAGCCCGCCGGGCGTGTACGCGGCCTGGTTGATGCGGTAGGCCTCGGCATAGATAGCCGGATTGCGCATGATCCAACAGGCCTCGCCGCCGGGGCAGAACGCGCCGCCCAAAGCACTGCCCAGAGCCCCGCGATCGAGCGCCAAACCAGGCTGGGGCACCTCGGGAGGAATGTCCTCGCGCTTCTCGTTGATGAATTTGCCCTCGGCCCATTGCCTCAGGATGAAGAGCATGGTCTCGGTGAGGCGCAGGAACTTGGAGGCGGCGGTGTTGCTGAGCGGGTTATCGCCGCAGAGATACGGCATGCCGTAGGGGTGCGATTGCGGCTCCAGGTTGTGGGCGGTGGGGCCGAGCCGGTTTTCGCCGCCCGGCTTGCGCAGCATCTGGTAGACGAACTTGCGGCGCTGGGTCCGGGTCAGCCGCTCCTGCGGGTTCTCGCCGTGGTAGGGAGGAATCGAGATCTGCTCGGGATCCATGTTGCCGCCCGAGCCGCGAGCGGTCTCGTGCGGATCGCCGCCGGTAAGGGGGTCGAAATCCATCACGTACTGGTAGTAGAAGGGGCGCGTGATGATGGGCCAGATGTCGCGCCAGAAGTACGGATAGTAATCGGGATTCCACTGCGCCTGCTTGCGCCACAGCGGCAGATTGGAGGGCAGCGCCTCATGGCAGCGGTACGGCGGGATGCCGTACATGTAGGTGTTGAAGGCGAACTGGCGGACCGAGAGGTCGTACACCAGATCGTCCATGGTGACGACGTCGACGATCTCCGGCGCGTAGCGGGGATAGCCGGTGATCACCCACGCGGGCGAATCCACGGCGATCGGTGGGACGCCAATCGT
The DNA here is from genome assembly GCA_900290305.1 of Candidatus Sulfopaludibacter sp. SbA4. GTDB lineage: Bacteria > Acidobacteriota > Terriglobia > Bryobacterales > Bryobacteraceae > OMOG01. The sequence goes on from OMOG01000412.1 coordinate 17,804, forward strand.
GGAGTCGGCAGGCACCTTCCGGCCATCCACGTGAGTGACATTCACCGAGAGCGCGGCGGTGACCGGTCCATCCGCGATATCGTCGAACCAGCCGTCGTTGTTGGCGAACGCGTGGATGTACGGCTCGCCGATTCCGTTGTGGACCGAGCCCGAATGGCCGTACCCGCCGAGGACCACCAAGCGTCCGTAATTGCCCTGCGGGTGGGCCATCACCTGCCCGAGCGTGGTGACCGAATGCGGGTCGAGCGAGGGTGGCGGGAAGGACTGCGGAAATCCGGGATTCTTCCCCAAGGCGAATTCCGCCGAGGTGGGACCGGCGGTTCCCATGACGGAAACCGTCTGCGGTCCGGGATCGATGATCAGCTTCTGGCGGGAGTCGGGGTCGGTGATCGTGGGATTGCGCAGGGGCTGGCCGGGAGCGTAGCCGTGCTCGCCGGCGGTCTCCTGAAACTGGTACCAACTGGCCTTCTTGTTGGCCAGGTAGACGGTCCAGGCGATATCGGTGAGGGTGCCGGTGAAGATCTGGCCGGAGTTTTGGTTCAGCACCTGGACCGTGTCGTTGATCTGCAATTCGCGGCCGCCGGGGCTCTGGTCGTCGTAGACGTAGACGCGGAAGCGCGCCGCCTGGCGCTTGATGCGCAGGGCGTCGTCTTTGAATTTGGTGACCGGCTGTTCTTCACCCGTGACCGTGCCATCGGGGTTGCACTGGATGGGCAGACCGCCGGTGGTCTCCGGGGCGAGATAAAACTCCTCGCTGTTGCCGAGGCGGGCGATGCCGATGGCCGGATGGATTTTGTACGTGGTTTTCATAGAATCTCCGCAGTCCCTTGTGCCTCCGCGTCTCCGCGTCGTGTTCTTTCTCGCCAATCCCCTACTCCTTGAAGACCAGAGAAACGGCGTCCAGCAACAAAGCGTCGGTTGCGGGGCTTCCGTCCGTGTTGAGCGCCACCAGGTTCACCTGGAAGGCCGTCTCGCCCTGCTGCATGAGGGCGGCCACCGCAGCGGTGGCGTCCAGACGGTAGTTGCCGGGCGTCTTGTGGGGGCGATGGCGCCGGTCGAATTTGCGGCGCGTCTCGGGAGGCGGATCGCAATGGCCCGGGCCGCCCACGCAGAAGCCGGTGAAGGTGTTCAGCATGCCCACGTAGCGGGGGTTGCCGCGCGTGGGTGTGGAGACGCCGGCGTCGGGCGAATTGAGAAAAACGCGGATGTGGAATCCGGCTCGCGTGCGGTATTTCACCTTGTGCAGGCGGACTTCGGCGGAGCTGTGGTCCGCCAGCACCTGCGGAGCGGCGGGCGTCATCGCGGATTTGAAGCGCGCCATGGGCACTTGGTTGTTGGTCTGGTAGAGGTGCGCCGATTTGAGGTACTCATAGCCGAAGTCGGCGATGTTGAACGTATCCCCGACGCTGAGCGACCAGGGAGGCAGAACGGCGCTCGGGTCATCGGGTTCGACGCCCGGATGCAGCGACTGCCATTCCGCCCAGAGGCGGTCGACGTTGCTGTGGTGGCCCCAGAAGATGGGGTCGTAGGCCGTAACGCCCGCCTGAACCATGTCGCCGGATTGCGGCTCGCCGTCGCGGTCCCACGGATTGTGGCCCATCTGGTAATTCGGGTTGGCGCCGCCCGAGAAGTTGTGGATGAGGTTGTGGATGTTCTCCAGCGCGCCGAAGAAATGGTTGTTCATGGGCCCGCTGCCAAAGCTGAAAAAGTTCGTGAGTTGCAAAATGCGCTGCACATCTTCGGGCGTGGGATAGGCTTCGAAGATCAGGTTCTGGTCGCCGCCCGGCCATCGCAGGCGGTGCCACAGAGGATTGATGACGCCCAACTCGTCGAGGATGGCGCGGTCGCTGACGGGGTTCTTGCCGTAATCGATTTTGGCTCCCAGGAACAGGCGAAGTCCGGAATTGAATTGCTGGTTGAGCACGCCGTCGAGGGCACCCAGGACGTCGGCGGGTACCTTGCCGCCGGCTTTCAGGCGGTCCAAGCCCGCCTGGTCGATCCAGCAGCGAAAGGCCGCGGGGACGATGCCGTTATCGGTCTTGGCGGAAGGGTCGGACTGAGTGGTATCGAAGATCGACGCCGGCACGTCAGCTTGATAATTGTCGGTCCAGTCCCAATAGGGCACGGTGACGGTGGGGTCGATGTCCTGCAACTGCTGCTCGAAATGGTAGAGGTACACGCGGTGCCAGGTCAGGAATTCCTCCCATCCGTGCTGGCACTGGTTGGCGTGGACGCGCGCCCAGTAGCCGAAGCTGCGCTCGTCCTGGTAGAAGCTGTCGTAAGACTTCATCTTGGCGATGGCGGCGCGGTAGCGGCTCAGCTCTTCCGGACTGAGGGCGTTGATGTTCATGCGCGCTTTGGGAGTGCCGGAATCGTCGTGATACTGGTTGACTGGCGCGGCGGAGCGCGGATGCTCCTCGTCGCCGCGGGCGCGCGCCATCACGGACGATTCGCCGGCCGAAGCCGGCGGAGCGTCGTCCGCCGGGCAGCCGGCATCAATCCAGTCCTGGATGAATTGGATATCGGAATCGGAGACGGGCGAGCCGTCCCAGGGCAGGCGCGGGAACTGCGTGCCGTCGAAGGGGCACTGGCCGCGGAGCCCGATGATGAGGCCGGAAGCAGCGCCGCGGCCGGGCTTGGGCGGCGGAGCGGCGGGCGCCGCGGGCGCTGGGCCATGGCAGCAGGATCCGCCCGGCATCATGGGGAGGGCCGAAGGCTTGGCCGGCGCTGCCCCTGCAGGAGCAGGCGTTCCTCGCACCGGAGCAATCATGCGCACGCCATAGATGACTACTTCCAGGAATTCGGGAAGCGGTAGTTCCCAGAATCTGCCGTACCCCTGGTAACTCGGGTTCGTATTTCCGGAAGCCTGGTTCAGGATTTCTTTGACGCGCAGGTATCGCGTCCACTTCGGCGCCTGGTCTGGCATGGTATTGCGGCAGTCTATCATCATTTTTTCATTCGGTAAATAGGTAACATACCTCCGCGTGTTACCGAAATGTTATTGACACAGAAAGCCATTCAGAATACACTCTTCGAACAGGCATCAGGAGGTTTGTGGCAACCTATAAGATCAATATCGATCCGTCCGGACAGAGCGCTGTCTTCAACCCTTCCACGCAGGCGGTGGATGCCGGCGACCAGGTGAGCTGGACCAATAACGACAGCAAACCCCACTGGCCCGGGCTGTTGAACCCCGACGGGAGCTTTGTGGGGCTGGTGGATCGCGAGCTTACGACCAGCCCACCCTTCAATGTTTCTTCGGTATGGAGCGCTCCGGCCCGGGTGGATTCCAACGGGAACCAGATCTCTTATACATTGACTTACGTGGACCGATACGACCACAACATGCAGGGTATCTTCCAAATCAATCCCACTCCATAGCTTTTTCCGCTAAATGTACGTGAAGTTACAAGAGGAGCCAATATGTCGGACAACGAGACGCGCCGGGAGTTCTTCAATCGGACACTGGGGGCGGCCTCCGGAATCGCGTTGACCGGGCTTTTCCGGGAGGCTTCGGCGCAGCAACCACCGCAGTTCTGCCCGGCCGTTCCCAACGCCACTGCCGCCACCGCGGTCCCATACCCGGGGGGCGCCATGCCGCAAGTGGCGGGCCCGGGCCGCGAGATCAGCCGCGGCGCGGATGGCATTCTGCGCGCCACCATCGCGGTGATGGGCGAGCCCCGCTCGGTGTGGCAGGCGCAGGCCAACACGGCCACCTCGAACGGTTTCGCCATACCCGCCT
>OMOG01000251.1 GCA_900290305.1 Candidatus Sulfopaludibacter sp. SbA4
CGGTCAGTGCATCGTCTGTCAGCGTGACGCTGTACTTCAATTACGGCGGCGGCAGCAGCTTGTCCGGGTTCAACGACGGTGTCAACCTGCAAGTGGGCGACCTGTTCTTTTACGATCCCGCGAATCCCCAAACATCGGCCTACGATCCGAACAATGCTTATCCGGAATATCTCTACGGCGTGCCTCTCACCAATCACGGCGGTATGACGGCGGGCGATCTTTATCAAATCTCCAATTACAACTCGCTCGTCACCGCGGACGATCTCATCAACAACTCGGGATACTACTATCGCCGGACGCAGCCGGTGTGGATGCCCGCGGGAGAGACTTTGGCGGGCGCGGGAAACGGCGTGAGTGTGGCCGACTATGGCAATGGCGTGAGCAATGCGCTGTACGCCGTCACCGTACAGGCATCCATACCGTCCAGCTTTCTGAACCTGATTTCCGACGGGCAGATCGGGATCGGGTTCGAGTCGGCGACTTGCGGCAACGATGTCCTGGTCGGCTCGGTGACTGTGGGGAACCCGGGAGGCAACGTGCCGGAGCCGGAGACCTTCGGAATGCTCGGGGCGGGAATCGGGCTGATCGGCTGCGGCGTGTGGCGGCGCAAGAAGAAGGCGTAGCGGGCTGGGAAGACCACTCCCTGACGGTCGTGGCTCCGAACTGAGCGCGTGGCTCGGATCGGAGCCACGACCGTAAGGGAGTGGTCTTCGCGCACCTAGGGCTCGCCTAGGCCTAGGGCTTCAGGATCACTTTCATCAGGCCGGGCTCGTGGCGATATAGGCGTCCGAACCAGGCGGGTCCTTCCACGAGCGGCGCTACCGCGCTGATCAAGGGATCCACCCGGATCGCGCCTTTGGCCATCAGGTCGATCGACGCCGGGTACTCACCGCAGGAAGCGCACGAGCCTTGCACGCGGATCTGGCGCGTGACCACGGCTTGCAACGGCAGGTCGATGGCGGGGGCGATGTTGCCTACCAGCGTCACCGCGCCGCCTTTGCGCACGCTGGCGATGGCGGTGCGAATGGGGTCGGTCGAGCCCACGCACTCGAGGGCCGCATCGGCGCCGCGGCCGTCCGTGATCTCGCGAACGGCGGCCGCCGCGTCGCCGGTCTTCGGGTTGATGGTCAGGGTGGCTCCCAACTGGCGCGCCACAGCCAATCGGGATTCCTCGGGATCGACGGCGACGACCTGCGTGCAGCCGGCCGCCCGCAGCGCCTGAATGGCCAGCAGGCCGATCATGCCGCTGCCCACCACCACGGCGCTCGACCCCATGCGCAGCGGCGTCAGATTGACGGCATGCACGGCCACGGAGACGGCTTCGATCAAAGCCGCCTGTTCGTAGGTGAGGTTGGCGGGAAGACGATACATGATGCGGCGCGGGACGGCCACATATTCGGCGAAGGCCCCGTGCCTCCGGTACTCTCCGGGCGAGACGCCCAGCACCTGGCGGTGGTCGCAGAGGTTGATGTCTCCGCGGGTGCAGAAGAAGCAGTGGCCGCAGTAGATGGTGGAATCGAAGGTGACGCGGTCGCCGATGGCGAGATCGCGCACGTGGGCTCCGGCCGCGGCGACTTCGCCGGCGGCTTCGTGGCCCATCACCAGCGGCGGGATGCGGCGGCCGGTGCTGCCGTCGAACCCGTGCACGTCGCTGCCGCAGATGCCGCACGCGCGGACGCGGACCAGCACGTCGTCGGGGCCGATCTCCGGCACCGGCATCGGCACGATCTCGAGATTCAGGTATTCCTTCAGCAGCAGCGCATCCATCACTCGTCATGGTACGTCACCGGGGCATGCGGGCGCATCCGGACCGGACTATTTGCAAGATTTAATACAATAAGGTCTTGAAATAATTTTCCACAGGATGTACAGTATTACAGTAAATAGACCAATATGACTGAAATTGTTTCCCGCCGGATCGACTTGCATGGTTGGGACGCGGATGCCTTCGCCTGGTATGGGCCGGACGAGTTGGCATTCCGGCCCGGCAGTTGCCGGTACCTGGTCCGAAAGCTCCTGGAACTACCCGGGTCCTGGCACGGTATATTGCGCTCCAAGGTGGCGGGCGAACCGCCGTTGGCGTTCCGCGCTTCGTTTCACGACCTGGTGGACGCGGGCCTGGGGACCATCGATCTGGACGGATCGCCGGGCGGCCCGCTGCAGATCGTCCTGGTAGTTCCCGCCGCGCGGCGCACCCGCGTCAGGCCGGAGCTGGCGTTTGAGTTCGCGTCCTTCCTGCGGTTTCTGGAGGGCCCGGAGGCGAAAGGGACGGAGCTGGCCATCCACGATCACATCCAGCGCGTGTTGGAGCAGGCTTCCGGGGCGGCCACNNAGGTGCGCGTGCACCTTTCGCAACAGGCGGAGAAACTGATCACGGCGATGATCGCCTGCATGGGTCAGAGGGACGACTTGGGTGTGATTGCGGACCGGGTGATGGCGGCGTGAGGCGGAAGAGCGCGACCAGGGGGTCGCGCGCGGACGAGGGCGTCCGCCCCACTTTGGAGGAACCCGCGGTAGCTATGCCGTGACCGGGGGCACCAGGGTCTTCAGGAATTCATGCGCCAGGTGGAAGCCGCGCTTGTACTGCTCGGTGAAATTCCCCTGGCCGTATGACGGATAGTAGAACTCGTCTTCGTTCTCGATGTTCATGGCGCCAGTGTAACCGGCTTCCGAGAGCACCGAGAAGAATCCCTTCCAATCCACCGAGCCGTACCCGGGAATCCGAAAACGCCACCAACGGACGTTGTCGATCGGCTGGATACCGCTGCGGCGCAGCACGTGCCAGAGAATCTCGGTGTCCTTGAGGTGCACGTCGTAGATCTTGTCGACGAATTCGCGGGCGGCGGCGACCGGGTCCATGAACTGCCACACCAGGTGCGACGGGTCGAACTGCAACCCCACGTGCGGGCTGTCGTTGAAGGCCTTGAAGAGCGCCGCAAAGCCCAGCGGTCCGGTGGCGATGTTGGGGCCTCCGGCATACGGCTCCCACAGGATGCGGACGTGGTTTTTCTCGCAGGCGGCGAAGTATTTCTCGTTGTACACGCGGACAATCTCGTCCACCTGCTGCTGCAGCGGCTGGCCTTTGATGGTCCCGGACTGCCCGCCGATGTTGGGGATCCCCAGTTTGCCGCACAATTCGATGCTCTTCACCGTTTTGGTGTTCTGCTGCGCGCGCCTGGCCGGATCGGGATCGATGTGATTCCCGTCCACGGCCAGGGAGGACACGTAGATCCCGGCGCGCTGGATCTTGTCTTTGATGGCCGCGATGGCGGTGTCATCCAGGCGGTCCGGGTCGAGCCGGAGCTGCATGCTGGTGAAGCCCTCGGCCTTGACCCACTCCAGGTTGGAATCGGAGTACTGCATGAGGACCCCGAGTTTCGGCTTCCAGTTGGGGACGCGGGGGCGCTGCGCCTGAGCCGCAGCGGCCGCGGAGATGGCGGAAAGAACGGTGCGTCTGGTGATGGTCACGAGATGACGATAACACACGGGGGCTTGGGTGGGGCCGGCTTCAACCTGACCCGATCCGGCTGGGAGAACGCCTGAAGGCGTTAACGCCTTGAGCACGCGCGATTTGTAACGGAAACTACGCGTAGATGTAACGCACCCCCAGGGGGCGGGAGCCTTTTTCGGCATTTGAGAAATGTTTCTCCATTTCTCCTTGCAACTCAGGCTGCAAAGTGATATTCCTCATCTAGAGTACATATTTAGAGCATTCGTTTAAGGTACACGTTTGTAGTTTCGCGATACGGCCCGTTCTGGTGAGAGGCAAAAGGCCTTGGCCCTTGGAGCGAAAAATGTAAGCGGTGAAGATCACGACGTACCGCTTGCAGTTTGCCTGCGCCCATCGTTCGCCGCCGTAATCGATGCTGGTAACGAAAACTGAGCGCTGATAAAAGCGCTGGAGTTGAAAAGGAGAAGTGTATGCGCCTTGTTCGCGTCTTACGCGCAGTGTCTGTTTGTGCAGTGTTTTCGGCAATTCTCATGGCCCAGACCGACGCGGGTTCGGTGGGCGGGTTCGTTCGAGATCCTTCCGGCGCTGTGATTCCCCACGCCAAAGTCGTCGTCAAGAATGAGGCGACCGGCGAGGAACACCCGGCAACCACCAACGATTCCGGTTACTACACGGTGACGAACCTGCCGCCCAGTCTCTATGTCGTCACGGTGGAGGCCGCCGGGTTCAAGAAATTCGACAGTACGCACAACCGGCTCGCACCCAGTTCGGCGCTTTCGCTGGATGCCACGCTAACGGTCGGTGCGGCGACCGAAACCGTCGAGGTGAGTGCCACAGCCGCAGTTCTACAGACCGATTCGTCGGCCGTCCAGGACGAGGTAACCGGCGCCCAGGTCAGCATGCAGGAGTTGAACGGCCGCAATCCGCTCTACATGGCGCAACTTCTCCCCGGCGTGCGGGGCGGCGCGACCATGGGCGACTTCAACTTCGCGGTCGGCGCCGGTGTCCCCTTCAATATAAACGGCGCCCGCACTCCGGACACTCTGGTGACCATGGACGGCGCGCCCAACGTGCGCACGCGCGCCAATGGCGCCACCATCGCAGTCGGCAACGTCGACTCGCTCGATGAAATTCAAGTGCTCACCGCGGACTACGCGCCGGAATACGGGCGCGCCGCGGGCGGCCAGATCCGCATGGTGAGCAAGGCCGGCACCACCGATTTTCATGGCAGCCTGTACGAGTATCTGCGCAACTCGGCCATGAACGCCAACACCTGGACGCGCAACCAGAGCACCCTGACCAATTTCACGCAGCCCCTGGTGTACAACAATCCCGGCGGGACCATCGGCGGACCCATATGGGTCCCCGGAATGAGCGACAAATTCCGCCAGAAGTTCTTCTTTTTCGTGGGGGAGGACTGGATTCGCTACCGCCTGCTCGACTATAACACTCTAGCCGTACCCACCCCGCAGATGCGGCAGGGCGATTTCAGCCAACTGCTCAGCCCGAATCCGTTTTACTCAGGCAGCCATGTGATCTACGATCCCGCCACCTGCCCCGTTTCGGGCGCCTCGACCTGCGTTCCCTTTTCGGGTAACATCATTCCCGCCAGCCGCCAGAGCCATAACGGCATGGCCATCATGAACGCTTACCCGGCGCCCGTGCCCGGCTTTCAGATCGGGACGACCAACTGGATTGCCCAAGCTTCGCACCCCATCAATCAACACAAGGGCACCTACGATTTCGACATCATCTTGAATCCGAAGAACAAGATCGTGGCCCGGCGCACAGATGCGGCCTATTTCGAGTATCAGCCGTTCGATCAGGGATCCGGTCTCACGGGAAAGTATTTCAACCGGCCCAATCAGACCAATGTCGTGTCGCTGATTTCCACCATCAGCCCGACCATGGTCAATGAGGCGCGCATCACGCTCAGCATCGACGATGTCTATATCCCGGTCAACAGCGCGCTGGGCGGCTTCAATCGCCAGACTTTCGGGATCAACTACCCGTACCTCATACCGAATGGCAAGGACTACCCCAACAAGATCCCGACCGTCGCCATACCGAATTTTTCCAGCCTGGCGGGGGGACCCTATCCGTCGCATTCCTCCGGCACGATTTGGACGGCCGGCGACACGCTGACCAAGGTCTTCGGAAATCACACCCTGAAGTTCGGGTATTACATGGAGTATTCCGGTGAGAACGATGGCGACCAGATCAATGTGAGCACGGTCCCCGGAGGCGCCAGCAATCAAAACGGCACCTTCACCTTTACCGATGGGCGCACCGGTCTGGGGGCGACCTCCAGCATCGGACTGGCCAACATGGCGCTGGGCCTGGCGGACAGTTATACCGAAATCGGTCCGCGCTCGCTCACCATCTTTCGCGGCATTATGCACGAGGCATTCGCGCAAGACTCCTGGAAGGTCTCCGATAAGCTGCACGTCGAATACGGCTTGCGTTGGACCCTGGCCACGGGATTTCACGCGCTTTGGGGCAACAACGACTATTTCAGTGGCGCCCTGTACAATCCCGCCACCGCTCCGCAGGTCAACTCGACCACCGGCAACGTCATCCTGGGCACCGGCAACCCCTATGACGGCGTGGTGATTCCAGGGATCAGCTCCTTCCCGAGTTCGGCCGTCGGACGCGTTCTGGCCGCCACCCCGGCTACCGCCAACCAGTGCGACGGCGCTCCGTGCACCGGCTTGTTCGCTCCCAACCTGAACAAGAACTACATCGCCAATACCAACTATTTCCAGCCGCGGGTGGGTATCGCCTATCAGCTCACACCCAAGACCGTGCTGCGCGCCGGAATCGGAGAGTTCGTAACCCGCATGCCGCTCCTCGACAACATCTTTCCCGGCGGCAACTCTCCCTTCCAGCCATTCGTCACAGTGAACAATGTATCCGTCGATAACCCTCCCGCATCGGTGACCACCGGGACAGCGGCTCCCCTGACCATTACGACCCTGAACCCGAACCTGAAGCAGCCGCAGGCGTGGAACTGGAACGTTACCGTGCAGCGGCAGCTTCCCATACATAGCGTCCTGACCGTCGCCTATGTAGGGCATCGCGGCACGCATGGATGGCAAGTCTACGACATCAATGAGCCCACGGTCGGGGCTCTGCTGGCCAATCCCGGCGTCAATGTGAATGCTCTCCGGCCCTACAAAGGATTCGCGGCAATTCAGGAAGAAGAGAGCGTGGTGAACTCGACTTACAAGGGGCTCCAGCTCTCTTGGGAACGGCGATTCACCAACGGTTCGAGCTTCGGCGTCAGCTATACGCTTTCCAAGAGCATGGACAACGGATCGAACTACCGCGATATCGCGCCCGACACCTACAACACCAGCAACCTGTGGGGTCCCTCCGAGTTTGATGTGCACCACATCGTGATCATCAACTACATCTACGCACTCCCGTTCATGAAGAACAACAAGTGGATTGGCGGATGGTCGATCGCGGGAACCGCGCAGTTCCAAACGGGCACGCCCTGCGGAATCGGTACCAACAACGATTTTGCGGGCGCCGGAGAGTACGGCAGCTTCGGTTGCGGCTCCGAGGGCCAGTTCTGGGTCTTGAACGGTCCCGTCAGCATCAACACGGGCGCATATGCCGGACCAAGCGGAAACGCCAGCTCGGTGAAGTATTTTACGGTGAACGCCACGGCGCCGCCGACCGGCACTTTCAACCTGCAACCGGGCGTTCGGGACTCCATCTACCAGCCTGGCCTCCAGGATTGGAACATCTCGCTGTTCAAGACGTTTAAGGTGAACGAGCGGGCCGGATTCCAGTTCCGCGCCGAATGTTACGACTGCCCGAATCACCCGAACCTGGGCGGTCCGAATTTGAACCCGACTTCGAGCCAGTTTGGCGAAATCACCGGCAAAACGGGCCTGGTACGTGCCCTTCAGCTTTCGCTGCGGTTCTACTTCTAGTCTGGTCTTAGAACGCGGCGGCGTTTTTGTTTACGCAACCACCGCTCCCTCATGGGGGTCGCCCTCCGGGCCCTCGTGAGGGAGCGGTTGCATTAGACGCGGATCCTGTTCGAAGCCGCGCGCGCCTGGCCCGGATTTCTCACACTCGGCCGGCAGATGTGGCGCGGGCACTCGTGCCTGCCGTGTCGAGACTAGACTCGACACCTCTTCCCGGTTGTGACACACTATCGGAGGCAGGCGTCGGCATGAGTGCCCGACCCAGAGGGTACCCCGGCAGGCACGAGTGCCCGCGCTACGTCACTGCACCGGACACTGCATGGCCCTCCCGTGGGAGACTGAGGCATGAGCGACGGCCATACCGGTCGGCGGCGGAAGAACCGCGAGCTGCTGCCCGTCCCGCCGCCCGCAACGCCTTGGGCGCCGCTGGCCCGCTGCCTGAAGGCCGCGACGCTGCTCCTCACGGCGCTGTGCCTGGTGGGCCTGTTCTCGACGGAAATCGCAGACACGGATTTCTGGTGGCACCTGAAGACCGGACAATACATCGTGGAGCGCCACTCTCTTCCGGTTCCGGACCCCTTCGCCTATACGACAGCGGCCGCGGCCGCATACCCGGGAGAAGAGCAGGTGCGGCATTTCAACCTGACCCACGAGTGGTTGAGCCAGGTTTTGATGTACGCGGTGTATGCGGTGGCCGGCTTCCCCGGCATCGTCTTGGCCCGCGCTGTTTTGCTCGCCGGCCTGTGCGGGCTGGCGGGTTTTCTCGCCGCCCGGTTGTCGGCCAACTTCTATGCGGGAATGGCCGCGGCGTGCGCCACGGCGTCGGTGGCCGTGGCATTCGCGGCGGACCGTCCCGGGGTTGTCAGCTTCCTTGGCGTGGCCGTGTTCGTAAGCCTGCTGGAACTGCGGCGCGGCTGGTGGGCGCTGCCTCCGCTGGCGTTGCTGTGGGCGAACTGCCACGGCGGGTTCTTTCTGGGATGGGTAGTGCTGCTGGCCTACGCCGCTGAGACTCTGCCCTTACGGCCCGGCGCGACTTGGCCCCCGGGCGGCCGGCGGCTTTGGCTGGTGACGGTCTGTGCGATAGCCGCCTCGGGGATCAATCCCAACGGATTAGGAGTGCTGTCCACGGTCTTCGCTTACCGGCGGAGCCCGATGCAGGCGAACCTGATCGAATGGCATGCGCCCAGCCTGTGGGGACCGCCGTATGGTTTCGATATTCTGCTGTACGCGGCGCCGCT
>OMOG01000016.1:0-186 GCA_900290305.1 Candidatus Sulfopaludibacter sp. SbA4
CCCCCCAACCAAGCCATTTTCCGCATCTGGCGCGGCGACCCTGCCGGCGGAAAATTCCAGGATTTCGTCACCCCCGTGGACGAAGGCATGGTCGTCCTCGACGCAGTCCATCGCATCCAGGCCCAACAGGCGCCCGACCTCGCCGTCCGCTGGAACTGCAAAGCCGGCAAGTGCGGCTCCTGCTCC
>OMOG01000016.1:196-16203 GCA_900290305.1 Candidatus Sulfopaludibacter sp. SbA4
CAACAGGCGCCCGACCTCGCCGTCCGCTGGAACTGCAAAGCCGGCAAGTGCGGCTCCTGCTCCGCCGAAATCAACGGCACGCCCCGCCTCATGTGCATGACCCGCCTCAGCTCGCTGAACCTCGACATGCCCGTAATCCTCGAGCCCATGCACGCCTTTCCATCCATCCGCGACCTGGTCACCGACGTCTCCTGGAACTTCCGCGTCAAGAAGACCATCAAGAAGTTCCGGCCGCGCTCCCCGGACGCCCCCGACGGCACCTGGCGCATGCACCAGGCCGACGTCGACCGCGTGCAGGAGTTTCGCAAATGCATCGAGTGCTTCCTCTGCCAGGACGTCTGCCACGTCCTGCGCGAGCACCACAAGCACGATGAGTTCATCGGCCCGCGTTTCTTCGTGTACGCCGCCGCGCTCGAGATGCACCCCCTGGATACCGAAGACCGCGTGAAGGATCTGAAAGACAAACACAGCATCGGCTACTGCAACATCACCACCTGCTGCCGCCAGGTCTGTCCCGAGTTCATCACCATCACCGAGAACGCCATCATCCCGCTCAAAGAGAGGGTAGTCGACGAGTTCTTTGACCCTTTGAAGAAGTTACTGAACATTCTTTAGGTAAGGAGAGGAGAAACCATGTTAGCGCTGAAACCGATCTCACACGATAGCATTTCCGGCGCCTTGGCCAAGGCGGAGCGCTATCGGTTGCTCAACGAGCCGGGCGAAGCCGAGAGTATCTGCCGCGACATTCTGGCGATCGAACCCGATCACCAGCCGGCTCTGATCAGTCTCATCCTCGCGTTGACCGACGAGATCCCCCACGATGCCCACGCCTTCAAGAACGCCGTCACCCTGGTCGACCTCCTTCGTTCGCCCTATGACCGCGCCTATTACGCGGGGATTGCCTGGGAGCGCCGCGCCAAGGCGCGCCACCATGGAGGCAGCCAGGGCTCGCATCACTACGTCTACGAATGGATCGTCAAGGCCCTGGATCTCTTCGCGGAAGCCGAGCTTCTCCGGCCCGCCGGAAACGACGACGCGGTGCTCCGCTGGAACGCCTGCGTCCGTTTCCTGATGCAGCACAAGGAACTGGCCCCGCGCACTGACGACATCGCCGAACCCATCGTGTCGGAGTGATCGCTTCTCACCGCACTTCAAGAGTCGTCTTCTAGACCGGTCTTGGTGCAGTATACACCATGTCGTTATTGCACGGTCCAGGTGCCGACTGCCTGCCAGTCTGTATTGTTGCCTCCGGCGGTGTCGCGGCCGGCGGCATAGATCACTCGATTGCCGGCGAAGGATGCCTTAAACGTGATGTTCAGGGTGAGACTGAGTGTGCCCGGGCCGGGCATGATGGCCGAGCCGGTTCCACTGACCATGCATTGACTGTTCTGCATGCTGCCCGAACCCCCGTTCAGCGCCATCGACCCCGCGAACGGTCCGCCGGCATCGCCCGCGTCGTCTACCAGGTACAGTATATTACCCGATGCTGCGTAAGCCAGGTAACAGGCCTGGCGGCCATCGATGAAATTGTTGATCAGCACGTCCACGATGCCAAAGTCGCCGAAACCTTTACTATCAGTTAAAGTGAGCATTAACTGTTGGTTCGCGCCGGACGCTGCCGCTCCACGCGCCGGTGCCAATCCCGTCACGGCGATCGAACCGGGCGGCGTGAAGGGCAACGCCTGCCAGACCGCCAGGGCCTGCCAATTGGTGTTTGCCTGGGCGAGGTCGCCGGCCGCCGTATACAGGATCCGGTTGCCGCCAAATGCAGGGGTGAAGGCGATGTTCAGGACCAGTGTCAGTGTCGTCCCGTTGCCTGCGGCAGAGACCAGGTTGACCGCGCACTGGCTGTTCTGAATGGTGCTCGTGCTTCCGAGCGGCACGGAGCCGGCGTACAGCCCTTCCGAATGGCCCCCGTCATTTACCAGATAGAGGGTGGCGAGCGGCACGGAGTAAGCCAAATAGCAGGCATTACGTCCATCGAGGAAGTTGTTGATCAGCACATTTACGACGTTCAGGAACTGATAGCCGGAGGGATGCGAGAATTGAAAGGTGAAAGTCTGGGCGCCGGCCGCTCCGGCCGCGGGCGTCTCCGCCACCACCACGGGTGATCCACTCAGCGCTATGTAGCCGGCGTCCGAATTGGTCGAGAATGGATCCTGGCTCGGCTGGTCGCCGCTCACATCCGCCGAGTCGTCCAGCGGGGTCCCGGGCGGCGTCGACGGTGGCACCTGTGTCATGATGGTCACGGATGCGGTGGCCCCTGGATTCAAAGTTCCGCAAGCGGCCTGGTATTGATTGCCCGACAGGCTGCAGCTCATACAGGTGGTCGTACAACTAAGGGGGTTCTGACCCGAGGAAATATTGCCGCCTATGGTGGCGTTAGTCAGCGGGGTGGATGAGTTATTAGTCGCCGCAACGGTGTTGCTGTAATTCGATCCGGCGCTGGGGTCCGCGCCCGGTACGACGGCCGTCTTTGAGTGGGTGACCCTGACATCTACCGGCGACGGCGGATTCGAAGGGTCCTGATAGCGCGGGACTGGGGCCGTGGCGTCGGCCTTGATCACCAAACTCACAGGCGCCAGGGTCCCGGTCACCTGGATCTGGTTGAGGTCTCCAGTAAGGGCGTTGACAAACAGCAGCGAAAACGTCCAGGTCTCGATTTGCGTGGCATCGGCAGTCAGCACGAGCCAGGTTGCGGTAGCGGAGCCTCCGCTGAGGATCAGTTGCTGGTATTGTCCACCCGCGAAGGGGATTCCCGGCAGCGGCGTGCCGCCGAAACCGCTGCTGTCGGCGTTATACAACTGCGCGCGGTTTGCCCCTTCGGCAGGAAATATCGGCGCATACACCTGAACGGTGGCGGGCACATTACTCAAGACGACACGGAGGCGGGTCACGGACGCCTGGAACGACGTGGCCGCGGCTTCCTGGAATACCGCGGGCAGGAGAGCCTGTGCGCCGCCCGTGGGCGGAGCAGCCTGGATTCTGGTGAAGATGAGCGAGGGCGCGGCCATAGCCATGGTCTGGACGGCGTTGACAACGGGCACTGGCGACAGCGAGTCGAGACCGATCTGACCCGTGATCGACGTGGGCTGGAGATTTCCCGGGAGGGCGTACAGGCTGGCATCCGCGCGCACCTTCGAAATCCGCACAAGGGCCGTGCCATCGGCGGCCGGCTGGATGGTAATTCCCGGCCACCGGACAATGTTGTAACCCATCACGCGCGCGCTCTGCGCGGTGGGAACGCCGTTCACCGTTAACACAGCGTCCGGGACGTTGTTGGTGAGTTGGTTGGTTACACTGGTGTTCAGGGTCAGTACGATGTCAGTGACCACGGGGCCCGTCAAGCCCCTGCACTGCAGCAGGTAGTCGCCCAGCATTTCGGTGCGGCCCTCGAGGGCCACCTGCGGTGCGGACGGAACGCTGCCGGTGCAACTGACAGTAGGGCCGCTACCGACTTGAGTGACCGTGTAGGGCTGGTTGGCGATGACGAGCGTAGTAGCGCGCGGAGTGGACGACGGATTCGCCGTCACGGTGTAGGCAACGGTTCCATTGCCCGATCCGCCGGCGGGAGGCGTGATGATGACCCAGGAGGCGCCGCTCCCGGCGGTCCAGGGGCAACCGGGAGGCGCCTGTACAGACGCGGTACCGCCGCCGCCGGCGGCTATGAATACCTGGCTCGCGAACGGCAGGGACTCGATGCAGTTCGTTCCGGCCTGGATCACGATGAATGACTGCGCGCCGATGGCGATCGTTCCGGTACGGCCGGTGGCGGTAGTGTTGGGAGATACGGTGTAGCCGAGCGTGCCGCTACCGGTGAGCGTGTTAAAGCCGGAAATCCACGGGACCGTGGTCGCTGCCGTCCACGTGCAGTCGTTGCGGGAAGCGGTCACGGCGATGCTGCCGGAGCCGCCACTGGCGGCGAAGCTTGCGCTGAACACCGCGACGGTAAAAGAGCACGACTGGCCGGGTAAGTTTACCGTGAAGGGCGCCCCCGCCGTGGCGCCTCCCGCAGTTGCCACCGTGACGATGGCCGTGCCCGTACTGGCCAGGAGGGTCGCCGGAACCGCCGCGGTGACCTGAGTCGAACTGACAAAGGTTGTGACCAGAGCCGTAGGGTTCCACTGAACTGTGGCGCCGGGGCTGAATCCGGTACCGTTGACTGTGAGGGTGAAAGGCGGGCTGCCGGCAGCAGCGGTGTTGGGGCTGAGCGAGGTGATGGTGCGGGGACCGGCGGGCGCAACCGTCTGGGTGACCGGCTGGGATGTGCTGGGAGCGTCGGAGGCATCTCCGTTGTACGTGGCGGTCAGGGTGTGGCCGCCGGCTGTGAAGCTGGTGCCGGTGAGAGTGGCAGCGCCGTTGAACAGAGTGATGACGCCCAGCGAGCTCGCGCCATCGAAGAAAGCGACGGTGNNGGCGGTGAGGGTAACGGATTGGCTGACGGCAGACGGATTGGGAGTAGCCGCAAGAGTGGTGGTGGTGGACTGCGCGGTCACGGTCTGGGTAAGGGCGAAGGATTGACTCAAAGCGAAGGTGGAATCTCCACTGTAGGAGGCGGTGAGGGAGTGACTGCCGACGGTGAGATTGTTGGTAGCGAGAATGGCGGCGCCGTTGCTGAGAGCGATGGCGCCCAGGGAGTTGACACCATCAAGGAATGTAACGGTTCCGGTGGCAGTGGAGGGCGTTACGGTGGCGGTAAGAGTTACGGACTGGCCGGCGGTGGAGGGTTGAGGATTGGCAACGAGCGTGATGGTGGTCGATTGAAGGGACACGGCCTCAATGACTGTATTGGACTGACTTAAAGCGTAATTAGTATCTCCGCCATATGTGGCGTTCAGGGTGTGGCTGCCCACGGTGAGATTGTTGGTGGTGAAAGTCGCGGTTAGGCCGGACACATTGCCGGCGCCGATCTGGTTCCCGTTATCGTAGAATGTGACGGATCCCGTCGGGCCGGGGCCCCCAAGGGTTGCGCTCAGGGTCACGGTCTGGCCAACCTGCGCGGGGTTCGGCATGCCCAACAGGGTGAGGGAGGTCGGGATCTTATTCACGATCTGAGTGAGCGATCCGTTGCTCGTGGCGTAGTCCTCGTTGCCTTTGTAGAAGGCTTGCAGGTTGTGGCTGCCGGGCGCAAACGCGGCCAGTCCGGGGCCGGGATTCGGGGGGGAAATTTTCGCGATTCCGCCGGACAGTCCGACCGTGCCTAACGTGGCCGCGCCGTCCATGAAGGTGACGAATCCGGTGGCTGCAGAGGGTGACACGGTGGCGGTCAGAGTGAGCAAGTCGCCGGCAATCGAAGGGTTCTCCGAGCTGGACAACAAGGTGGAGGTCGGAATCTTGTTCACGGTCTGATTGACGGCCGGCGAGGTACTCGATAGGTAGTTCGTACTGCCGAGGAAGTTGGCCTGAATGCCGTGTACGCCGACTGTCAGCGCCCCAGTGCCGATGCTGGCGGTTCCATTGGACAGACTCGCGGTTCCATAGATCTGACTGGTGTCAACGTCTACGAACTGCACGGATCCAGTGGCACTGGAGGGTAACACGTTGGCGCTGAGGGTCACGGTTTGGCCGAAGATGGAGGGATTGGGCATGCTCGAGATGTTGGTGTTGGTGAGGAACGGCTGTACGGTCTGAGTGGCCGGCGCGGAAGAGCTGCCGAAGAAATTTCCATCGCCGTTGTAGAAGGCGGTCAGGGTGTGGCTGCCGACCGGCAAAGTGGACGTGGTGTAAGTTGCGGTTCCGGCGATTACATTAACGTCATAGGGGGGAACGGGTAGCCCGTCGCTGAAGAAGCTGACGGTCCCGCCAGGGGCGGGTGACATGACGCTGGGAGAGAGCGTCGCGGTAACGGTTACGGTCTGGCCGGGGTTAGACGGATTGGGTGCGGATGAAAGGCCTATTCCGCACGTGGCCTTGACGACCTGGCTCACCATGTTCGTGGTGTAGTCGCATGATTCGAAGCAAAAATACGCAACCAGGGAATGCGTGCCCAACGAGAGGGTGGAGATCTGCAACGTCGCGGTTCCCATGCCATCCACACTGTTGGTGCCAATCTGCGTCGAGCCGTCGTAGAAGAGGACGTATCCGGAGTAGCCACCGCTGCGGTTTGCGGTCAAGGTGATCGACTGGCCGAGAATGGAGGGGTTGGCGGAGCTGGAGAGGGTTTGCGCCGAGGCAAACACACCCCAAACCGCTACCAATGCGAGTAGCCGAATCCAGCGAAATCGATTCATAGGCCGCCTCCTCGCTGCAAGCTCTCCATCCGAGCGTTCCGCTTCGGGCCATCCCCGACCGGCTGGCGCGGCGTGGCCAGCGGTGTATGCATGGCCGGGTTCTCCTCACCTTCAGCTACGAAAGAAAATGCTGGAACGGATTCCCGCAGCCCTCCCCGGCATCCCGGAAACAGTCAGTATACAAGGCCATTGTCGGCGAAACACCACCTGAACAGGTGGCAACACAAGCCGATCCCATGGCTTAGAGAACGTAAAGGACGCGGAAAAGCCGGTTGTGTTTGGGTCAAAACGGCGGCCACGCGGCAGACGCTGGATGGCAAACATCCAGGCGGCTGGGTGCCGGAGCAGAAAACGGAGGCGATCCGGGCATACACGAGACCATCGAGGCCGGCAAATCGGCGGACCTGGCGGTGCTGTCTTCGACATTCTGGCGATTGACCCGGCGCGGATCGCGGACGTGAATGTGGCGCTGACCGTGTTCGACGGGAGGATTGTGTACCGGCGGTAGTGGCCACTCTCGGGCGGTTGGAACACTCGGCCAGGCGGCGAGACCGGTACTCATGGGCCAGGGCGCACAACGGAAGATGAAAAGAGGCGTCTCGATGAGCGAAAACCGATCCATGGCGGCAACGTCTCTGGCGGCAGAAACGTCTGGGCTCGATGAAATCCTGCCCCACTGAGAAAGTTGGCAGGCGAAACCGCATGCCCCACCAAGCGTTGAGATGCCTGGCGTAATGTTTCGGTGAAAAGGGACTTGTTATCTCCTTTTCGTTGTGTTAGCGTCATCTGCATGGAGGAAGTGTTGGTCCGGTGCAGCAGTTCACCCTCGCTGTCGCCAGCGCGCGCAGAGGCGCGCTGACGGAGAATTCTGGTGGAGTTTCCGATTGCGGATCGTAATCAATTTCGTTGGCGTGCTGGGGTGCCTGCTCGCACCCGTGGCCGCGTACTCGCAGTCGGCGGGTCAGGGAGCGGGGAGCGCGGCGACGGTTCCGGAGCCGACCACCTCGGGCGAGGCGGCGCACATGCCCGATTGGTTGAAACTCGATCTCCAGGTGCGCGGACGCCTGGAGAGCGACATCGGCTTCAAGACGGTGAAAGGCGTCGACGATACCGAATACGAGTCGCGCCTGAGAGTTGGGCTGGGGTTCGAAGCAGCCCCCTGGCTGCATTTCTATGTGCAGGCGCAGGACGCTGAGGTGGCCGGCTTCAATCGGGGAACGCCGCCGGCCAGCTTGGCCGACACGATGGATTTTTACCAGGGATACGTGGAATTGGGCAGCATCGAGAACAGTCCCTGGTCGGCGCGGATCGGGCGGCAGGAGCTGAATTACGGGGAGATGCGCCTGATCGCCAGTTCGCCCTGGTCGAACAGCGAGCGCACGTTCGACGCGGTGCGGCTGCGCTACAACCACCCTGGGGTCCACCTGGACTGGTTCGCCTCCGCCTTGGTAGTGCAACTGCAGCCGCGCTTCGATCATCCGCAGCTCAAGAACGGCTTCTACGGGTTCTATTCTTCGTTTGACCGTCTGATCCGCAAGGTGGTGGTAGAGCCGTATGTCTTGTGGAAGGTGCAGGATGGCGTAAAAGGCGAACTGGGTCCGGCCGGTGCGGAGAGCGAGTACACATCGGGCATCCGGGTGGCGGGCTCGCTGATCGGACGCACTACGTTCAGCGTGGAGCAGGCCTTTCAGCGCGGCCATTATGCCGAGGACCGCATCAGCGCGTGGGCGGGGCACTACAACGTCGGCGTGCCTTTGCCGGTGAGAGTATGGGCGCCGCGGTGGTTCCTGGAGTTCAATCACGCGTCGGGTGACAACGCCAAGGACGGCACGCGCGGCACGTTCGATACCCTGTACCCCAATAACCACGACAAGTACGGACTGATGGATCGCTTCACGTGGCGGAATCTCAACGATGCGACCACCGCGGCGGAGTTCAAGCCGGCCAAACGGTGGACGTCGAAGGTGGCGTTCCACTACCTCTGGCTGGCCAACAAGAACGATGCGATCTACACGACGAGCGGCGTCAACGTGCAGTGGAAGGGCGCCACCAGCAGCCGGCTGGGACCCGAGTTGGATCTGCAGACTTCGTATTCCTTCAACCGCCATCTGGATATCAGCGGCGGTTACGGGCGCCTGTGGGCCGGTGAGTACATTCGGCACGCGACCAGCTATACGGCCAGCTCGTACCCCTACGTGATGTTTCTGTACAAGATGTAGGGCGCGCGGCTACCGCTCCCTCACGGGGTGCCCTCAGGGCCCGGCTCCGTTCAGAGCCACAACCGTCCCTCGCCCTTGGCGAGCAAGGGAGTGGTCTTGGCTAAGGCCCACGGCGGGCTACAATCGGGAGCGGATATGTTTTCCGCCCGATTTCATTGGGACCTTCGGCCGAACCGCATTACCGAGGCGATCGAGGCCAAACGGCGCGCGGGGGCGCCGATCCTCGACCTCACCGAGTCGAATCCTACGCGCGCCGGCCTGAGCTATCCGACGGAGATCGTGGACGCGCTCGCCGATCCGCGGATGCTGGTCTACGAGCCGGCGCCCGCGGGAATGAGCGAGGCACGGCAGGCGGTGTCGGCTTACTACGCCCTGCGCGCGCAGCAGGTGGACGCGGAGCGTATCCTGCTGACGGCCAGCACCAGCGAAGCATACGCCTACCTGTTCAAATTGCTGTCGAATCCGAACGACCGGGTGCTGGTGCCGCGGCCTTCGTATCCGCTGTTCGAATTCCTGGCGAACCTGGAATCCGTGGCGGTCGATCAATATCCGCTGATGTTCCACGGTGGATGGACGATCGACATGGAAGCTCTCGCCGCCGCGGTTACGGAGCGCACGCGCGCGGTGGTGCTGGTGAATCCCAACAACCCGACGGGCTCCTACGTGAATTGGCCGGAACTGCATGCGCTGGTGCGATTGTGCGCCGCGCGCGGGATCGCGCTGATCTCGGACGAAGTCTTCTCGGACTATGCGTTCGCGCCCGATGTGGCGCGGGTGAGCACGCTGGTGGGTGTGGAGGGTTGCCTGACGTTTTCCATGAGCGGGCTTTCGAAGATTGCGGGACTGCCGCAGATGAAATTGGGCTGGATCGTGGCCAGCGGGCCGGAGGCGCTGCGCAAGGCGGCGATGGAGAAGCTGGAGTGGATCGCCGATACGTACCTTTCGGTGAGCACACCGGTGCAGTGCGCGGCGGGCAAGCTGCTGCGGGCGGGCGAGGCGGTGCAGCGTCAGATCCGGGACCGGACGTCGGCCAACCTGGAGGTGGCGCGCGATTTGCTGGCCGGGTCGGCGGCCAGCATTCTGGCGGTGGAAGGCGGATGGTATATCACGGTGCAGGTGCCGCGCATTCGCAGCGAAGAGGAGTGGGTGCTGGGGCTGCTCGCGGACCGGGATGTGCTGGTGACGCCGGGCTTCTTCTTCGACTTCGAATCGGAGGCTTACCTGGTGGTTAGCCTGCTGACGGAGCCGGGAGTGTTCCGGGAAGGGATTGGGCGCATCGCCCGGGAGGTTGGATAAAACCTCAAAAACGGCTGTTCGAGATCGCTGAACTGCAGCAAGGTTACTTCACCGCCAAACAGGCCAAAGCCGCCGGATTTGCCGAGAACACGCACCCCTATCACGTGCGGGTGGGGAACTGGAACCGCGAGCACCGTGGTATCTACCGGCTCGCCCAGTATCCATGGACGGATCGGCCCGACCTCGTCCTATGGTCGCTATGGTCCCGAAACCGGAACGAGGAAATCGAGGGGGTATACAGCCACCACACGGTGCTCAGCTTTTACGATCTGTCGGACCTGAATCCGGCAAAGCTTCACATGACCGTTCCAACGGATTTTCGGCGCAACTGCGAAATTCCGGGCATCCTGGTGCTTCATTATGCCGACCTGCCCGAGAGTGACGTCCGGACGGGGCAGGGCTTCAATCTTACTACCCCTCTGCGCGCTGTTCTTGACCTGATTGAGGCCCGCACGGTCGAGCCGACTTTCATCCTCCAGGCGCTGGTGCAGGGTTTCGACCGCGGCCTGATCACTCATCATCAGATTGAGAACAGGCAAATGAGCGGACCTGCGTGCAAGTTCGTTGAGGAAACGCTGCGGCTTGCTGCATAATGCCGTTACCCAGATCATATGCGACGGCGGAAGCATTCCGGAGGGCACTGGAAGAACGCCTGAAGAGAACGTCTGTGGCCGATCGGATCGATCTCAACGCCCTGAGGCGGCGGGTGTCATTCGACCGCTTGCTGGCGAGGCTGTTCCGGGAAGAAACAGTGCCATGGGTTTTGAAGGGTGGGTATGACACTGGAGTTGCGGTTTACGGCTGCTCGATCCACGGTGGACATAGTCCTGACGGTGCAGCAAGTCGTGTTCGGCAAGGCAGCGGGTGCTGACCAGAACGAGGTGGTACGCAAGATGCTGCAAAGCGCGGCCGACTTCCCTCTCGCTGATTGGTTCGAGGACAAGATCGGACCGCCCATCATGGATCTGACCGCCACGCCGTACGGCGGTGCTCGCTATCCGGTCGAAGCCCGTATGGCCACGCGCATTTTCACCAAATTCCACCTGGACGGCGGCATCGGTGACGTGGTGATGCAGCCGTTGGAAACGATCGAGTGCCGGGACTGGATGGGATTCGCCGGCATCGAACGGTCGCGTGTCCGGGCGATCTCTCGCGAGCAGCAGTTCGCCGAGAAGATTCATGCCTGCACGCTCCCGCGGAGCTCTGCAACATTTCGTTCGACGTCTACGACTTAACCCTGCTTTCAGCGCTTGCCGTACTTCTGGATCGCGCTCTCAAAGCCCGGTCCGGCGGCGCCGAGATCCTCCGGGGTCATCGCCGGACGGACCGTGAGCTTCGCGTTGAAAGCCAGAAACCACGGTTCGGCTATGGCCGGCAACTGGGAAGAATTCTGCATGTCGAAGAAAATGTACCCGGTCCGCTCGCCATTGTCCTCCGCGAAGTAGGCGGCCTCCGGCTTCAGATCGGCGAGGATCGATTGAATCGTACTCCCCAGGGTTCCGTTGAGAACGGCGGCATTGGCCGGTTCCACGGGGAGCGAGACTTTGAGCATCATGCGCATGAACAGTGCCCCTCCAGAGGGCAAGGAGGCAGTATAGCATTGCTTACTCGTAGCGCAAGGCCTCCATCGGATCCACTTGCGCCGCGCGCCGCGCCGGCACATAGGCCGCGAGCAGTCCGACGGCCAGCATCGCCACTGCGCCGAAAGCCACGGTCATCGCGTCCCCGGCCGTGAGATCCGGGACGGCCCCGGCGGCCAGGCGCTCGGCGGCCATCGCGATGGGGATGCCGATCGCGAGCCCGGCCATCACCATCAGCAGCGCTTCCCGCAGCACCATGCGGATCACGTCGAGACGATCCGCGCCCACCGCCATCCGGATGCCGATTTCGTTGGTGCGGCGGGCTACGGTGTACGCCAGCAGTCCGTACAGACCAATCGCCGCCAGCAGCGATCCCAGCGCGCCGAAGAGGCTGGAGAGCAGGGCGATCAGGCGCTCCTGCACGATGGATGCGTCGATGTGCTCGGCCAATGTAGTGACCTTGCCCACGAGCACGGTCTTCAGCAGATCGCGCACCTCGCGCCGGACTTCTCCGGCGATTTGCCCCGGAGGCACCACGGTGCGGATGACGAACTGCGAATCCGGGCGCGCCCTTTGAAAGGTGGACAGGTAGGTGGTCGCGTTCGTCACTTCGCGGATTTCGACATACTTCGAGTCGCCCACGACGCCGATAATCTCGTACGAGTCTGTATGGTCCGGCAAAGGCGTGACGTATCGGCCGAGAGGGTTGGCAGCGCCGAAGGCTTCGCGCGCCAGCGTCTGGTTGATGATGGCAACGTGCGGCGACCCCGTCCGGTCCTGGAAGGTGAAATCGCGGCCGGCCAGGAGCGGCATGCCCATGGTTTCGAAATAGCGCGGCGCCACCCAGTTCCTCCAGACATGCAGTTGGACAGGCGACCCTTTCACCGAAGCGGCGCCATCCGATCCGCCGCCCGACATGGGGGCAATCCGGACAATGCTTGCCGAACGCACGCCGGGAAGCCCTTCGAGGCGGGTCAGCAGGCCCTGGTAGTCGCGCGCAAGCCGGTCGTCCTGGTAGCCGCTGTGCGATGGGTCGAGCGCGACCATCAGCACACGGTCGCGATTGATCCCGATGTTTCGATGCTCCAGGCTCGCCAGGTGGCGCACGAACATTCCGGCGGCGGTGAGCAGCACCACCGAGAACGCCACCTGGGCAACGATCAGGCTCTTGCCGAAGAGCCGGCGCGTACTGGTCTCGCCGCTACGCGCCGAGTCGCGAAGAGGCAGCGCGCGAACCGCCGGGACCATCCCGAACAAGACGCCGGTGAGCATTGCCACGGCGGCGGTGAACAGCAGCACGCGGCCATCCGGCCTGACCTCGAGGTCGATGGGCACCCTGCCGGTGGCCATGATGCGCACCAGGGCATCGCTTCCGGCATAACCCAGCACCACGCCCAGCGCCGCGGCTACGCCCGATAGGAGCAGCGATTCGGTCAGCAACTGCCGCACCAGCCGAAGGCGTCCCGCGCCAAGAGATACGCGCAACGCCATCTCGCGCGGGCGCGCGGCCCCCCGCGCCAGCAGCATGCCGGCGACATTGGCGCACGCGATGGCGAGCAGCAGGCCGACGATGGCCATCAGCACCAGCAGCGGTTGGGAGAACTCGTCGCGCATCCGCGAAAGACCCGCCCCGGCCGGCTCGATGTCGATCGTCCAATCCGGAATCTTGGACTCGGGCCGATCGGCCGCCTCGATCTCCAGGGTCTGCCGGAAGAGGACGTTCATCTCGGCGCGTACCTGTTGGAGCGAGACGCCGGGCTTGGTCCGGCCCATGAGTTGCAGCCATTTGTACCCGGCGTCGCTGGTGTAGCTCTCAGGCCGGATCAGGGGCTCCAACGCAAGGGGCACGAAGATGTCCTCGGACCATCCGACCTGCAGGCCTGTAAATCCCGGCGGAGCGACGCCGATCACGGTGACCGGCACGTTCTCCACCGTGATCTTCCTGCCGACGATGCCGGGGTCCAGGCCCAAACGGTTTTTCCAGTACAGCCAGCTCACCACCGCCACGCGGGCCGGCGAGCCCATGCGATCGTCTTCGGCCGAGATAAGACGCCCGCGCGCGGCCTGGATTCCGAGCATGGAAAAGTAGTTGCCCGTGACATACTGGCCCTCGATCTTTTCCGCTTCGAGGCCCTCCGCCTTCGTGTAGAGGCGGTCCCGGTTGGACGCCATCAGCTCCGACAAGGTGCGGTTGCGATCGCGGAGGTATTGGTAGGTCTGCCAGGAGAAGGCGTTACCGTGGTGGTCTTTGACGCGCCTGGTCAGCACTTCCACCAGGCTTTGCGGTTCCTTCACGGGAAGCGAACGCAGCATCAGCACGTCGATGAGGCTGAAGATCGCTGTGTTGGCGCCGATGCCCAGCGCCAGCGAGAGCACGGCCACGGCCGTGAATCCGGGACTGCGGCGCATGGTGCGCAGCCCGTAGCGCAGGTCCTGCACCAGCCTTTCGAGCGAATTCCATCCCCACATTTCGCGCGTGACCTCCTTCACCAGGGCGGTACTGCCGAACTCGCGGCGGGCGGCGGATTCGGCGGCTTCCGCGGGCTCACCACGTGCGATCCGGTCCTGCTTCGACATGGCGAGGTGGGCGCGGATCTCTTCATCCAACTCGTCGTCGCGCCGGCTCATTACTCGTATCGCAAGGCCTCCATCGGGTCCACGTGCGCCGCGCGCCGCGCCGGCACATAGGCGGCGAGCAGTCCGACGGCCAGCATCGCCGCAACGCCGAAAGCTACGGTCAGTGCGTCGCCGGCCCTGAGGTCCGGGACAGCCCCGGCGGCCAGGCGCTCGGCGCCCATCGAGAAGGGGATGCCGATCGCGAGCCCGGCCATCACCATCAGCAGCGCTTCCCGCAGCACCATCCGGACCACGTCGATGCGCTGCGCTCCAATCGCCATCCGGATACCGATTTCATTGGTGCGGCGGGCCACGGTGTACGCCAGCAGACCGTACAGTCCGATCGCCGCGAGAAGCGATCCCAGCGCGCCGAAGAGGCTGGAGAGCATGGCGATCAGGCGCTCCTGCACGATGGATGCGTCGATGTGCTCGGCCAATGTAGTGACCTTGCCGATGAGGACGGTCTTCAGCAGATCGCGAACCTCACGCCGCACGGCCGGAACGATTTGCACCGGGGGCACCGCGGTGCGGATGACGAACTGCGAGGCAGGGCGTGTCTGCTGGAACGTGGCGCGGTACGCGGTCGCCGGAGTCGCCTCGCGGATCTCCAGGTACTTCGCATCCCCAACCACCCCGATGATTTCGTACCGGTGGTCGTCCCCGTCAAAAGTGACATGGCGGCCGAGAGGATTCGCCGCGCCAAAGCCAACGCGCGCCATAGTCTGATTGATGATGACGGCGAGGGGCGAGCCCACCCGATCCTGAAAATTGAAATCGCGGCCCGCCACCAGCGGCATGCCCACGGTTTCGAAGTACCGTGGCGCAACCCAGTTTTTGTAAACGTACGGGTGCACGTTCGATCCCTCGACTGATGCGGTGCCATCCGACCCGCCGCCCGCGATCGGCGGCATCCAGCAGATGCTCGCCGAGCGCACCCCGGGAAGCTCTTCCAGGCGCGCCAGCAATCGCTCGAAATCGCGCGAGAGTTCGTCGTCTTGGTAACCGCTGTGCGACGGATCGAGCGCGACCATCAGCACGCGGTCGCGGTTGATTCCGAGGTCGCGATTCTCCAGGCTGGCCAGGTTGCGCACGAACATCCCGGCGGCGGTGAGCAGCACCACCGAGAACGCCACTTGAGCCACGATCAGGCTCTTGCCGAAAAGCCGGCGCGTCCGCGTCTCGCCGCCGCGGCCGGAGTCCCGAAGGGGCAGCGCGCGAACCGCGGGAACGAGGCCGAACAAAACACCGGTGAGCAGGGCAACCGCTGCGGTGAACAACAGCACGCGGGCGTCCGGCCGGACACTCAGCTCCACCGGGAACCGTCCGGTAGCCATGATGCGCACTAGCGAGTCACTGCCGGCATACGCCAGCAGCACACCCAGTGCGGCGGCCACCGCGGAGAGCAGCAGCGATTCCGTCAGCAACTGGCGCACCAGTCGAAAGCGTCCCGCGCCGAGCGAGATTCGCAACGCCATTTCGCGCCGCCGCGCGGCCCCGCGTGCCAGCAGCATGCCGGCAACGTTGGCGCAGGCAATCAGCAGCAGCAGCCCGACGATGGCCATCAGCACCAGCAGCGGTTTCGAGAACTGGTCGCGCAGCCGCGAAAGCCCCGCGCCGGCCGGCGCCACGTCGATGCTCCAATCGGGGACCGTGGCCTCGTGCCGATCGGCCGCCTCGATCTCCAGGGTCCTGCGGAACAGGACATTCATCTCGGCGTGGACTTGTTCCATCGAGACGCCGGGCTTCATCCGTCCGATCAGTTGCAGCCACTTGTACCCGGCGTTGCTGGTATAGCTCTTGCGGTGGATCAACGGCTCCATCGCCAGCGGCACGAAGATGTCTTCGGTCCATCCGACCAGCGGCACGAAGATGTCTTCGGTCCATCCGACCTGTGTGCCGAAGAACTCCGGCGGTGCGACACCGATAACCGTGGCGGGCACATCCTCCACCATGATCTTCCTTCCCAAGATGGCGGGATCGAGGCCGAGGCGATTCTTCCAGAACGACCAGCTCAACACGGCCACGTGAGCCGGCGACCCCATGCGATCGTCCCCGGCTTCGATGAG
>OMOG01000679.1:0-264 GCA_900290305.1 Candidatus Sulfopaludibacter sp. SbA4
GGTGGCGGATTGCCGGCTGGCCACCACCCAGCCCGTGTAGATCACCGCGGCGATGGCGGCGATTTGGAGACCACGGCGGATTTCCGACCAGACTCGCATGTGGCTGTGAAAGAGACGCAGCGCAGGCAGGAATTGTTCCAGGGCGAGGGCGGGTGTTAGCCGCCATTTCTCACAGTGTTCAGGTGCAGTGAACGTGGCGCAGGCACTCATGCCGACGCCTGTCTCCGACAGTGTGTCACAACCGGGAAGAGGTGTCGAGACGAG
>OMOG01000679.1:274-22740 GCA_900290305.1 Candidatus Sulfopaludibacter sp. SbA4
TCTCGACACGGCAGGCACGAGTGCCTGCGCCACATCGGCCGGCCGAGCGTGAGAAATCCGGGTCAGCAGTCCGTTACAGAGTCCGGCTACCAGGAGTTCGAGCCGCTCCACACCTCGGGAACGGTGCGTAACAGTATGCGGAGATACATGCGCAGGGAGCGATGGCGCACGAACTGTAAATCCAGAGCTCGCCGTTCCGCGTAAGTCAGGCGGTTGCGGCCGGAGATCTGCCACAGGCCGGCGATGCCCGGTTTCACCTGCAGCACTTCCGCGGCATCGGCGCCATAGTAATTGCGGATCTCGGCATCGGTCACGGGACGCGGGCCGACCAGCGACATCTCTCCGCGGATGACGTGCCAAAGCTGCGGCAGCTCGTCGATGGAGTGGCGCCGGCAGAATCGCGCAAACCAGTTGCTCACGCGTGGATCGCGATCTTGTTTGAGTTGCGGTCCCGCGGTGTCTTCGATGAACTCGACCCAGCGCGATGCGGTGCGCCTGTGGCCGGACGCGCCGTCCTTCCACATGGTCCGGAGCTTGAGCATCCAGAGCGTGGATCCGCGCCAGCCGACGCGGCGGTGGGCGATCAGCGGGGTGCGTCCGGAGAGCAGCGAGATGGCGGCCGCGCTGGCCACCAGCACGGGGCCGAGCGCTGCGAAAAGCGCCACCGAAGTAAGCCGCTCGCAGATGTCGATGGTTTGCCAGGTCGGATCGTCAACCGGGGCAAGCTGCTGCCGTGGAACCGGGATCGAAGCCAATCGTCACTCCTTAATTCGATCTTACGGGGACCCGTGATGAAGGCGCTGTAAATGATTTGTGAAAATCGTGGGCAAAGGCCCATTCATTGTGCGTTCATGTGGATTCGAGCAAAATGGAAAGAGAGTGCGAATCCTGCTGGTCGAAGACGAATCCCGGGTCGCCGGCTTTATCGCCAAAGGCCTGCGCGAGCAGGCTTACGCCGTGGATATCGCGCGCGACGGCGGCCAGGCGCTGTACCAGGCGGCCATCAACGAATACGACCTGGTGATTCTCGACATCCTGCTGCCGGTCAAAGACGGCCACACCGTGTGCCGGGAGCTGCGGGGCTCGGGATTCCGCGCTCCCATCCTGATGTTGACGGCGCGCGACGCGGTGGACGACCGCGTGTCGGGCCTGGATTCGGGCGCCGACGACTACCTGACCAAGCCGTTCGACTTCAAGGAGCTGCTGGCCCGGCTGCGCGCCCTGCTGCGGCGGTCCCACGTGCTGCGGCCGCAGGTGGCGCATGTCGCGGATCTCACGTTGAATACCGCCAGCCACGCGGTGGCGCGCGCCGGCAGGGCGGTGAACCTGACCGCCAAGGAGTATGCGCTGCTGGAGTTTCTGGTGCTCAACGAAGACCGCGTGGTGGGCCGCGAGCAGATCGCGCAGCACGTGTGGGAGGAAAGTTTCGATCCGTTCTCGAACGTCATCGACGTGTACGTCAAGCGGCTCCGCGACAAGCTGGATACGGGCTTCGGGCGCCGGCTGATCCACACACGGCGGGGCGAGGGCTATATTCTGACGGCGCGTCCGGGGGTGGGGGATGATTAAGTACTTGCGTCGACCCGAGTGCTGGGGGTTGGCAGGCGAAATCCGGCACGGACCCCCGCTTTCGGGTCCTTGGGACGCAAACCGGGGCGCCTGCCCCACGGGGGTGGGCGATGATTAAGAGCGGCCCGCGCTGGTTTCATTCTGTCTCCTGGCTCCTGACTCCTGGCTTCTTCTTCAAGAGCTTCCGCTTCCGCCTCACCGCCTGGTACCTGGCATTCTTTTCTCTGCTCTTCGTGCTGTTCAGTATCTTTCTGTACGGTATTCTGTCGCGGGAGCTGCAGAATCGCCTGGACGATACGCTGCTCTCCCAGGCCAGCACCACCGCCAGCCTTTTCCTGGACGAGATGCAGGAAATGCAAGGCGACCGGTTCAAAGCCGCGGCGGAAGCGGTATCCGAGATGCGGCTGCGCGGGAGCACGGTGGCGGTCTTCGACGGAAGCAAACTGCTGGCCTCCAGCGCGCCGGTGGTGCGTTCCGAGTTCGAGGCGGTGGCGGCGCAGGCCGAGGCGGGCTCGCAGCCGGACTTCGTGCTGGCGATGGCGCACCTCGGCAAATATGGCGCGCACGCCGCGGCGCACCGCATCGATGAAGGCCATCCGTACCTGACCCTGGCGGTGGAACCGCTCGACTCCATCGTGGCGAGCCTGCAGGTGGTGCGCGGCGTGCTTTTCCTGGGGTTGCCGTTCCTGCTGGCGCTGGCCGGCATCGGCGGCTATTGGCTGTCGACGCGCAGCCTCGCGCCTCTCGGATGGATGGCGGACCAGGCGCGGCAGATCACCGGCAGCAATCTCCACACACGCCTCGATATCGGAGACGCGGCGGACGAGCTGACGGTGCTGGCGGCTTCGTTCAACGAGCTGCTTTCGCGCCTGGACCAGTCGTTCGAGAGCATGCGGCGGTTTGTGGCGGATGCGTCGCACGAGCTGCGGACGCCCATCGCGGTGATTCGCGGGGAGGCCGATGTCGCGCTCTCGCACGATCGCGCGGCCGGGGAATACCGCGAGTCACTGGCCATCGTGCTGGACGAATCGCGGCGCCTCTCGCGCCTGGTCGACGATTTGTTGAACCTGGCGCGCGCCGATGCGGGCCACGTCCGGCTGCAGGTTCGCGACTTCTACTTCAACGACCTGCTGGCCGAGTGCTGCCGTTCGGTGCAGACGCTGGCGGCGGCGCGGCATATCGACCTGGAGTGCCGCGCGGGCGGAGACGTGCCGTTTCGCGGCGACGAGGAACTCCTGCGCCGCCTGGTGGTGAACCTGCTCGACAACGCCATCCGCTACACGCCGGCCGGCGGCATAGTCTCGGCGGAGCTGGAGACGCAGGGCGGCGATGTGCGCGTGCGCGTGTCGGACACGGGTGTGGGGATCGCGCCGGAGGCGGCCTTGCATATTTTCGAACGCTTCTACCGCGCGGACAAGGCGCGCTCGCGCGAGGATGGCGGCTTCGGGTTGGGCTTGTCGATCGTGAAGTGGATCGCGGAATCGCACAATGGCGGGGTGGAGCTGACCAGCCGGCCGGAGGCGGGCAGCACCTTCACGGTGACGCTGCCGCGGTGAAACGCCTTCTAATATTTCATAACTACAGTCTCGTATCCGGCCGTGGCGCGGGCACTCGTGCCTGCCGCGTCGACACTCGTGTCGACGCTCGGTCGGCGCCTGGAAAATACGTCGGCGAATTTATGAAACGATGTACTAATCTAAGCTAGACTCACTCAGGCCAGCGTGGCGCGCCATGCAGGATGCGGTCTATTTCGATGACGTCGTCGTGAACGCGGTACACGGCCAAATAGGGCAATCTGGAAAATACCAGTTCCCGCGTGCCTGGCTTGCGGCCCGGGCGGCCACGGCGTGGAAACTGTTCAAGCGAGCTCACTCCTTAATAGAGTGCCAGTTGCGACGCGGCGAGCAAATTACGGGGCCATCGTGCTCTTCAATGTAGTCGCAAATATTTGTGAGGTCGCGCGCAGCGGGCTCGGTCCAACGAATTCGCATCAGCCGGGATACCGCGTTGCGATCAGCTTTCCGACTGCTTCGTGTTCAATGAACTCGCCCCGGTCTGGCGCGGCCAATCCCTTTTCCACTTCGGCGGTGAACCACGCCTCGTGGTCCACAAGACGCTCGACCGCTTCCGTGACTAGGGCCTCGGTATCGCGGCCCTGTTGGGCGGCAACATGTTCGAGCTTGGCTTGCAGTTCCGGAGTGAAGTGGACTTCCATTGCATTCAGCGTAAGGAAAGACGCGCGGGGGTGTCAACGTGTCGAAAGTCCAAGCCGCGCGATAATCAGACTATGGACGAGCGTGAGACGATACGCCGCTGGGTCGAGACCTGGAAGGAGGCCGCGCCGGAACTGGAGGCGATTCGCCGGCGCGAGATCCAGGAGGCCGACAACCTGAAAGTTCTCGCGATGCTGGAGGGCGCTTTCAATCACGCGGTACGGACCATGCCGCCCCGGCCGTCTTCGGGACTGGTCGAGATGCAGGAATGGTTGGCGAAACTCCCCCGATGATCGACCTCTTCGAGAGCGCCGTCCAATTGCAGACCTTCTGCGACCGCCGCGGCTTGCAACTCGACCAGTCATTCGCGAGCATGCGGCGGATGTATCGCACGAACTGCGGACGCCCATCTCGGTGATTCGCGGGGAAGCCGATGTGCCCCTCTCGCACGACTGCGCGACCGGCGAATACCGAGAGTCCCTGGCCATCGTGCTGGACGGATCGCGGCGGCTGTCGCGCCTGGTCGACGCTTGGTCGAACCTGGCGCGCGCCGATGCGGAACACGTCCGGCTGACAGCCTCGCAGATTTTCGAACGCTTCTACGGGGCGTATCTCATCATTTACCTTTCTGCCGAATAAGGCCCGGGTGTTAGCTTAAGAACTATTGATAATAGATAAGAAAACTGCTAGGATACGACCGAGTACCCGAAACGCTTCGAGGCCCCGTCATGACCACCGTTACCATCTCGCTACCCGAATCTCTGAAGGCCTTCATCGATCGCCAACTCGCCACCAAAGGCTACGGCAATGTGAGCGAGTATTTCCGATCGCTGCTGCGCGAGGCACAGCAGGCGGAGGAAGACGCTCGCCTGGAGGCCTTGTTGCTTGAGGGTCTGGCGGGCGGCGGCGACATTCCGCTGACGCGACAGTTCTGGAAAGAACTCAAGAGCGAAGCGCAGCAGATCGCGGCCAAGCACGAGGCGCGGAAGCGGCCGTGACTTCCGTCATTCGCCCCTGCGAATGGGCAGCCCTGAAAATCCGCCCGCGCAAACTGTCCGAAGCCCCCGAACCCGCGTCGGCGGCCTGCGGTAAGACCCGTCAACGGCAGCCGCCCACGCTATCAATCTTCACCCACCCACCGCAAAACACCTCGGAATACGCCTCTCCAAAAAATCACGGTCACGCGCCCAGGAACTATTTTTTCTCATGTTCCGTCAGTACCTTTTTGCTGATTCCAAAACCACTTACCCTCACGTGCGACTCGCATGGCGGCCCGCCCTCCGCACACCTGCATGATACATTTGAATCAGGAAGAGACTTGCGCCCCACGTGGCTGGCGGCGGCCTCCAACCAACCAGGGAGTAACTCCACTGACTCTCCCTGGGCGCATATACCAGGAACGAAGCCAAACCGTAACTCACTTACGGTTGAAACAACGTAAGTCCTTTGGCTTCCTGTCCCGCTTCCCCAAAACCGAAACTCACTTTCGGTTTTTTGCCTGCGTGCACGCGGAGCGATCCGTTCCGGACGCTGCCGTAAACCGCTCACTTTTGAGCGGTGGTCGTCGGTAAGTTGTTGACTGCAAACAAAACGAACCGCTCATTTTTGAGCGGTTTTCATTTGAGGAGGGACGTATATGGAGCCGACCCGGACGGGTGACGATGATTTTCCACAAAAGCCCGAATCATCGTCACCCGATTTCGCCCATACCCCGCAACCAACACAAACGAAGGACCTTAAAACACCATGAAAAATAAATCGACTCCCCACGAAATCATCGTCACCATCGTCACCCGACCCCCAACCGCCACCGCCCCTCCTCTTGTGACGATGATTTTCCACAAAAGCCCAAATCATCGTCACAAAATTTCGCCCGTCCCCCGCAACCTACACAAACGAAGGATCTTATAACCTCATGGAAAATAAATCGACACACCGGAAATCATCGTCACCATCGTCACACGGCCCCCCGGCCCCCGATTCATCGTGTGTTAATCTCCCGCCACCTATACTGGGGGTCTCTCCATGATGTCCAATCGGATTGTGGTGCTGGGTCTCACCCTCTGCCATCTCGCCTTGGCGCAGACACCGCCGGCGCCGCTCACCCTGACATTCGAAGATGCGCTGGCGCGGGCGCGCGCCAACAGCCCGCTGATCGTCGCCGCCAACATCGCCGCGCTCTCTGCGCGCGAGGATACCGTGCAGGCCAAGGCGGCGCTGCTGCCCACCGCCAACGGCTTCAGCCAGTTCATTTACACGCAGCCCAACGGCCTCTCTTCCGGCATCTTTGTCGCCAACGACGGCCCGCACGTCTACGTCGACCAGTTCGTCGTGCACGGCGACATCTGGGCGCCCTCGAAGCTGGCCGACTACCACAAGAGCCAGATGGCCGAGGCCGTGGCCCACGCCAAGGCCGATATCGCAGCACGCGGCCTGGTGGCCACGGTGGTCGAGGACTACTACGGGATGGTCGGCGCGGGCCGCAAGCTGGCCAACGCGCGGCAGAGCCTGACCGAGGTCCAGCAGTTTCTCGATATCACCCAGAAACTGGAGCGCGGCGGCGAAGTAGCCCGCTCCGATACCGTGCTGGCGCAGGTGCTGCTGGTGCAGCGCCAGCGCGACGTGCAGGATGGTCAACTCGCGCTCGACAAGGCGCGGCTCGACTTTTCGGTGCTGCTCTTCCCCGACTTCCGCCAGGATTATACGGTGGTGGACGATCTGAACGCGCCCCAGCCCTTGCCCCCGTTCGAAGAAATTCAAAACCTGGCCTCCCGCAACAGCCCCGATATCCGTGCGGCGCAGGCTACCGTGGAACAGCAGGGATTCGAGCTGAAATCGGTGCGCGCGGAACGGCTGCCCTCGCTTTCCTTCGACTACTTCTACGGAACGTACGCCAATGAGTTCGCCCTGCACGACCCCCAAGGACACGGCAACCTGGGCTCCTCGGCGCAGGCGCAGTTGAACATCCCGCTGTGGACCTGGGGTGCGGCCAAAAGCAAGGTGAAGCAGGCGGAGCTGCATCTCCAGCAGGCCCGCAGCGACCTGAGCCTGACGCAGCGCCAGCTTCTGGCCAATCTCCATTCGTTCTACCTGGAGGCGCAAACCGCCAGCGCGCAGGTCGACTCGCTGCGCCAGTCGATGGAGCTTTCCGCCGAGAGTTTGCGGCTGACGCTGCTGGCCTACCGGGCCGGCGAGGTAACGGTGCTGGAGGTCAAGGACGCGCAGACCACCATGATCCAGGCGCGCAGCGCAGCGGACGATGGCAGGGTCCGGTATCGCCTGGCCCTGGCGAACCTTCAGACTCTCACGGGGGCGTTTTAGTCATGCAGAAAATCAGATACGGGCTGCTGCCCGGCGTCGTTGCTTGTGTGCTGGTAGCTCCCTCCTGCAGTCGAACCCAGGAGAAAGAGGTGGAGGCGCCCGCGCCCGTGCAGGTCACCGCCGTCACCCAGGACACCGTGCGCCGCATCGTGGCCGGCGATGGCGCGCTCTTCCCGCTGGACCAACAGAACGTCATGCCGAAGGTCACCGCGCCGGTGGCGAAGTTCCACGCCAACCGGGGAGACCACGTGAAGACCGGGCAGCTTCTGGCGGAGTTGGAGCACAAGGATCTCACCGCGCAGGCCGCGGAGAGCAAGGGCGCCCTAGACCAGGCCGAATCGAATTTGCGCTCCACCCAGGGCGCGTCCATTCCTGAGGCGGTGGTGAAGGCGCAGACCGACCTGGACGCGGCCCGGCAGACCATGGAGGCCGCCAAGAGGCTTCTGGACAGCCGCGAGCAGTTGTTCAAGGAAGGCGCGCTGCCGCGCCGCCAGGTGGATGAGCAGTCCGTGAATTACGCCCAGGCCAACAGCGCTTTCCTCTCCGCGCAGGAGCACGTGCGGGCGCTGCAGTCGGTGTCCAAGGACGAGCAGGTCAAAACGGCCGCCGCGCAGGTGGCTTCGGCCAAGTCGCACCTGGAATCCATGGTGGCGCAGGTGGATTATTCGGAAGTCCGCAGCCCCATGAACGGCGTGGTGGCGGACCGGCCGCTGTATGCCGGCGATCTGGCGAGCACGGGCATACCGCTGTTCGTCATCATGGACATCTCGCGGGTGGTGGCGCGCGTCAACGTGCCGCAGGCCGAGGCTACCGCGGTGCGGATTGGCCAGCCTGCCGAGTTGAACATCACCGGCGTCGATCAACCGGTCCAGGGCAAAGTGACCGTGGTCAGTCCCGCGACCGATGCCAACACTACGACCGTGCAGGTGTGGATACAGTGCGACAATCCGGGCGAAGTGCTGAAGCCGGGCGCCGCGGTGCACGCCAAGATCGTGGTCCAGATCTTCAAGACCACTCCTGTCGTGCCGGCTGCCGCGATCCTGCCGGGAGAAGAAGGCGGTACCGCGGTGCTGGTGATCAGCTCCGACATGGTGGCGCACCGCAGGCTGGTGCGGCTGGGTGTTCGCGAGGGCAACAAGATACAGATCGAAAGCGGAGTCAACCCCGGCGAAGACGTGGTGATCGTGGGCGGCCTGGGAGTGGACGACAAACAGAAGGTCAAAATCATCAACGCCACCGTCGAGGAAGCCCCGGACGAAATTCCCGACGCCGAGCCGGCCGCCGGCAAGGATCAAAAGCCTGGCAGTGATCAGAAGAAAGACGAGGCGAAACCGAAAGCCAAATGAGCGACCTTTCGACCCTTCCGCCTGTCACGGCCGCGACGGACGCGCCGCACTGGACCGCTCGCCACGGGAAGCCCATCGTTTTTGTGATCTTGACCATGGTGGCCGTGGGCATCTACCTGGCCCTCACCATCCCAGTGGCCGTATTTCCTGAAACCAATTTTCCGCGCATCGTGGTGGGCGTCGATAACGGCGTTTTTCCCATCGACCAGATGCTGGTCACGGTGACCAAGCCCCTCGAAGAGGCCGTCAACATGGTGCCGGGCCTCGACCACCTGTGGTCCATCACCAGCCGCGGGACCGCCGAAATCGATCTCTTCTTCAACTGGAACGTGGACATGTATCGCACGCTGGAGCTGGTGAACGCAGCCATGGCGCGGATACAGCCCACGCTGCCTCCAACGGCCAAAATTACCGCCAACCGGCTGACTTTCGCGGCGTTCCCCATCATGGGCTACAGTCTGACCTCGGACCGCGTTCCGCATACCGTGCTGTGGGAATTGGCAAACTACGATCTCAAGCCGCGGCTCAACCGCGACACAGGAGTTTCTTCCGTGGTCGTGCAGGGCGGCCAGGTTCCGGAATTCGAAGTGCAGCCCGACCCCTCCAAGCTGCTTCAGGCCGGCGTCACCATTCCCAACATCCTGGACGCCATCGGCCGCAGCAACATGATCGATTCGCCGGGACTGATCGAGGCCAACCATCAGCTCATCCTCAGCCTGGTAAGCGGGCAGACCAAGACGCCCGAGGAGATCGCCAACATCGTCATCAAGACGAGTCCCGCCGGAACGCCCATTCGCATCGGCGATGTGGCGAAGGTCGCGCCCTCGGTCATGCCGGTCTACACTCGCGTCACGGCCAATGCCAAGCCGGCGGTCCTGCTCAATATCTACCGCCAGCCGGACAGCAATACAGTGGTGGTAGCCAACGCGGTCCACGACGAAATCGCGCAAATCCGTAAGGAGCTGCCCAAGGGGGTGGATCTTCGCCCCTTCTACGATCAATCCGAAATCGTGCTGGAGTCGATCGCCAGCGTGCGCGACGCCATCCTGCTGGGGTTGATCCTGGCTTCGCTGATCATGGTGCTGTTCCTGCGCGATTGGGGCACGTCGCTGGTGGCCGGCCTGGTGATTCCCGCCACCATCGGGGTGACCTTCATCGCCCTGCGGGTGATGAACGAGAGCTTCGACCTGATGACCCTGGGCGGCCTGGCGGCGGCGGTCGGGCTGGTGATCGACGACGCCATCGTGGTGGTCGAGAACATCGTGATGCATCGTGATTCGGGCCAATCGCGCGCGCAAGCCATCCGCAGCGCCATTCGCGAGATTCGGGTGCCCCTGGTGGGGTCGACGGTCACGCCGATCGTGGTGTTTCTGCCGCTGATCGCGATCACGGGCATCACCGGCGTGTTCTTCCGGGCGCTGGCCATTACGGTCGGCACGGCGCTGCTGACTTCCCTCGCCTTGGCGCTGACATGGACGCCCACGCTCAGCCACTACTTTCTGAAATCGGCCGGGCGCCGCCCGGAGGGCTCCCCTCAGGAAACATCCGCCCATCACGAAACCGTTCCACCCTGGCTGATGCGCCCCTATGAGCGCGTGCTGCGATTTACGCTGGAGCACAAACTGGTGCTGCTGGCCTTCTCGCTGCTGCTCATCGGCGGCTCGTATTTCTGCTACCAGCACACCGGCTCGGACCTGCTGCCGGCCATGGACGAGGGCGGCTTCATCGTGGACTACGTCATGCCGGCCGGCTCCTCGCTCGAGGAAACCAACCGTGTGATCACGCACCTGGAAAAGATCCTGGCCGAAACGCCGGAGGTGGAGAGCACGTCGCGCCGCACGGGTCTGCAGCTTGGGCTGGCGCAGGTGACGGAAGCCAATACCGGCGATATCTCAGTCAAGCTGAAGCCCCATCAGAAGCGCCACGATCAGGACGTGATCGCCGCGGTACGAGCCCGCATGAAGCAGGACGAGCCGGTGGTGGACCTGGATTTCCCGCAGAAATTGCAGGACGAGATCGGCGATCTGACCAGCGCGCCCCAACCGGCTGTGATCAAGCTCTTCGCGCAGGATCCCGACCTGCTGAAGCAATGGGCCATCTCGGTGGGCGAAACCATGAAGAAGGTGCCCGGCGTGGTGGATGTGGTGGGCGTCGAAGACACCATCAGTGGTCCCGCCACGCAGTTCAATGTGGACCAGGTGGTGACGGCGCGGGCGGGCTTCTCTCCGGAAGAGGTGGAACTGGATGCCAGCGCGATTCTGCAAGGCGAGCCGGCATCGGCGCCGGTGGTGGTGAACGACCGCTCGTACACCATTCGCGTGCGATTTCCCCCCGAGACGCGGGCCACCATGGATTCCATCCGCAACACGACCCTGATCAGCGGCACGGGGAAGACGGCCACCATCGGATCGCTGGCCAGCCTGGTGGAGATTCCCGGACAGACCGAAATCCGCCGCGAAGACCTGCAGCGGTCGTTCCAGGTGACCGCGCGATTTGAAGGCATGAGCCTGGGCGAGGGCATGAAGAAAGTCCAGGCGACCATCGCCGATATGAATCTGCCGCCCGCTATCCGCGTGCGGTATGGCGGGCAGTATGAGGAACAGCAGAAATCGTTCAAGGACCTGGCCTTTGTGCTGGGGCTGGCGGTGGTGCTGGTGTTCACCGTGCTGCTGTTCGAATTCGGCAATTTCGCCGCGCCCTTTGCGGTGCTATCCTCGGCGCTGCTCTCCACGTGCGGCGTATTCCTGGCGCTGCTGATCACGGGGGTGACGTTCAATCTCTCGTCGTTCATGGGGCTGATCATGGTGATCGGGATCGTGGCCAAGAACGGGATTCTGCTGCTGGATGCCGACCAGAAATTCCGCGCGGAGGGCAGTCCCGCCGAAGAAGCCATGATCCGCGCCGGCGAGCGCCGGCTGCGGCCCATCATGATGACCGCGCTGGCCACGGTGGCCGGCATGCTTCCGCTGGCGTTCGGTTTGGGCGCCGGCTCACAAATGCTGCAACCTTTAGCTATCGCGGTGATTGGTGGTATCGTCGCTTCGATGGTACTTTCGCTGGTAGTGACTCCGGCCGTTCACTACTACATTGGAGGCCGTGAGTAGCACAGGCATTCTTGCCTGTGTGCTTTTGACAACTTGAAGGAGGTAACAAATGAAGAAGCTTCTGACAATCTCTCTCATCGCCGCCACGGCGTTCGCCGCCGAAGGCTACAAGGTTCTCACCAAGATCAAGATCGGCGGCTCGGGCGGATGGGACTACGTGGCCATGGACAGCGCCAACCGGCGGCTGTACGCCTCGCACGGCACCATCGTCGAGGTGGTGGATCCGGATGCCGGCAAGGTAGTGGGACAGATCACCGGCCTGCACGGCGTTCACGGCATCGCCATCGCGGCAGACCTCAACAAGGGATTCATCACCAACGGGCAATCCGGCAGCGTGACGGTGTTCGATCTGAAGACGCTGGCGAAGACGGGTGAGCCGGCGGCCGGCAAGAATCCCGATGCCGTTTGTTATGAGCCCAAAACCCATCGCGTATTCGCCATGAACCACACCGGCAACGACTCCACCGCGATCGACGCCAAGACGCTTGAGATCGTGGCCACGTTTCCGTTGGGACCGGCTCCGGAGTTCTGCGCGGTAGACGGCGCGGGCAAAGTGTATGTCAATCTCGAAGGTTCGAGCGAAGTGCTGGAAATCGACGCCGCCAAGCCGGGGGTGACGCGCCGCATTTCGCTGGCGCCCGGTGAAGGCCCGTCCGGCCTCGCCATCGACGTCAAAAACAAGAAGCTGTTTTCCGTATGTGCGGACAGCAAGACGATGGCGGTGATCGACATCCCCTCGTGGAAGGTGATCGCCACCCCGCCCATCGGCGCGGGGCCCGACGCCGCGGGCTTCGATCCAGGCACCGGCCTGTCGTTCAGCTCGAATGGCGACGGCACCTTGACCATCGTCAAGGCAGTGAACGGAAAGTATGACACCGTGGACACCGTCACGACGGTGCGCGGTGCGCGTACCATGACGGTGGACGACAAAACGCACAAGGTGTACCTGCTGGCCGCCGAATACGGCCCGACGCCCGAAGCCAAAGATGGGAAGAAGGGCCGGCCGCCGGTTTTGCCGGACAGCTTCGGCGTGCTGGTCGTTGGGAAGTAAGCGTAGCACAGGCATTCCTGCTTGTGTTTTCTTGCGTGTGTCTTAACAAGGAGTATCCAAATGAAGAAGTCTCTTGCAGTATCTCTAATATCCGCCGCGGCTTTGGCAACAGGGCTCGCGATGTTGGCATCCGCCGACGGCCCCTACAAAGTGCTGAAGACCGCCAAAGTCGGAGGCGACGGCGGTTTCGACTATGTGTATGCGGACGAGGCCGGACGCCGGCTGTACATTCCGCGCACCGGCCCGACTCCGCGCATCGCGGTCTACAACCTGGATACGCTGGCATCGGTCGGCGAAATTCCCAAAGCCAGCGCGCACGGAGCGGCTGTCGACCCCAAGAGCCATCACGGCTTCGGCAGCAGCAAGCCGGTGGTCATGTGGGATACCAAGACGCTCGCGACCATCAAGACCATCGATGTGCAGGGCGGCCCGGACGGCATTCTGTTCGACCCGTTCAACGAGCGCGTCTGGGTATTCAGCCACGGCCAGCCGAACGCCACGGTGATCGATACGAAGGATGGCTCGATCGTCACGACGCTCGACCTGGGCGGAGCGCCCGAGCAGGCCGTTACCGATGGCAAGGGCCACATGTACGTCGATCTGGAAGACAAAGACCAGATCGCCGCGGTGGACACCAAGGCGATGAAGGTGACCGCTCACTGGGACCTCGGCGGCAAGGGCGGCGGGCCTGGCGGGCTGGCATTCGACGTGAAGAATCACGTGCTCTTCGCGTCTTGCCACAATCCGGCAACCTTTGTGATTCTCAGCTCGGAAGACGGCAAGATCCTGGACGCGCTGCCCATCGGCACCGGGACGGATGGCGCCACGTTTAATCCCAAGACTATGGAAGCGTTCAGTTCCAACGGCGACGGCACATTGTCGATCATCAAGGAAAACAGCCCCACGAGTTTCGTGGTGGAACAGAACCTGACGACCATGCCGCGCGCCAAGACGCTCACGCTGGACGGCAAGACGGGACACATTCTGCTGATTGCGGCCCAGTACGGTCCGCCGCCGGCCCCGCCCGCGGACGCGCCGAAGGATGCGCCTAAGAAGGGCGGCCGTGGCGGGCGGGCTCCCATGCTGCCCGATTCGTTTACGATTCTCGAAGTTGGGAAGTAGGGAAGTAGGGAAGTAGGCAGGTGGGACATCGGTGGGGCGGACCCCCTGGTCCGCGCGGGTCCCGCGCGGGTCCCCCTGGACCCGCTTTCGCCCATCGAATGAAGATCCGGCGGAAGGCGAAGAAGGCCGACGAGGGCGTCGGCCGCGGACCAGGGGTCCGCCCCACTAGCGCGCTTGCAAATATTCCAGCGCCTTTTCCAAAACCGTGTCGCGGCTGGCGCGGAAATCGGCTACCGTCGGCCGCACCAGGATCTGCGGCTGAATGCCGACGCCGACGAACTGGCGGCCATCGGGGTACAGATTCTGCTTGCTGCAAACGCGCGCCGAGCCGCCTCCGGGCAGCGGAAAAAAGAGTGGCTGCCCGGTGCTGCCGCCGGTCGGCTCGCCGATGATCTTGCCGCGGCGCATAAGCTCGAAATCGATCGTAAAATCCTCGGCGGCGGAGAACGTGCGCGGGCTGGCGCCGGAAAAGGATAGCAGGGTCTCAATAAGGCGCGGGTTGGGGTCTCGCTGCAATTGCGAAAGCCACTCCCTTACGGTCGTGGCTCCGATCCGAGCCGCGACCGGCCCTCGCCCTTCGAGCAAGGGAGCGGTTGCGCATTCGCCCTGAATCTCGCGGTCATCATGCTACGACCGGCCGAAACCGTGCGTGCCGTTGCCCGGGCGGGCCATACCGTTCGGATGGTCGCGATGCTCGGAAGAATTTCCCATGGTTCGGAATTCATGCTGGGTAATCCGCACGGCGGTGCGCTGTCCGGCGGATCGGACGATGCGTCCGGAAATCGCCAACTGCATGGGCGCCACATGCTGCAGCAAGACCGGCCAGACGACCGACAACTCGACGTTGAGTCCAACCGGCAGCGGCCGGCCGGCTTCGAACAGAATGCCGCCGCTCGAAAGGTCGATCGTGCGGCCGGTGCCCGAGTCCTGCAGCTTTCTGCGGTGGATCAACTTCCAGCGCAAGTCCAGTTGTATCCGATAGCGGCGGTCGGAGCGGCGGTCCCCTGCGATGCTCTCGCTATCTTCCCAGTCCTTTGACCAAGCCATGGCGGTTTCCATCGAGATCCATTATGGGGTGGCGCGGCCGAATGGCATAGTCATGCGGGTACCCGGACCGTACTCACAGTCCTAGAACGGCTTGCTATCCTCAAAGAGGTATAGGAGTCGAGCACATCGTGAGAGGATTTCGTCTGTGCACCGTCCTGGTGTTGGCGCCCCTTCTTCTGCCATCCCAGGACCTCAAAGAGTTCGAGAAGAAGGTCACCGAGTTTACTTTAGCTAACG
The DNA here is from genome assembly GCA_900290305.1 of Candidatus Sulfopaludibacter sp. SbA4. Classification (GTDB taxonomy): domain Bacteria; phylum Acidobacteriota; class Terriglobia; order Bryobacterales; family Bryobacteraceae; genus OMOG01. The sequence continues at coordinate 15,285 of OMOG01000679.1, forward strand.
GCCTGCATTTCATCGTGGCCGAGCGGCACGAGGCGCCGGTGGTCTCGTTTCACACGTACGTGAATGCCGGGTCGGTGGACGACCCGTCGGGAGCGACCGGCCTGGCTCACATGTTCGAGCACATGGCGTTCAAGGGAACGGAGACGATCGGCACCAAGGACTGGCCGGCCGAGAAGAAAGCGCTCGACGAGATCGAAGAGGCGTACGATCGCGTGGACGCGGAGCGCAACAAGGGACCGAAGGCCGATTCCAGCCGGATCGACACCCTGGCGATGCAGTTGAAGCTGGCGATCGACCGGGCGCAACTGTACGTCGAGCCGAACGAGTACACGCGCATCATCGAGGAGAACGGCGGCGCGGGCCTGAATGCCGGCACGGACCTCGATTCGACGGAGTACTTCTACAGTCTTCCCTCCAACCGCATCGAGCTGTGGTTTCTGATGGAATCGCAGAGATTTCTGCACCCGGTATTCCGCGAGTTCTACAAGGAGCGGGACGTGGTGATGGAAGAGCACCGGATGCGTGTGGAATCCAGCCCGCAGGGCAAACTGATGCAGAATTTCCTATCGACCGCTTTCGCCGCGCATCCCTACCGCAACCCGCCCGGCGGATGGCCCAGCGACATTGCCACCCTGCGGCGATCGGAGGCGAAGCAGTTTTTCGATGAGTATTATGTGCCCGCCAACATGGCCATCGGGATTGTGGGAGACGTTAACCCGGCGGACGCCAGGCGCATGGCCGAGCGGTATTTCGGCCCGCTGAAGGCGCGGCCTCTGCCGCCGCTGATTCACACCAAGGAGCCGCCGCAGCCGGGGCCGAAGACCGCGGCCGTGATCTCGCCCAGCCAGCCGATTGNNTGTTCGACGTCCTGCGGCTGGTCCTTTCGGGCGGACGGACCGGCCTGATGTACAAAGAGCTGGTGCAGGGGAAACGGATCGCGGTGGCGGCCCAGGCCGTGGCCACCTATCCCGGCGGGCGCTACCCGAATCTCTTCGTGTTTTTCGTGGTTCCCGCGCTGGGCCACACCATCGAGGAGAACGAGAAGGCGCTGGGCGATCTGCTGACCGAGTTCGAAAAACAGCCCGTGGACGCAGCGACGCTGGCGCGGGCCAGGACGCAGGCTCGCGCTGCGGTGATCCGGCGGCTGGCCAATAACTCGGGGCTGGCCGAGCTGCTGACCTCGTATTACATGAGCTACGGCGATTGGCGCAAGCTCTTCACTTCGATCGACGATCTCAATAAGGTTACCGCCGCTGACGTGCAGAGAGTGGCGCGGCAGTACTTCTTGACTGCCAATCGCACTTATGCATACACCACCGCTCCGGCGGCGGGGGGAGGACGGCCATGAAGCATGGGGATTTGAGTGTGGCGCGGGCACTCGTGCCTGCCGTGTCGAGACTCGTCTCGACACATCCTCGCGGTCGCGACACAGCGTCGAGGACGGGCGTCGGCATGAGTGCCGACGCGGCAGGCACGAGTGCCCGCGCCACGAAAAGGGCTTTGGCCCTCGCGAGCGGGTTGCTGATGCTGACGTTGGCTCCGCTTCTGGCGCAGGGGCCGGCGGCGCGTCCGGCGGCCGCGCCCGTGCCCTCTTACAAGGACCTCAAGTACCCCGCGCTTCGCCCGATCCAGATTCCGGAGGTCGCCACCTTCACCTTGCCCAACGGCATGAAGCTCTATCTGCTGGAGGACCACGAACTGCCCGTGGTCAACGGCACGGCGCTGGTGCGCACCGGCAACCTGTTCGACCCCCGCGACCGGGTCGGCCTGGCGTCGCTCACCGGCACGGTGATGCGCAGCGGGGGCACCGCGTCGAAGACCGGCGAGCAACTCGACGAGCAACTGGAGAACATCGCGGCCAGCGTGGAGAGCTTCATCGGCGAGTCCTCGGGCTCGGTCTCCTTTTCCGCGTTGAAAGAGAACACCGCGGAGGTTCTCGCGCTCTTCAAAGACATCCTCACCGCGCCCGAGTTCCGGCAGGACAAGCTCGACCTGGCGAAGAGCCAGATGCGGAGCGGCATCTCGCGGCGCAACGACAACGCGGAGGGCATCGCGGAGCGTGAGTTCTCCGACATCTTATACGGCAAGGACACGCCGTACGGATGGTCCGAGGAGTATGCCACCATCAACCGCATCAACCGCGGCGATCTGCAGACGTTTTACAAGCGCTATTTCTTCCCGGCGAACGTGATGTTGGGCATCCGGGGCGACTTCGACACGGCCGCGATGAAGGCCGTGGTCGAGAAGCTCTTCTCCGATTGGACCGCCACGCAGGCGCCCGTGCCGGCGTTCCCGAAAGTCGGGCCCGCGCCCAACGGAGGCACGTATCTGGCGGTGAAGCCGGATGTCACGCAGACCTCTTTCTTGATCGGCCAGCGGGGCGGTCAGTTCAACGACAAAGACTACCCGGCCCTGGCCATCATGGCCGATATTCTGGGCGGCGGGTTCCAATCGCGGTTGCTGCAGCGGGTGCGAACCCAGATGGGGAATGCGTACCGCATCGGGGCCGACTGGGGCGCCGGATACGATCACCCCGGCCTGTTCGAGATCTCCGGAGGCACCAAGTCGGTCTCCACGGTTGAGACCATCAAGGCGATACGCGAGGAGGTCGAACGGATCCGCACCACCGAGGTCACCGAGGCGGAATTGAGGACCGCCAAGGACACCGCCCTCAACAGCCTGGTGTTTGCCTTCGATACCAAGGCGAAGACATTGGGCCGGCTCCTGACTTACGAGTATTACGGGTACCCCAAGGATTTCCTCCAGCAATACCAGAAGGCGCTGGCTGCGGTCACGCGCGCCGATGTGTTGCGGGTTGCGAAGGAACATATCGATCCGGCGAAGTTTGTCCTGGTGGCGGCGGGGAATCCGCAGGATTTCGGACAGCCGCTCGATGCGCTCGGAGCGCCGGTCACCACCATCGACCTGACCATTCCGGCGGACAAACCGGAACCGGCCAAGGAGTTGGAAAAGCGACCATGACACGAAAGGTCTTCATATTATTCGCAGGCTTTGCCATCGCTTCCGCCACGGCGGCGGAAACCCGCCAGGAGCGCGGAAAGCGGGTGGTGGACGAGGCCTTGCAAGCGCTCGGCGGCGACGCCTACTTGCACATGCAGGACCGCGTGGAACGGGGCCGGGCCTATTCGTTCTGGGGCGCCCAACTCTCCGGCCTTTCGCTGGCCAAGATCTATACGCGGTACCTGGCGCCGGCTCCCGGAGAGCTGGGAGTCCGGGAGCGGGATTCTTTCGGCCAGGTGGACATACGCGCCAACGACCTGAAGGAATCGAACGCCGTGCTCTTCAACGAGGAAGGCGCCTGGGAGGTTACTTTCCGCGGCGCCCGTCCGCTGGACGAAAAACGATACACGACTTACAAGGACAGCATGCTGCGGAACATCTTGTACATTCTGCGCCAGCGTCTCAAGGAGCCGGGAATGTCGTTCTACTCGCAAGGCACGGATTTTTGGGAGCACCGGCCGGTGGAGATCGTGGACATCACGGACGCCGAAAACCTCACGGTGACCGTGCAGTTCGACCAGCTCACGAAAGTGCCGGTGCGCCAGGTATTCCGCCGCCGCAACGAAGAGTACAAGGACTTCGATACCGAGGTGACCATCTTCGCGAACTACCGGGACGTGGGTGGCGGCGTGAAATGGCCAACCACCATCCAGCGCGACCGGAATGGCGAGAAGATATTCCAGATGTATGCGGACTCGGTGCAGATTAATCAGAATCTCACGGATAACATATTCACGCTGCCGGCCAACGTGAAGTTGTTGCCCAAGGCGAAGTAGGCGGTATTCCGACGCGGAGGCGCGGAGACGCGGAGGAAGACGCGGAGTAAACCAAGAGAAAGCCAAAACTTGAGGGAACGGAGGGAGCGGAGAGCGCGGAGTTTATTTCGGGCGGGCCGCGGGTTGCTCGTTTTACCCCTCTCCCAGCCTCTTGACGATCGCATCCACGTCGAAGACGCAGCCGCCCCAGGGGCCTCCACTCGCCTCTTGCAGGGCGGCCCAGAGGTGGGTTTCCGCAGGCAGGTCCGGGTCGGGGGCGAGGTCGTCGCGCATGGGCCTTTGGGCGAGCTCGCGGGTGCCTTCGTCTACGCTTCCGCGCACCACGAGGTTCAAGGAACCCTCCAGGTTTACGCGATCGATCACGACCTGGATGAGGTCGCCTTCGCGGATCTTGCCGATTGGCCCGCCGGCCAGCGCTTCGGGGGTGACGTGGCCGATGCACGCTCCCGTGGAAATGCCGCTGAAGCGGGCGTCTGTGATCACCGTGACGTGCTTGCCGAAATCGAGATAGCGCAGCGCCGCGGTGATGCCGAAAATCTCCTCCATGCCGGAGCCCATGGGGCCGCGGCACATCAGCACCAGCACGTCGCCGGGGCGAATGGCGCCGCTCTTGACGGCCGCGGCGGCCGCCTTCTCGGTGCGGAATACGCGCGCCGGTCCGGTCCGGCGATAGACGCCGTCGGGATCCACTACCGTCGGATCGATGGCGGTGCTCTTGATGACCGAGCCGCCGGGGGCGAGGTTGCCCCGGGGGAAGGTGACGGTGGAGGTGAGCCCGCGGCGGCGGGCGCTGTCCGGGTCCATGATGACGTCGCCGGGATCCACGCCGTCGCGCTCGCGGAGGACGCGCCGCAGCGCCGCGCGCCGCTCGGATTGCTCCCACCAGTCGAGCACCGTGGCGAGGGTGTCGCCGCTCACCGTGAGGACGCCGGTCGAGAGCAGGCCCGCGCGGCGGAGGTGCAGCATGACCTCGGGCACGCCGCCGGCCATAAAGACCTGCACCGTGGGGTGCATCCTGGGGCCATTGGGTAGAGCGTCTACCAGGCGCGGGATCTGGCGGTTGATGCGGGTCCAAGCGTCCACTGTGGGACGCGCCAGGCCCGCGGCGTGGGCGATGGCGGGGAGATGCAGGACCAGGTTGGTCGAGCCGCCGAACGCGGCGTGCAGGATCAGGGCGTTTTCGAGCGAGGCCGCGGTGAGGACGTCCTTCATGGCCAGGCCGCGCGCTTCGAGCGCGAGGGCGGCGCGGGCCGAGCGGCGCGCCATGTCGGTCCAGATGGGATGCCCGGAGGGCGACAGCGCCGAGTGCGGCAGCGACATGCCGAGCGCCTCGCCGACGACTTGCGAGGTCGCCGCGGTGCCCAGAAACTGGCAGCCTCCGCCAGGCGTGGCGCAGGCGCGGCAGAGCCCTTCGGCGGCGGCGGCGAGCGTCATTTGTCCGTGAGCGAAGCGCGCTCCGGCGGACTGGATCTTGGCGGCGTCTTCGCCCTCTTCGGCCAGCAGGGAAACGCCGCCGGGCACGAGCACGCACGGGAGATCGCGCGACCCAGCGAGCGCCATCATCATGGCGGGGAGGCCTTTGTCGCAGGTGGCGATGCCGATGACGCCGCGGCGCGTGGGCAGCGAGCGGATCAGGCGCTTGAAGACCGAGGCCGCGTCGTTGCGGTAGGGCAAGGAATCGAACATGCCGGTGGTTCCCTGCGTGCGGCCGTCGCAGGGGTCGGTGCAATAGGCGGCGAAGGGGATGGCGCCGTGCGATTTCAGTTCCTTGGCGGCGGCATCCATGAGGAGGCCGACTTCCCAGTGGCCGGTGTGGTAGCCCAGCGCGACGGGCGTGCCGTCGGCCGCGCGGATGCCGCCGTGCGTGCTCAGAATGAGGAACTCTTTGCCGCCGAGAGTGGCCGGGTCCCAGCCCATGCCGGCGTTCTGGCTCCAGCCGAAGAGGTCGCCGGGAGGACGCTGGATCAGCATCTCGGGGGTGATGGGGAGCGAGCCTTGCGGGCCGGGGGCTTTGGAGCGCACGTCGTAGAGGGTGGGGTCTTGGGAGTCCAGGATTTGGGTAAGGGGCATTTAGGCGGTGAAGATTTCGCGGAGGGGAAGCTCCCACCCCGGCAGTAACAGTGTGCTCAGGCTATCGCCGATTTCGAGGACGGTGATCGACTTGGCGCCCCGGTAGATAAGGACTGTTTGGAATTCGGGCGCGACCTGCCAGACTTCCTGAACGCCCGCCGCCAAATAGGTTCGGATCTTGCGCATGATGTCGTTGGCCCGTGCGCTCGGAGACTGAACTTCCACTGCGATATCCGGCGCCAGTGGGATCGGTACTTTTTTCCGGTCGACGGACGTCCAGTGCTCACCCAATAGAATGGCCAAGTCTGGGCGAAGGCGGTTATCGTCGCTGAGCGCGAACTCCACATCTAGCGCTACACCGCCGCGGGGTTCGCGCCGGAGGTACTGGCGCAGATTTGCGCCGAGATCGAGGACAATCCCCTGGTGTTCTAGTGTGGCGCTGGACACGGCGATCATTTCTCCCTGGACCAGTTCCCACCGGCGGCCCTCTTCATACGGAAGCTGGTCGAAGGCCGCGCCGCTCATGGTTGTCGCAGATGCCATATTGAATCCCGTACCATTATCCCAAACGCGGGGCCGGTCCGCCGCGATTCTTTGGCCCGGTGGGCGTGTTTAAGGCTGCCGACGGGCGCTGAAGATCTGGCGGACAGAAATCTCCCAGCCGGGCAACAGTGGGGTGCTGAGGCTCTCGGCAACGTCCAGGACGGTAACCGACTTGACGCCCCGGTAGATCATCACTATTTCGATCTCGGGCACGATCTGCCACACTTCCTTGACGCCTGACCCCAGGTACGTCCAGATCTTGCGCAGGCTGTATTCGGCGAGATCGCCCGGGTCGATCACTTCCACGGCGATATCCGGCGGCAGGGGGATCGGCGTCTTATTCCTGTCGACTGACTCCCACTTCTCTCTGAACAAGATACCGACATCGGGAGTGAGACGGTCGTCCTCCCCGAGCGCATATTCGCACCCCCAAACCGCAATGCCGCCGCCGTTCTGACGTAAGTACTCGTATAAATCCGCAGAGAGCATACCGACGATGATCTGGTGTCTGGGTGTCTTGGCGGGCACGGCGATCAGTTCGCCGTGAAGCAACTCCCACCGGTGGAATTTGTCAAAGGGAAGCTGATCGAAAGCCGCGCCGGTCATGGTCGTCGTTGTCGCCATATCGAATTCCCGTGATCAATTATCCCCTACTCAGGGATCATTGCGGCGCGGCTCTTCGTACCCCGGCCTGCGAGGATCATGGGGCGGCCGTAAACCTTGCCGCGCGCGCCAACCCGCGGCCAGATCGCGGATTACTTCCAGAATGCGGAGCGCTTCACTGGGGTGAATCGGTTGCCGCCTGCCCGGATCAAACTGAGCGCGGCGAAAGCCGAACCCGCCGGTGCCGGCCGTCGCGCTCCTCTTCGATGAACCGGCTCCAGTCGAGTCCCTTCGGGGCAATGCCCTGATGCACCCAAAATCCGTTCACCCGGACCATGGACGGTCGCTGGTCGGCCGGCTTGAGTACCAGCCCTTCGGGAGTCTCGGCCATTTCCAAGTCCATCCCGGCTCGCAATCCGAGCCGTTCCCGGACGGGCTTCGGC
>OMOG01000679.1:22748-39421 GCA_900290305.1 Candidatus Sulfopaludibacter sp. SbA4
TCCATCCCGGCTCGCAATCCGAGCCGTTCCCGGACGGGCTTCGGCAGGACGATTCGCCCGGCCTTGTCGATCTTGAGCGTCATACCACCCCATACAGATGATCGACCGTTCGGAAATCGTCAACAACCCGGTCGCGATGCTACGCGACATCTCTGGAGCCCATTACGGGTGGCCAGCGATCCCGGACGGATCGTTTTTCACGCCGGACGCGTCACTTTGGCATCACCTCAGCATCCGTGAGTACGAACATATATACCGGCACGTTGGGGTTACCACCCCTCATGAAGTACGTCATAGCTTGAACGCGGGCCCGAAAGCGGATTCGCCTACCAACCGTGGCGGCCTGCCATGCAGATCGCGCGGTCTCCTTTGGGTACACGTGCAGAACATAGAACGGGGCTCGAAGGGAGGAGTCGAGGTCTGCCCGCCCTGGAGGATTCTCCAGTTCAATCTTGAGGCGGAAAGATTGTCCCAGGTTTTGTTTTATACGCTCGGAAACCTCCTGCGTGCCCCGAAAAACGCCTTCAAACTCCACTTCCCGATAGAAGGCTTCCGCCTTGGGCCATACACCTTTATTAAGAGGGGTGTTTTCATTGAAAGCGATGATTGCACCTTCCGGAGGAATCGCCGTGTTGCTGTAGGGCAATTCGCGGCCAGCGCCTGGGCGAATGGCATCGAGCTGCTTAACGTATCCGGCTCGTGAAGTTTCACCGTCCTTGCGTACGGCGTCGACCTTCTCAACGAATTTGCTCCAAGAAGTCTGCCACTCTTCTGTGCTCTCCGCATCCTTGTTGGTCTGCGCCAGAAGGAGCGCACAACTCATGAAAATTATCGGCAGTCGGAAGGTGTGTGGCACGGGGCTGCCTCCTTGGCCTCACTCATCGACGGATTATAGCAGTCTGCTCGGCAGGCACGATGAGTCGGTACGGGGTAAGGAGCGGGGATGGCATTTGCCTTGGGCGCCCTGGGCCTTGGCAAATGCGTCGGCTCAGTCCGCCGCCACCCTTTCCACCCCGGCCTGTGCCGACTCCGCAGCCAACCTGGTGAAAAAGCGCTTGATCAGCATGCGGGAGGTGGTATCGAGAAGGCGCTGTCCGACGGACGCGATGGTGCCGCCCACCTGCACGTCGCCTTCGAAGTGCACGGTGGCGCCGCTGCCGGCGGGGGACAGCATCAGCACGCCGTCGCCCTTCATGAATCCGATCTTGCCCGAGCCTTCCACGATCAGCCGGTAGCCGGTGGGCGGGTTGGGATCGGCGATGGTCACCTTGCCCGCGAAGAGGCCAGAAATGCTGGCCAGCACCATCTTCATGCGCATGGCGTATTGGTTCTCCGCGATGCGGTCGAGCCCTTCGCAGCCGGGCATGCACTTCGCCAGGATCGCCGGGTCCTGCAGGAGCGCGTAGGCGCGCTCCTGAGGAACGTTCAGCGTGTAGACGCCGGAGATTTTCACGACGCCCTCGAGATGGCGGTCGCCAGCGCGCGCGCGGCGTGAACCCGGGCGAGATGCAGGCGGTAATCGGCGGAAGCGTAGAGGTCCGAATTGGGGGTCTCGCCGTCTCCCACGGTGGCGGCGGCGTCGGCCACGGAGCCGCCATTCTCGAGCACCTTCTCGGCGGCCAGCGCGCGGAAGGCGTGCGCGCCCATGCCGGTGACGCCGATGCGCGCCATGGCGATGCGGTTGCCGTCTTTCTTGATGCGGGCGGCTATGCCCACCACGGCGAATCCCGACGCGGGATGCGGGACCTTCTCATAGCTGTAGCCTTCGCTCTGGTCTTCGGCCGGCACCTCCACTTCGAGCACGATCTCGCCGGGCTCGAGGGCCGTGGTGAAGGCGTCCAGGAAGAAATCAGATGCCGCCACGCTGCGTGTGGCCTGCGCCGAGATCAGTTTGATCTGCGCCTCGAGCGCCAGCAAGGCCGCGGGATAATCGGCCGCGGGATCGGCATGCGCCACGGCGCCGCCCAGGGTGCCCACGTTGCGCACCTGGACATCGCCGATGTGGCCCGCGGTCTCGGCCAGCAGCGGGCAATGCGCGCGGGTCACGCGCGAGGTTTCAATGGCGTGGTGCGTGGTCATGGCGCCGATCGAGACCACGCCGCCATTTTCGGAGATGCCGTTCAGGCCCGACACGCGGCCCAGATCGACGACCTCGCCGGGCGTGGCGAGGCGCAACTTCATCAACGGGATGAGGCTCATGCCGCCGGCCAGAATCTTGCGGTCGCCGCCGGCGATGAGGCCGAGCGCTTCTTCGAGAGTTTGCGGGGCGGTGTATTCGAATGTTTGGGGGATCATGAGAGGCCTCCGGATTGGACGATGAGCTTCCAGATTTTTTGCGGGGTGAGCGGCATGTCGATATGCCGCACGCCCAGCGGGGAAAGTGCGTCCACCACGGAGTTCACCACCGCCGGCGAACAGCCGATCGTGCCGGCCTCGCCCACGCCTTTGACGCCCAGCGGATTGACGGGCGATGGCGTTTCCGTGTGGCTGCTTTCGATGAGCGGCATGAAGCTGGCCTTGGGCAGCGCATAGTCGGTCAGCTCACCGGTGATGAGCTGGCCCTGCTCGTCGTAGACCGCCTCTTCCCACAGCGCCTGGCCGAGTCCCTGCGCCACGCCGCCATGCACCTGTCCGGCCACCAGCAGGGGGTTGATGATCTTGCCGCAATCGTCCACCGCCACGTAGCGGCGGATCGAGATCCGGCCGGTTTCGCGATCGACATCGGTCACTACGATGTGGGCGCCGAACGGGAAGGTGAAATTGGGCGGCTCCCAGAAGTAAGTTGCCACCAGGCCGGGTTGCGTGTTGGGCGGCAGGGTCTTGGCGTGGTACGCGGCCACCGCCATCTCCGCAAAAGAGACCGATTTGCCGGTGGCGTCGTCCACACACGATCCGCCCACCAGCGAGACGTTGTCCGAGCCCAGCAGCATGGCGCCGAACTTCTTGATCTTGGCCTTCAGTTCCTGGAGCGCGTAGAAGAGCGCGGCGCCGCCGACCGCCGTGCCGCGGCTGCCGAAGGTGCCGATGCCGTACTGCACCACGGCGGTGTCGCCGTGCACCACCATCACGTCGTCGATGTCGACTCCCAGCTCATCGGCCACGATCTGCGCGAAGGTGGTCTCCTCGCCCTGGCCGTGCGGCGAAGCGCCGGTCATCACCGTGACCTTGCCGGAAGGCTCGATCTTCACCGTGGCGCTCTCCCAGCCGCCGGCGGGCATGGCGGCCGAAGGTCCGATGGCGCAGATTTCGCCGTAAGTGGAAAGGCCGATGCCCATCAGCTTGCCGGCAGCGCGAGCGGTCGCCTGTTCCTGGCGCAAGCCGGCGTAATCCACTTGCGCCATGGCGTTTTGCAGCGGGAGCGCATAGTTGCCGCTGTCGTAGAAAAGGCCCGTGGTGGTGGCGTACGGGAACTCGTCCTTACCCACGAAATTCTTGAAGCGGATTTCCGCGGGGTCCATATGCAGCTCGGCCGCCAGGATGTCCACCATGCGCTCGATGCCGTGGGTGGCTTCCGGTCGTCCCGCGCCGCGGTAAGCATCGGTGGGAACGCAGTTGGTGAAGACCCCGATGATGTCGGCCGAGATGCTCTTGAACTTGTACAGGCCCGGCATCATGAGCACCGAGAGGGTGGGGATCGCGGGAGTGAGCAGTTGGTGGTAGGCGCCCAGATCCTGGATGAGCTTCAGCTTGAGCCCCAGCATGGTGCCGTCGCGTTTGGCCGCCAACTCGTAATAGTCCACGTGGCCGCGGCCGTGAATGGTGGCCTGGAAATTCTCGCGGCGCGACTCCACCCACTTCACCGGCTTGCCGATCTCCTTGGCGATGTAACACATCAACGCCTCTTCGGCGTACACGTTGAGCTTGGAGCCGAAGCCGCCGCCCACCTCCGGCGTGATGACGCGCAGGTGATTTTCCGGCATGCCCAGGATGCCGGCCACCAGGGTGCGCACCAGGTGTGGGATTTGGGTGGAGGTAAACATGGTCAGCGATTTTTCGCCGGGCCGCCACTCGGCCACCACGCCGCGCGTTTCGATGGACGTGGGGATGAGGCGCTGGCTGGTGATGCGCTGCTTGACCACGATCTCGGCGTCGCGGAAGGCCTGCCCGGTGTCGCCGCCTTCCTGGTGGAAGGTGAACGAGGTGTTGTCCGGCCATTGCGGATGGACCGCCGGAGCGCCCGCGGCGAGGGCCTTCTCGGGATCGGCCACGGCGGGTTGCGGATCGTACTGAACTTCGACGAGGCTGGCCGCATCGGCCGCCACGTAGCGGTCGGTCGCCACCACCACCGCTACGGGATGGCCGGTGTAGTAAACGCGGTCCTGGGCCAGCAGGTGGTGGTGCGGCACGCGCAATCCGGGCAACGACGAGGCGCAGGGCACGGCGCCCAGATTCTTGACGTCGGCGCCGGTGAAGACGGCCACGACCCCGGGGTGTGCCAGGGCAGCCTCGGTGTTGATGCCGGCGATCCTGGCGGCCGCGTGCGGACTGCGCACGATGGCCGCGTGATGCATGCCTGGCATCTTGATGTCGTCCACGTAGACGGCGGTGCCGGTGATGAGTCGCGGATCTTCCTGGCGGCGGATGCCCTTGCCGACCAGGGTTGCGGGCTTGCTGATAGTGGTGGCCATAGGTTATGCCCCCGCCTTTGCCGCGGCCCTTACCGCGTTGACGATGTGCTGATAGCCGGTGCAGCGGCAGAGATTGCCCTCCAGGCCGTGGCGGATCTCCTGGTCGGTGGGGTTGGGATTGTCCTCCAACAGTTGTTTGGAGCTGAGGATCATGCCCGGGGTGCAGAAGCCGCACTGCAGCCCGTGCTCGTTCCAGAAGGCTTCCTGGACGGGGTCCAGTTTGCCGTCGGCAGCCAGACCCTCGATGGTGAGGATCTGCCGCCCGTCGGCCTGCACCGCAAACATGGTGCACGATTTAACGGTCCGGCCGTCGAGCATCACGGTACAGGCGCCGCAGATGGAGGTTTCGCAGCCGATGTGGGGGCCGGTGAGGCCCGCCACCTCGCGCAGATAGTGGATGAGAAGGAGCCGTGGCTCGACTTCGTCGGTATAAGATTTGCCGTTTATAGTGAGAGAGATCTTTCGTTTCATGTGCGCATCCCGGGATCCGCCGCTCGCCCAAGCGCGAATTGCGGGTCCATTCCCAGACCGTACGAAGGTATCAAAATCCGGCGTAGAATCAAAGCGGTTCATGGGGCGGCTGGTGCAGGGCGAGTCAGAATCCGAGTCGGACCGGGGTAGCCCTGGCTCCCGGCGATAGCCCTATTGGGCCGGTACTGGTAGTACCGCCTGTACGTTTCAGTGCTAACCTCTGGCGACTTTTCGGCACGCCGCTTCCGGCATTAGCATCTTGGTCATGAATCAAATTCTTCGGACGTTTCTCGCAGAAGACAATGGGCAAGACCTGATTGAATACACCCTGCTGATGGCCTTCGTGGCTCTGGCATCCGCCGCGCTATTTATTGGCGCGGGTGGAAGTATCAACTCGATCTGGACGACCAGCAATACCCAGCTCGCCAACGCGGCCACATCGGCTTCATAAAAGGCTGGGGCTTCATAAAGGCTGGGGCTCCATAAGGGCTGGGGCTTCATAAAGGCTGGGGGCGTCGTAGGGCCGATGCAGACACAACCGCGGGCGGTTCGGGTGAGCGCCCGCAGCGTAATCCTGGCCAACGTGCCGGCGGGGGCGGGGCTCAGGTCATTTGTCTGCGAGACTCGGTTGGATTCGCGGAATGACTAGGGCGAAGCTCTGAATACCGCCTGCTTCCCGTGCCGTCAGAATAGACGATGAGATGCTCGGATCGTCGCTCCCGGTTGCGGAGTCTCCGGGCAGACGGGAGTCGGCATGGGCTTGGAATGGATCCCGGGTGAGGTGAAGCAGCTTTACCCCGCGGACGCGCCACTGGCGGCCCATTGCCGGCGCGTGGCGGCGTTGGCCGCGGAGATCGCGTTCCGGGCGTCGTTCCCGCCGGGGGGCACGGCATTGCTCCGCCAGGCGGCTCTCCTGCACCACTTCCCACCGCTCCTGCTGGATGCGGGAGCGTTGCGGCGCCTGCTTCCCGACGTTCTGCCGAGAGCCGGCACAGCCGCACCGGAATTGGCTTCCGCGGCGCCGCTCATTCCGGAAGATCTCGCCGCCGTGCTGCAAATTCTGCATTGCCGGTTCAACGGATCGGCAGATCCCCTGCTGCGCAAGGTGGCAGCCGTGCTGCAACTGAGCGATATGCTGGATGAGCAGATGCAGCTTCTGGCCTACGAAGACAGCCCGCCGGACGGAATCTGGGCGGGGCTGGAAGAGATTTCCGAGTTCACGCTCTTCGACCGGAAGTTGGTGCAGGACGCCCGCCGGGCGCTGACGGCCGGGGGGAGCGCTCTTCCCGGAGCCGCCGCGGATCTGGCGGTCGAGGGCCGCACTGCCCGCAAGGTCTTCTCCTTACTGGCCTTCCACCGGGATTGTGAGATCCGGGAGATGGAGAAGCTGGCCACCTCCGATCCGGTTCTGGCCGGGCGCTTGATCCAGGTTGCGAACTCGGCCCTCTACAGTCCGGGGCAGCGCATCGCTTCCGTGCGCCAGGCAATCACGTACGTCGGCAGCGACAAGACTCGCAAGGTCATGCTGGCCGCGGCTCTGGAGCCCGTATTTTCCAGAGGAGGAATGCGCCAGGTCTGGAAGCACTCGTTGCGCGCCGCACAGCTTTCCGAAGCTCTCGCCCGGGCCACCGGGATCATGGACGCAGAAGAGGCGCTGCTGTTGGGCCTGGTACACGATATCGGCCGGCAGCAGACCCAGAGGGCCCCGGCCAACCAGCCATCTATCTGCGCCCGGCTGCTGAAGGGCGGCTGTCCGTTGACCTATGTCGAGCGCTTCCTGTTCCAGCGGGATCATGGCGAAGTTGGGGCCGAGGTGCTGAAGACCTGGGAATTCCCGGAGCACCTGATTGAGGCCGTGCGGTTTCATCATCGCCCCGAGGCCTCGGAAGCGGTACACGCGGCGGTCGTCTATCTCATCGAGTTTTGGACCGGTGGCGAGGAGGATCTGCCCTCCCTCACGCGGCTGGGAAGCGCGCTGGCGCGCACCGGCGTGTCGGGAGAGACACTCATGGCCATCGCGCCCCCGCGCGGTTCTCTCTATGAGTTGCTCGGCGCGGCGTAGGATACGATTGTAACGCGTGAAGAAATTCTCGGGCCACGAATGAACACGAATGAAAACAGGGGCACTTATTCGTGTTCATCGGTGTTCATTCGTGGCCCAAATGCTTTTCTTGGTCAGCGGCACGAATGCTTGCGGGGTCCGGGCCGGTCCCCGTGACGGCCGGTTGCGGGAGGAGACTTACCCGTCAGTTCCCCTATGGCTTCTTCCAGCGCGGCGAGTGCCCTGCCCAGGTCGGCAACCGCCGTTTCGATGCGGGTCTGCAGGGCGCGCGGGAGACAATCCCTGGTCTTCTTTGGCTGTGGATGCATAATGACGGCCGGAAACGGGTCGGCGTTTGGTAATCGTTTACATTGTGGCCCCTAAAAGGAAAGACTCCTATCCGCAATTCTTCGGGAATGGGCGGATGAAGATTACCGGTAACGTAACTGCCGCGCGCCCGGACCACCGTAGTTTTACGGATGGCGGATTAGGCGGCCATGGCGTTAAATCGACGTAGGGCCGGCCACGAGCATGGTTTCGCGGCGGGTTCCGGAAGGGCAGCGGGGTGACGGAGCCGGCAAGACCACGGATTGTTCTGGCCGACGATCATGCGGATCTTCTGCGCGAAATGTACGACCTGCTCGCGCCCGAGTTCGAGGTCGTACGAGCGGTGCGGGAAGGCGCCGCACTGATCGAGGCCGCGCTCGAGTTGCGCCCCGATATTGTGGTTTCCGACATCAACATGCCGGGGTTGAACGGGATCGACGCCGCCCGGGAGATCCGCAAGCACGGGGCGTGCGACCGGGTGATCCTGCTCACCGTGTATCGCGAGCCGCAACTGGTCCGCAGCGCGCTCGAAGCCGGAATTCGCGGTTATGTCTTGAAACTGGATGCGGGCGAGGAACTCATCGCGGCGGTAAGGAGCGTGCTGGCCGGCGATACTTATCTCTCCCGCGGAATCGCCAGGCTCTCTTGCTGAATCGCGATGCTCAATGGGGCATGAGACGCGCTACAATAACTTGTAACTGCGGGTCTCAAGAATGCCCAGGACTAAGGTCCTTCTCGCTGACGATCACACCGTAGTCGCCGAGGGCCTTCAATCCCTGTTGAAGGATACCTTCGATCTGGTGGGTGTAGTCCACGACGGGCGCGCCCTGGTGGAAGCGGTCGAGAAACTGCGGCCGGATGTGGTGGTGACCGACATCTCCATGCCGTTGCTGAACGGACTGGATGCCATTCAGCAAATCCGCGCGCGCCACCCGGACACCCGGATCATCGTGCTCACCATGCACGGGGAAACTCAGTTGGCCGTGGATGCTTTTCGCAAGGGAGCATCGGGCTATCTGCTCAAGGTTTCGCCGGGCGAGGAACTCATCACGGCCATCACCCAGGTGGCGCAGGGACGGTCGTACATTACTTCGCTGCTGGCCAAAGACCTCATCACCGTGCTCCTGGAGGCGCGCGGGGAGGATAAGGGCGACACACCCCTCACGCCCCGGCAGCGCGAAGTTCTGCAACTGGTCGCGGAAGGGCGGACCATGAAGGAAGTCGCCGCGATCCTCCACATCTCGCCGCGCACGGCGGAGTCTCACAAGTACGAGATCATGCAGACACTCGGGGTGGAGAACACCGCCCAGTTAGTCCAGTACGCCATCCGCCTGAAGCTGATTCCGGAGTGACATGGGCGAGGGGAGCTTCTCGACGCGGCGCGGCCGGTTTCTGATCCTGTCGCTGACGGTTTGTGCGGTGGCCATGATCGCCGCAGTCTGGTGGTATTACCGGCGCCAGCGCGAAGCGATGGATGCCGCGGCGGTGAATCAACTGGCCGCGATCGCCGCGGGAAAGGTGGCCCAGATTGCCAACTGGCGAGGCGAGCGCCTGGGCGACGGCCGTGTCCTGGCGGTATCCCCGCTGATGCGCAGCGCCCAGCGAGTTCTGTCCGGCGGCCCGGGGACGGAAGCGGATCGGGCCGATATCCTGGCGGTGATGAAACGGCTGTCGCACGAGTTTCTGTACACCGACGCAACACTTGTGGACATGGATGGCTCGGTCCACCTGCGGCTGAATCCGGACCACACGGAATCCGCGCAACTCAGGCTGCCTTCCCGCCGGGAACTCGCCCGCGAAGCCGTTCGGGCCAACGACGTGGTGCTCTCGGACCTCACTCTCGACACCCGCTTCGGCCGCCCGTTGATGGCGCTGACCATCCCGGTGCGCGATCGAGGAGCCCTGATTCTGGAAATCGATCCCTGGAAGTTTCTCTACCCCTATCTCCAGTCATGGCCGACCCGCACCCGGACGGCGGAAAGCTTCCTCATGCGGTTCGAGGGCCCCCATGGAATTCTGGTTTTGAGCGACTTGCGGCATGCGCCTGGAAGCGCCCTGACCCGCCGCGGCTCTTATTCGACGGCGGAACTGCCGGATCCAAACCAGTTGGTGTCGGGCTGGTCCCACAGGACGCCGGACTACCGTGGAGTGCCTGCCCTGAAGGTGACCCGCCGCATCCCGGACTCGCCGTGGTATCTCACCGCCAAGATCGACGAGAGCGAAGTGGAAGCCCCGCTCACTCGCCTCTCGTGGGAGATGATCCTGATTGTCGCCCTGATCGCGGTGGCCAACGGCAGCGGGGTGGCGCTCATCTGGAGGAACCAGCAACTGCAAGCCTATCGCGACCGGGAGGAGTGGTTTCGCACCGTGGCCAACGACACTCCCGCCTATCTGTGGATGTCCACGGTCTCCGCGGAGAACTCGTTCATCAACAAGCCGCTCGCCAGGTTCTTTGGCACGGACCGGCAAGACCTCGGTTTCGAGTGGGTCAATACCATCCATCCCGAGGACGCGGAACGCGCGCGTGCCCAATATCTCGAATCTCTGGCCGCCCGCTCCGAGTACTTTACCGAATTCAGGGTCCGGCGCTTTGATGGAGAGTATCGCTGGGTGATCGCCCACGGCGTGCCGCGATTCTCGGAGAAAGGCGAGTTTGTCGGTTACGCGGGCTCTATGACGGACATCACCGAGCGCCGCGAGGCCGAAGCGAGTTTGCGGGCCGCCAATACGGGGCTGGCTCACGAACTGGAGGAGCGCTCGCGGGCGGAGCGGGAGATTCAGGCGCTTACGGCGCGCCTCATCGGCGCCCAGGAAGAGGAGCGGGCCCGCATCGCCCGGGAGTTGCACGACGATCTCAGCCAGCAGATCGCCGCGCTGAGCATCGGGATGAGCAACCTGAAGAGGAAGATTCCTCAGCAACCGGAGGCGGTGGCGCAAAGCGAGCGGATTCAGCAGAAGCTGGTGCAACTGGCGGAATCGACGCGCCGGCTTTCGCACGAGCTGCATCCCGCGGTGCTGGAGCATTCCGGCCTGGCCGCGGCGCTGCGGGAATACTGCTCCGAGTTAACCGCGCTCACCGGTGTCCGGGTGGGGCTGGAAACCGAGGGCTGCCTGGACGGTCTCGAATCCGCGGTCTCCCTGTGTGTTTTCCGGGTGGTGCAGGAAGCGCTGCAGAATGTGGTGCGGCATGCCAAGGTGGATGAGGCCCGGGTCGAGCTGCGGCGGTCGGATGGGATGCTTCGACTGAGGGTATCCGATCGCGGAGCGGGGATCGACGCTCGGCGGGGCTCGGGCCTCGGGCTGGTGAGCATCAAGGAACGCACGCGGCTGGTGAATGGGACTGTGGAGATTCAGAGTGAGCCGAATCACGGGACGACTTTGACGGTCACGGTTCCGGTGGGGTGAAGACGACGCGGTACTCAGGGATTCCTCGAGCCGCCATCCCGCTGCTTACCGGCTGCGCTCTGCAGTCATCGGATTCCGGAACAACTTCCTCGCTCAGGCAAATGTCGAACATAACTGTTGTCCTACCCCCGCTCCTCTACGTAACTTTCACAATGAATGCCGCAGGGACGAAGTCCGCCAACCAAACGGATTCGTTGCCCTGATAGAAGGCAACTCCATTTCCGTGGGCCCGGCCCGCATCAATCACGAGTACAACCGGTTCAGCATCCTTCCTCAAGCCGACTTGACGCGCCGTTCGCCGGTCGAGCGACAAATGAACATACTGACGCGCCATGGGCTTCAGACCTTCACAAAGGATGAGATCGGCGGCCTTGGCGTCTGTTCCGTGATAGAGGAGCGGCGGAGGTTCCGTACCGGCCTTGGGGACACGCTCAGGGGTCGAGTGACCGTACAGCGCCCGGATTCTGCCGAGCGAGATTTCGTGGCGACGCTTCCGGGATCGTGCAACCATGCCCGAGACGTCCTCCTCGCTTAGAGCCTCCCACTCCGGACGGACCCGTGCGAGCCCCGCCAGGAGGTCTCGGATATTGACCCATCCCTCTGGATCCAGCGTGAGCCCATAGGCAGAGGGCTCGTGCCGCAATGCGTGGGAAATAGCCTTGCTCAGTTCAATGTCATCTATTCCCATTGCGAAGTTACGGCTCGAAAGCGATGAAGTCTTCGATCGCCGATCGGAGCCATTCCCAAAAAGTCTCAAACACGGCCACTTGCTCCCAGCCAGGGTCGGCAAAGTCGTGGACGATGATAACCCGGTCAAGATTTCCCCGTTCCCAGCAAGCCACATCGTCTGAATCTGTTCGCAACGCGAAGGGGAACAGATCCCGCGCCGGAAACCTTTCCTTAAGGCCCGCCATACGGCTCGCAGAAAAGGGACCCGCAAGAAATCTCCATGGGCGAAATCGAACGAGTCCTGTCTCTACGGTACGCAAGAATGGCTCCGGGTAGCGAAACCAAGACGGCATACTTTTACCCTCCACCAGTTCAATCGGCAAGTTTTGGGAGATCGGCATAAGCTTCCTATTTCACTCCAACTCCAATATACGGCGAACCGTTTGGATACGTGTTCCTAAACAAGGCGCCTTGATTGCGAATGCGAAGGCGGACGGCTTCCCCCCAACTGGATGGCCTCGTCCCGTATTGTTCCAGGAATGCTTGGGCGCGCGAAGGCGAGATCGTGTCTCCGGCATCGTGGACTACCGCCGTTACGTTCCAACCCTGCTGGCTGGCCACCAGCACACGTGTATTGTCCAGAGTTACCAGGGAGCCGTCAGTGAGACGCACGACATCGGCTGCCCCTACTGCACTACCAGCCCGCATGAACTCCGTAAGCTCGGCAACACCGCTCACGGAACGCTGGCTGAAGCGAATTAGACTCGGGCTGAGGTGCACCACCTCGGCTTCGCCGCCTCGCGGAACCATGAAAGGCAATAAGGTACCAGTGTACCTGCCAAACTGCTCTGGCGCTTCCGCCGCCTTGGATTCAGGGCGGCCGCTGAGCCGGAGCCGGCATACCAGACGTCTGAGTCATCATCGATGGCCGTCCTCCGCTGTCGTGCAGCGTATTCACTACCCAGGTGGCCTGAAGGTCAGAAACCCCGGTCCCCAACCCCTTACTAAAGAAATCCCCACAATCGACCGATAAATTCAAAGAGTGCACGAGCGCTCCAGACATGAAAGCTGCACCCGCGATCCTGATTGTCGACGACACGCCGTTCAACGTGGAACTGCTGCAGGCCGTGCTGGCCGCCGAGGGGTTCCGGACTTTGGAAGCGGGCGACGGTCCCACGGCGGTCGAGATCTGCCATCGCGATCCCCCGGACCTGGTCCTGCTGGACGTCGTCATGCCCGGGGAGAGCGGTTTTGAAACCTGCGCGCGGCTCAAGTCGGACCCCGCGACGGACGATATCCCGATCATTTTCCTCTCCGCTCTCGACGACGTGCAGAACAAGGTTACGGGACTGAAGGCGGGCGGCGTGGACTACATTTCCAAGCCCGTGGATGCGCGGGAGATGCTGGCGCGGGTGCGGGTCCACCTGCGCATGCGCGAGAGGAACCGCGCCTTGGTGGAGGAGCACCGCCGCCGGCTGGCGGAGCTGCACAGCGCGCAGCAGGCGATCCTGGTGGGCGCCGAAGAATGCGCCGAGGCGGCCTGCGGGGTCTATTTCCGGCCGCTCGAGGATGTGAGCGGAGACTTTTTCGACGTCATCCCGATCGCACCCGGGGTATTCGCCTATTTTGTCGCCGATGTGAGCGGCCATGGAGTGAGCGCCTCGTTTCTCACCGCGGCCGTGAAGGCGTTGTTGCGCCAGTATGCGGGTCCGGTGTTTTCGCCCGAAGACGCCATGCGCGGCGTGGATTCGGTTATGCGCCAGATGCTGGGCGAAGAGCAGTATCTGACGGCCTGTTATGCGCGCCTCAACCGCCAGACCCGGCAGTTGTCGGTGATCAGCGCGGGACATCCGCCGCTGATCCTGGTGGACCGCGCGGGCCACGCCGAGATTTTGCAGACGGACAGCGAACCGCTGGGCGTCTTCAGCTCCACGGTGCTGCAGCGCAAGGAGCTGCAGGTAGCTCCGGGAGACCGCTTCTTCCTGTATAGCGACGGCCTGATCGAATCGCTGCCGGGAGGGGCCCGGCAGAGCGGGCTCGCGCGGCTGGTGGAGGCTTGTATCGACCATCGGGCGGCGCCGCTGGCCGAAGCTCCCACCCGGATTGCCAGGCAGTTGCGGCCCGATGCCCAGGCCATCACCGACGACCTGGTCCTCATGGCAGTGGAGGCGTGCCCGTGACCTCGTCCGTCCGCCGCGAAATCCGCGCCGCCCTGCCGGGGACGCTGGACGCTCTGGAGCCGTTTATCGGCGAGTTTCGCCATTGGTGCCGGCGCCTGCCGGCCGCTGATGATCGCTTCGCCGCCGAGCTGCTGCTGCGCGAGGCGCTCAACAACGCGGTGGTGCATGGCTGCGGCGGGGACGCCTCCCGGCAGGTCCGATGCGCCGTGCGCTGGCGGGCCGGCCGGTTGAGCATCACGGTGGCGGACGACGGAGAGGGCTTCGACTGGCGGCGAGCGCGGAACCACCAGGCGCCGGCCGTGTCCTCGACCGGGCGCGGCATGGAGATTTTCCGGGTGTACGCCACGCGCGTACGGTTCAACCGGAAAGGCAATGTCACCACCCTGATCAGGCGGTTGCAGGGGCAAGAGAGGACATCATGAGCAACACTACGATTACACGCAAAGACCATCAGGCGATCGTGCAGCCGGCGGGCGACGTGGTTGCCGCGCAGGTGCCGGAGCTGCGATCCGCGCTGCGCGGGGCGATAGCGGAGGGGGCGCGGGAAATGACGCTGGATTTCTCGCGCGTGCGCATGGTCGATTCGACCGGGCTCGGCCTGCTCATATCGGCCCACAATTCGGTACGCAAGGCGGGCGGCTGCCTGTCGGTGATTCACGCTTCCCGGGAGATCCTCGAGCTGTTCCAGTCGATGCGCATTCACCAGCACTTCAGCGTTGCCGGCGACCCGGCGGAGGAAAGATGAGCCCCGGCGGACCCGATGACGAGCTGGTGCAGGACTACCTGGCCGAGTGCCGCGAGCACCTGTCCACCATCGAAGCCGACCTGCTCGAGATCGAGCGGGGCGGAGCGCAGATCGACGAGCCGTTGGTCAACCGCGTCTTTCGCGCCGCGCACTCCATCAAGGGCGGCGCCGGGTTCTTCGATCTCGCCAAGATTCGCGAGTTGGCGCACCGCACCGAGACGGCTCTGGACCTGGTCCGCTCCCGGCACATGGTGCCCACTCCCGAAGTGGTCAGCATCCTCTTGCTGGCCTTCGACAAGTTGCGAGAGATGGTCGAGAACCACCGGGAGAGCAATCAGGCCGACATTTCCGAGTTTGTGGACTCGCTGACGCGCCTGGCAGCCGATCATCTGGCCACCGACCAAAAGAGTTCCGTCACCGAGCTGGTGGGGATCGACGTCCCCGGGAAGGGGCAGCGCATCCAGGTCTCGGCCTTCGACCTGAAGCAGGCGCGCCGCGTGGGCAAGTGCATCTATCTGATCGCCTGCGACCTGATTCACGATGTCGAGCGCCGCGGCGAGACGCCGCTCGGAATCTTGAAGCGTTTGATGGAGTTCGGCACGATTCTCGAGACCGCGTTCGATCTGGAGTCGGCCGGGACGCTGGATGAAGAGCCGTCGAATTGCCTGCTGCTCCAGATTCTCTACGCCACGGTGCTCGAGCCCGACCTGTTAGGGCAGGCCGTGGAGTTTCCTCCGGAACGCGTGTACGTGCTCGGAAAAGACGGTGCCTTGCGGTGTCTGGCCGAAGGGCCGGGGGTTGCGCTGCCCGCCGCAGCGCCGGACGTGAAAGAGAATGGGTTGGCAGGCGAAAGCGCCTGCCCCACCAAGACGCAAGTCCTCGCGGGCCCAGGTGGGACAGACGCTTTCGTCTGTCAACCTGCCGCCCCGCCTGCTGAAGCGCGGTTGGCAGGCGAAAGCGCCTGCCCCACCCAGACGCACGCGGAGACCACCATCCGGCTCAATGTCTCCCTGCTGGAGTCGCTCATGACTCTGGCCGGCGAGCTCGTGCTGAGCCGCAACCAGTTGAACGAATCGCTGGCGCGCAAGGACGAACGCGGCATCCGCGACGGAGCGCAGCGCATCAGCGTGGTCACTTCCGACCTGCAGGAAGTGGTGACCCAGACCCGCATGCAGCCTATCGGCAGTCTCCTGGCGAAGTTCCCCCGGCTGGTGCGCGACCTGACGCGCGACCTGGGCAAGGAAGTTGAGCTCCAGATCGAGGGCGGCGAGGTGGAGATCGACAAGACCATCCTGGAGGGGCTCAGCGACCCGCTCACCCACATGATTCGCAACGCCGTCGATCACGGCATCGAATCGCCCGTAGCGCGTACCGGCGCCGGGAAACCGGCTGCCGGGGCGGTCGCGCTCCGTTGTTATCATCAGGCCGGACTGGTGGTGGTGGAGATCGCCGACGATGGCAAGGGTCTGGATGCCGCCAAGGTGGCCGCTTCGGCGCTGGCCAAGGGCCTGGTCACCGCCGAGCAGCTCCGCGGCCTGTCCGAGCGCGAGAAGATGGCGCTCATTTTCCTGCCGGGGGTCTCGACCGCGGAAAAGGTCAGCGACGTGTCGGGCCGCGGCGTCGGGATGGACGTGGTCAAGACCAACCTCGACAAGCTGGGCGGGAAGATCGAAATCGATTCCACGCCGGGCCAGGGCACCAGCTTTCGCATCAAGCTGCCGCTCACCCTGGCCATCATCCCCTCGCTGTTGATCTCCGATGGCGGCCAGCGCTTCGCCATTCCGCAGGTCAACGTGGGCGAGTTGCTGCGCATTCCGGCCGGGCAGATCGCCGGGCGGACCGACCGCGTCGGCGACGCGGAAGTCCTGATCCTCCGCGACCGTCTCGTGCCGCTGGTGCACCTGGCGGACGCGCTGGGCACGCCGCGGCCGGAAAATGCGCACGCCATGAACGTGGTGCTGGTCAACGCCGGCGTCTTCGACTACGGCCTGGTGGTGGAGGAGCTGCACGACACCGCCGAAATCGTGGTCAAGCCGATGGGACGGCACCTGAAGGGACTGCACGAATACGCCGGCGCCACCATTCTGGGCGATGGGCGGGTGGCGGGGATCCTGGATGTGGCGGGGCTGGCCGCGCGCGCGAGCCTGTCGTGCGCCAAGGCCGAAGCGGTATCGCGAAAAGACAAAGGGACAGCCGCGGACGCGCGC
>OMOG01000286.1 GCA_900290305.1 Candidatus Sulfopaludibacter sp. SbA4
GCGGCTCAAGAGCGGGCGGGGCTATGTCAGCGCCGACAAGAATTTCGACGAGGACCTGGCCCTGGGCTACATTCCCATCGACTCGGTTCACTCGCCCGTCCGCAAGGTCAACTTTTCGGTGGAGGCCGCCCGCCTCGGCCAGATGACCGACTACGACAAGCTCACCCTCGAAGTCTGGACCAACGGCGCCGTTTCGCCGCAGGACGCCATCGGCTACGCCGCCAAACTGCTCAAAGACCACATGACCATCTTCATCAACTTCGAAGAGGTGGCGGAGCAGGCGGAGGAAGTCTCCGAGCGCGGCATGGACAAGATGAACGAAGTGCTGAACCGCTCCGTCGAGGAGCTGGAATTGAGCGTTCGATCCTATAATNNGACCGAGGCCGAGATGCTGCGCACCAAGAACTTCGGCCGCAAGTCGCTCAACGAGATCAAGGAGATTCTCGCCAACATGGGCCTGTCCCTGGGCATGCGCATCGATGCGCATGGCCGCCTGGTGGCGCCGCCGCCGCCGGTGGGCGGTGCTTTGCCGGACTACGGCCCGGAAGAAGACGTACAGGATTCGATCGAGGGATAGGTCAATGAGACATCCAGGGGTACCCCAATGAGACATAAGGTAGCCGGATTCAAGCTGAAGCGGCCCGTAGACAGCCGCAACTCGCTATTGCGCAATCTCGCGACGAGCGTGATCCTGCAGGAGCGCATCATTACCACCGTTCCCAAGGCCAAGGCGGTGCGGCCGCTGGTGGAGAAGATGATCACGCTGGCCAAGCAGGACACGCTCCATTCGCGGCGGCAGGCAGCGGCCGTGCTGCGCACGCCGGCCTCGGTGAAGAAGCTGTTCGATTCGCTGGGGACGCGCTTCGGCCAGCGTCATGGCGGCTACACGCGGATTACCCGCCTGGGCCCGCGCAAAGGCGACGGAGCGGAGCAGGCCATGATCGAGCTGGTGGGTTCCGAGCTGGTAAAGCGCGCCGCCGATCGCGCCAAACGCCGCGAGGAGCGCCTGAAAGCGCAGCGCGAAGGTCGCGAGATCGAAGAGCAGGCCGAAGAGTAGGGCCGGGTGCGGGGCGCCAGTCGGTCGCCGGCCATAGCGCGTCGTCACGGGGTGACGGACATCAAGGTGTTCGGGTCGCTCGCCCGCGGCGAGGCGCGCGACGACAGCGATTTGGACTTGCTGATCGAAGCGGGTGAGTAACCACCGCATTTTTTCCGGGCGGATTGGTTGCGGACCTGGATGAAGCTCTCGGCCGGCACGTCGACGTGGTGGAGCCGCAGGGCCTTCACCGGTTGCTGCGCGCCCAGGTTCTCCGGGAAGCGGTGCCTCTTTGAAAGGCGATCTCCGTTCTGCGCAATCTACAGGTGTTAGCCGACAATAACTGTTCACTTTGCAGCCACTCGTGGGGCAGGTTTTCAACCTGCAGGCCGATTTTCAATCGGCCTTCCGGCGTCGTCTGCGCTCTCGCAACCCAAAGTGAACAGTATTGGTGTTAGCCGAGTCGTCGCAGCGAGTATCCTCGGAGTTGAAAACACTTCACGCCGAGGTCGATTGGCGAGGATTATCGGGATTTCAGAATGTACTCGTGCACGATTATCTTGGCCTCAACCTCGCGCGCGTCTGCACATCGTCTCAGTGGATTTGCCAGTATTGGAGCAACAGATGAAGACCATTCAGGCGCAACTGGGGGACGTGGGTTGAGTCCCACTCCTCTCTTCAAATCGTGCTCTGCGGAAGCGTCGTCCCCGACCCTCTGCAAGACGCTGGAACCGGTAACCGGGCCCACAGGACCGGCCCTCGAGAATGAAATGATGCTGCCGGCCGTGCTGGATCTTCGGACAGCGCCATGGCTGCTACACGGGGGGTTCCGAGCTGGTGAAGCGTGCCGCCGACCGCGCCAAACGCCGCGAGTAGCGTCTCAAAGCGCAGCGCGAAGGCCGCGAGCCCGAAAAGCAGGCCGAAGAGTAGGCGCGTGCCCTGCGCACGGGCCGCAGTCAGTTCGCCACAAATAATACAGACCGGCAGTCCATGGGGACCGGGACCGTGCAATAGACCGTCAACCGTACCGCGTACCCAGTCCGTCAAGTCGTCGCCAAAAAAACACGGTGACAAAAGTTGACGGAAAATTTTCCTTTTAGTTTCAGCACTTTAGTTCGTGAGCTTGCCGTGAACGCAATCGGAGGGGTGTAGCTTTAAATCAGGAGAGGAAGAGCGGTCCCGAAAGGGCCTTCCGGCAGTCATTTCCCGGAAACGAACCCCAAACCGTAAGTATCTTACGGTCGAAATCGAGTAAGTCGTTTATATTCTTCTCGCATGATCCAAAACAACGTAAGATACTTACGTTTTTCCTTTTTGGAGTGTCTTATGGAACCGGTCGCCAACATCCGCATTCGCAGGGTCCCCGCGGACTCACTGACGTCGCCCCAAACCGGTACTGAGTACCGGCCGGCTAACGGGGAATCAACTAGTTACGGACCGAAAACCGATACTGAGTATCGGTTTTCGCCGAAACGGCTCCTTGAACCCGACCGCAACTACCGTTTCGCATTCCGGATTGCCCCCTCGCGAAGACCGGCCCCGGCGGACCCGCACAATCCGCGATCAACTCCGCCGCGATGCATCTTGCATCGCGGAATTCCGGTAACTTCCTTCCTTTCAGTGCCGGCCTACCGTTTGGCGATGCAGATCTGCATCGCGGCCCGGTGGCCTGGCGGGATCGTTCCTGCCGGAAGCGGAAAGCGGGTCGCCGCCAAGCCTGGCCCTCGGGCCGTTTTTATCCACATTTTATCCACAATGCAACCCAAAGAAACTACAACGCAAACTAAACAAATGGTTTCGTTTGGCAAAAAACAATTCGAGCCGCCAAGGCCCCGCGGCTCCGCCCCTGGCATCTGCCCCCCCGGCACCCGGCCCCTGGGCTCCGAGCCCCGGCCCCCGGCCCCCGACACCCGGCCCCTGCTCGGTCCAGGCCCCCGGCCCCCCGGCCCCCCGACCGTTTGACTTCGGCCCCCCATTCCCATAAGATTCTCGTTATCCTCTTATGAAACCAGTAACAAGAGTCCCGATACTGCTTGGTCTGTCCGCCCTGCTCCTCCTGGGAGCCGACGCGCTCAAATACCAGAAACCACCCAAGGCCGTCCTGGATGTGCTGAACTCGCCTCCCACTCCGGCCCTGACCCTGAGCCCCACCCGGACCTACGCCGCGCAGGGCCAACCGGAGCGCAATCCTCCGATCGCCGAACTGTCCCAGCCCATGCTGCGGCTGGCGGGCGTGCGCATCAACCCCAAAACCAATGGCCTGCACAACACCGTCTTCAACACTACCCTGACCCTCCGCAAGATCCCCGAAGGCACCGAGATCAAGCTCGACCTGCCGCCGAATCCCAAGTTGAGCGGCGTGCACTGGAGCTCCGACGGGGCGCACATCGCCTTCACCAACACCACGGCGAATTCCATGGACCTCTGGATCGGCGACATCTCCACCGGCAAAACTCACAAGGTGGAAGGCGTCCATATGAATGGTGTGATGGGCGGCGGTTTTGGCGGCGGCGGTGGTGGGCGCGGCGGCGGTGGTGGCGGACGCGGCGGCGCTGGCGGCGGATCTTCCGACGGTCCATGGCTGCCCGACGGCAAATCGTTACTGGTCGAGATCACCAGGCCGAATCGCGGCGCACCTCCGGCGGAGCCGGCGGTTCCCCCAGGGCCGCACGTGCAGGAGAGCCTGGGCGGCGCCTCCGGTTCGGCCACCCTCGAAGACATGCTCCAGAATCCGCATGACGAGGATGTGTTCGAATACTACGCCACCTCGCAGCTTGCCCTGGTGGATGTGGCCACCGGCAAGATGACGCTGGTCGGCAAACCGGGAATCATCGAGTCCGCGCGCATCTCGCCCAACGGACAGTATTTCCTCGTCACCACCGTTCACAGGCCCTTCTCCTACCTGCTCTCGGTGAGGTCGTTCCCGCAGGAAATCGAAGTCTGGGATCGCGCCGGGAAAATGGTGCACAAAGTGGCCAGCCAGCCGCTCCAGGAGAGAGTCTCGCTCACCGGCGTCCCCACCGGCCCGCGCACCATCGAATGGCGGCCCAGCGACCCCGCCACCCTGATGTGGGTAGAGGCCCTCGATCACGGCGACTTGAAAAACCAGGTGCCCTTCCGCGACCACATCCTCGCGCTGAAACCGCCCTTCACCGGCGAGCCCCGCGAAGTCTTCAAGACCGAGCAGCGCTTCCAGGGAATCCAGTTCTTCGAAAAGGGGAGCATGGCGCTCGTCGAGGATTTCGAGCGCATGAAGCGCTGGCAGCGCACCTTCCTCATCGATCTCGACAAAGGCGGTGAAGCACGACTCATCTGGGCCCGCAACAACCAGGACCGTTACAAAGACCCCGGCCGTCCCATGACCGGCCTGCACGGCATCCTGCAGGATGGCGACAACATCTTCCTCACCGGCGTCGGATCGTCGCCCACCGGCGACCATCCCTTCCTCGATCGTTTCAACCTCACTACCAAGCAGACCGACCATCTCTTCCGCTGCGACGACAGTCACTACGAAGTGGTAGAGGCGATTCTCGACCAGAAGGGCGACAAGTTTCTGACGCGCCGCGAGAGCCCCACCGAACCCCCGAACTACTACCTGCGGACGCCCGGCGGCTCCATGACCGCAGTCACTAAGTTCCCCGATCCGCAGCCCTCCATCCGCGGCATTCACAAAGAGTTGGTGAAGTACAAACGCAACGATGGCGTGGAACTGTCATTCACTGTCTATCTGCCGGCTGACTACAAACAAGGAACTCACATGCCCACGCTAGTCTGGGCATACCCTTACGAATACAACGACGCCGACACCGCCAGCCAGGTCAGTGGCTCCACGCAGCGATTCACTGAGTTGACTTCGGCCCAGAGTCACTTGTTCATGGTGCTCAAGGGCTATGCCGTTTTGGACAACGCCGCGATGCCCATCGTGGGCGATCCCGAAACCGTCAACAACACCTACGTCGATCAGATCACCGCGGACGCCAAGGCCGCCATCGACAAGGCCGTCTCCATGGGCGTGACCGATCGCGACCGCGTCGCCGTGGGCGGCCACAGCTACGGATCGTTCATGACCGCCAACCTGCTGGCGCACACCGACCTGTTCCGGGCCGGCCTGGCCGAGAGCGGCGCCATGAACCGCACGCTCACGCCCTTCGGCTTCCAGAGCGAGCGGCGGACCATCTGGCAGGCGCCGGATGTCTATCTCAAAATGTCGCCGTTCATGTTTGCCGACAAGATCAAGACGCCCATCCTGCTGATTCACGGCGAAGCGGACGATAACTCCGGCACGTTCCCCATCCAGTCGGACCGCATGTACCAGGCGATCCGCGGCAACGGCGGCACCGTCCGGCTCGTCTTCCTCCCCGCCGAAGCGCACGGCTATCGCGCCAAGGAGACCATCGAGCACGTGCTCTGGGAAGAGATGACGTGGCTCGACAAGTACGTCAAGGATCCGCCCCCGCGAACCCCGGCGGGCAGCAACAACAACGAGTAGCACAGGCATTCCTGCCTGTGTTCTTCTGTAGCACAGGCATTCTTGCCTGTGTTGCTTGGTAGCACAGGCATTCTTGCCTGTGTTGCTTGTGTGGCACAGGCATTCTTGCCTGTGTTGCTTTTAGGTGGGGCAGGCGCTTTCGCCTGCCAACCCCAGCCATGCGCCTCTTACGCCGCAACCCGCTATTCACCCTGGCGGCGGTGCTCACCCTCGGCGTGGGCATCGCCCTCAACTCCGCCGTCTTCAGCATCCTCAACGTCATCCTCTTCCATCCCCTCCCCTACCGCGATGCCCGCCGAATCGTCGCCCTGCGGCAAAAGAATCCCTCCCGCGGACTTACCCAGCAACTCGCCTCCGTCCCCGATTACTTCGATTGGAAGCGCGAGAACCAGGTCTTCGAGTCACTCGCCGCCTGGAACTTCCTATACTTCAACCTGACCGGCGCCGACCAGCCCGAGCGCGTCGAAGGACTGCAAGTGACTGCCGGATTCTTCCCCGTCCTCGGAGTCACTGCCGCACTCGGCCGCACCTTCCTTCCCGAAGAGGAGCAGCCCGGCCGCAGCCGCGTGGTGCTGCTCAGTGACAGTCTCTGGCGCCGGCGCTTCGGCGCGGACCCATCGGTGCCCGGCCGCACCATCATGGTGGAAGGGCAAACCTACACCATCGCCGGCGTCCTGCCTCGCGATTTTCGCCTCTTCCGCGTACTCAACCGCGATCTCGACCTGTACGTCCCGCTCGTGCTCGACCCTGCCGGCGCCAGCCGCGCGGACCATCGCCTGTTCGTGTACGCGCGCCTCAAGCCGGGAGTCGCGATCCAACAGGCCCAGGCCGCCATGGACGCGCTGCCGTCTCCCGACAACTCCGGCTGGCTTGTCGAGGTAGTCGAGTTGCAACACCAGTGGACCGCCGAGATCCGCCCCATCCTGCTGATGGTGCAGGCGGCGGTGGGCTTCGTGCTCCTCATCGCCTGTGCCAACGTTACCAGCCTGCTGTTGGCCCGCGCCGCCGGCCGTCAAAAAGAGATGGCAATCCGGACCGCGCTAGGCGCCAGCCGTCTCCGCCTGGTTCGCCAGTTGCTCGCCGAGAGCAGCGTCTTGGGCCTGCTCAGCGGCGCCGCTGGCACCGTGCTCGCGCTCGGGCTCATCCGCCTCCTGAACGCGCTGCCGTATTCCGCGGTGAACCGCGAGGAGCCGTTTCGCCTGGATGCGCCCGTGCTGGCCTTCAACCTGGCGATCGCGCTGCTCACCGGCATTGCGGCCGGTCTCGCTCCCGCGCTGCAGTGTTCCGTGCAGCACCTGAAACCCGACATCCTGCGCGGCCGCCGCGTCTCGAGCCTGCTGGTCTCGCTCGAAGCTGCGCTGGCCGTGATACTGCTGGCCGGCGCCGGACTCCTGGTCCGCAGCTCGCTCGCGGCCACTGGCATGGACCGCGGGCTCGATTCCCGCAATCTCCTCACGGTCCAGTTGTGGCTCCCTCCGGCGCGCTACTCGACCGGCGCCCAGGTCGCGCAGTTCTGGCGTCAGGCCGTCGAGAAAGTCGCCGCGCTCCCGGGCGTAGAGTCTGCAACCGCGGTCAACTTCCTGCCGCTCTCGACGCTCTGGACCAGCGTGGGGATTCACCTCGACGGCGCACCCGCGCCGCGTCCGGGCGAAGAGCCGCAGGTGCACTATTGGGTCGTCGGCCCGGACTACTTTCACACCGCTGGCATCCCGTTGCTGGCGGGCCGCGCCTTTACCGAGCAGGACAACGACGAACAGCACGGCGTCGCCATCGTGAGCGCCTCCATGGCGCGCCGCTTCTGGCCCGGCGAATCCCCTCTGGGCAAACGCATTCAGCCGGCGTTCCCCAACTCCAACAGCTATTGGCTTCCGCGGTCGCAGAACCAGTGGCTCACCGTGGTGGGCGTGGCTCGAGATGTGCGGCTCGATGGCATCGTGCCCACCCCGCTGCCCCAACTGTACCTGCCGTACGCGCAGAACCCTTCCTCGATTCTGCACCTGGTGGTGCGCACCGCGGCCGACCCCATGCGATGGTCGCCCTCCGTGAGGCGGGCGGTCCTGTCGATCGATAAGGACCAGCCGGTGTTCGACGTGAAAACACTCGAGGATGTGCTGGCCTATTCCTTCACCCGCGCCGCCACGCTGACGCGCGTGCTGGCGGCCTTCGCCGCGCTGGCGGTCCTGCTGGCGGGCCTGGGAATCTACGGGGTGGTGGCATACTTTGTCTCGCAAACCACGCGCGAAGTGGGCATCCGGATGGCCCTGGGCGCGCGGCCGGCACAGGTCGCCGGCCTCATCGTGCGGCAGGCCATGCGAGCGGCGCTCGCTGGCGTGTCGATCGGCCTGGCGGGAGCGCTGGCCGGCGCCAGAGTCCTCCAGGGACTGCTGGTGGGAGTGGCCGGCACGGATGCGGCCACTCTGGGTGCGATCGCGGTTTTCTTCCTGGCAGTGGCGCTGGCCGCGGCTTATGTGCCCGCCCGCCGTGCCGCGCGAGTCAATCCTCTCACCTGCTTGCGTCATGATTAGTACCGAGCCCCCAGTTTTCCGTAACCGTGCTCCACAGCCCACCGTCTCGATTAACGTGTGCATCGTATGCCCAGGAAGCCTCTTACTGTCATCGGATCCGTTCTTCTCGTCGTACTGATACTCTTTTTTCCGGCAGCCAACTTGCTCGCGCAACCGAACCGCATCGCCAGGACGGTTGACAATCGCCAGCGCGTGACGCTGCCCGGCCACATCCACCCTAGCGCCCGCGCGGAAAACGACCAGGGCCGCGTCGACCCCTCGCTGCCGCTCTCTTACGTCACGGTCCTCCTGAAACCATCGGATAGCCAGCAGGCCGACCTCGATCGGTTTCTGGCCAGCCAGCAGGACCCGTCCTCTCCTGACTACCACCACTGGCTGACACCCGAACAGTACGCCGATCGCTTCGGCGTGAGCCAGGACGATCTCGACAAAATCGCCGCTTGGCTGCGGGACCAGAACCTTACGGTGGTCGCGACCGCGCGCGCACGCAACTGGGTGGCCTTCAGCGGAACTGCCGCGCAAGTCGAGACCGCCTTCGCCACCGAAATCCACCACTACCCTGGCCGGCGGCAAGCTGCACTTTGCCAATTCCACCGAGCCTTCGATCCCCGCCGCATTCGCCGATGTGGTGAACGCCATCCACGGACTCACCGACTTTCGCCTGCGTCCGCCCAAGCACTTAGTGCGGCAATTGCAGCCTGAGTACAATGGGTCCCGCGGCAGTCACTATCTCGCTCCCGATGACGTGGCGGTCATTTACAACATCCAACCGCTCTACAACGCGGGTGTGGATGGCTCCGGACAACAAATCGTGGTGGTCGGGCAGACCCAGATCAAGCTCTCGGACATAGAACAGTTCCACAGCTCTTTCAACCTTCCCGGCGGCGACCCGACCCTGGTCGAGGTCCCCAATACGGCCAATCCCGGCATCAGCACCGACGACCTGCCCGAGGCCGACCTGGATCTCGAATTGGCCAGCGCGGTGGCGCGAAAGGCCAGCATCACCTTCGTGTATTCGGACGATGTCGAGACTTCGGCGCAGTACGCCATAGACCAGAACATCGCGCCCGTTTTGAGCATGAGCTATGGCCAGTGCGAAGCCCAAACGCCGGCTTCGGACGCGCGGACGATGCAGTCCTTGGCCTTGCAGGCTAACGCCCAGGGCATCACCTGGATCGCCGCATCGGGAGACTCCGGCGCCGCGGATTGCTTCGATCCGACCACGCGGGCCGTCACCGGCCTGTCCGTGGACATGCCCGGCAGCATCCCCGAAGTGACCTCGGTCGGCGGTACCGAATTCGTCGACGGAGGCGGGAGCTACTGGGCCAACTCGAACAACGCCAATCAAGCCTCGGCCCTGTCCTACATTCCCGAGACCGCGTGGAACGACAGCGTGGCGGATGGTTCGCCCTCCGCCAGCGGCGGCGGCGTCAGCATCTATTTCGCCAAGCCCTCGTGGCAGACCGGGTTCGGCGTGCCCAACGACGGCGCCCGCGATGTCCCGGATCTGGCTCTCGCCGGCTCCGCCGATCACGATGGGTTCCTGGTCTACACGGGTGGCAGTCAACAGGTATATGGCGGAACCTCGGTGGGCGCACCCACGTTTGCGGGAATCACCGCCTTGCTGAACCAGTACCAGGTCGCCCATGGCTTTCAATCCAGCGCCGGACAGGGAAACGTCAATCCGCGGTTGTACAGCCTTGCGCAGGCTACTCCCTCCGCCTTTCACGACATCACCACCGGCGACAACATGGTCAATCCATGTCCCCCCAAGGCGCGCAACTGCACGTCCGGCAACATCGGTTACAGCGCCGGCCCGGGCTACGACTTGGTTACGGGACTGGGGTCGTTAGATGTCTACGCCATGGTCACCGCCTGGCACCTGAGCGCGACTCCGCGGGTTACCGCCGCCATGGATCTGTCTTCGGATACCGGCGATATCACACCCGGCGGTAACACCAACCTCACCGCCACGGTAAAGGGCACCAACGGCACAACGCCTACGGGCTCCGTTACATTCTTCTCGGCCGGCACGACGCTCGGAACCGCCGCGCTCTCAGGCTCGGGTGGCAACGCCACCGCGACTCTGACCGTCAGGGGCAGCCAACTGACCGTGGGCACCGATACCATCACGGGACAATACAGTGGCGACAACTCCTACAACAGCGCCGCCGCGTCCACCGTCATTGCCGTCACCGCGACACTGTCCGGCCCGCCGACGATTGGGGGCCTTACCAATGGGGCGTCGTTCAAGCAGGTTTACGCACCCGGCATGATTCTCACCGTCTTCGGCACGCAGCTTGCGCCGGCGGCGGTGAGCGCCGTTACGGTGCCGCTGCCCGCGAAACTGGTGGGTGTTTCGGCCACCATCAACGGCGTTACCGCGCCGCTCTACTACGTCTCACCCGGACAGTTGAATATTCAGGTTCCCTACGAGACGCCTGCCAATAGCACGGTCACGCTGGTGGTGAACAACAACGGGCAAACGGCGTCCGCGAATTTCCGGGTGGCGCCCGCGGCTCCCGGCATCTTTGCCGATTCGAGCGGCGCGCCGGTCCCCAACGGCAGCGCGGCGCGCGGCCAAATAGTCACGCTGTACATCACCGGGGATGGCGCGGTCTCGCCGCAGCTCTCGACCGGCGCCGCACCAGCAGCCGGCACCGCGACGGCCAATCTTCCCAAGCCCACGCAACCAGTCACCCTCACGGTTGGCGGAGTGCCGGCTTCCATCCAGTTCATCGGCATTCCTTCCGGCCTCGCGGGAGTCACTCAGATCAACTACCAGGTTCCGTCTCAATCCGCGATCGGCACGGCATCGGTTGTCGTTACGGTCGGCGGCGTCGCCAGCGCGCCGGTGAATCTGAAGGTGACGCAATAGGACTGGGATCTAAGAGCCTCTGGCTGGCTGCGGTCATGCTTGGTTGTGCCACGCCGATTCCGGCGCAGCCGTCGATTACCGAATTCAACCAAGGACTGACTGCGGGCAGCCAGCCCACCGCCATCACGCTTGGTCCGGACGGCGCCTGCTGGTTCGTTGAGTTGCTTGGCCGGCAGATCGGCCGCATCACTCCCGACGGGGTCATCACCGAGTATGCTGTTCCGAGCGCCAGCGCTCAGTTGGGCGCTATCGCCACGGGTCCCGACGGAGCCCTCTGGTTTACCGAGGCCGGTATCGACAAGATCGGCCGCATGACCACGGCGGGCGTGGTCACCAATGAGTTCTCACTCGCAGCGGGCAGCACGCCCTCAGGCATCGTCACCGGCCCGGACGGCGCAGTGTGGTTCACCGAGTCCGGCTCCGGCAAGATCGGCCGCCTCACTACCGGCGGCGCACTCCAGGAGTACCCGTTGTCCTCCNNGCGCTCTGGTTCACGGAATCCTCGGCCAACCGGATCGGCCGGATCTCCGCGGCCGGCGCCATCTCCGAATACCCCGTCCCAACCGCGCTCAGTTTGCCACGCCACATCACGGCCGGTTACGATGGCGCCCTGTGGTTCACCGAGTCGGGAACGAGCAAAATCGCGCGCATCGCCATTGAAAATCTGGTGTTCGACAACCCCCTCGATCCGGTCGGAACCGTCACTGAATACGCCCTCCCGTCCGGCGGTGACCCGCAGGGAATCGTCCTCGGCCCGGACGGCGCGTTATGGTTCACGGAATCCGCACACAACCAGATCGGCCGCATCACGACGGGAGGCAGCATCACGGAATACGCCGTGCCCACGGCCGCCGCCCAGCCGTTCGGCATCACGCCCGGTCCGGATGGCGCCCGGTGGTTCGCGGAATCCGGCACAGCCCGGATCGGTCGGGCTGCGTTGCCGGCCTCGCAACCATCGTTCACCGAGTTTCCACTCATTTATCTGGGTTCCCTGCCGCAAGCCATTGCCGTGGGACCGGACGGAGCGTTGTGGTCCTCTGGGGACTCCAGCGGCGCCACCAGCCGCACCACCACCACGGGGTCCGTCTCGGCGTACCTGACAGCCGGCGCCATTGCCATCGCGGCCGGTAACGACGGCGCCCTGTGGCTGGCAGAACGCTATCTCAATCGCATTGGGCGGCTGACCACCGCGGGCGAGCTCACGGAATACTCGTTGCCCCTTCCCCAGCGCGAACCCTACGAGATCGTCACTGGCCCCGACGGCGCGCTGTGGTTCACCGAGAACCTCGGGAACAATGTCGGGCGCATCACTACTGCCGGCGTCTTCAGCGAGTTCCCGGTGCCGGTCGCGTCACAGGGCATAACGGAAGGGCCGGATGGCGCGCTTTGGTTCACCCTGAGCAACGGGAACATCGGCCGTATCACGACCGACGGCATGGTGACTCTCTACCCTCTGCCCGCGGGCGGCGGCGCCTCCCGTATCGCTACCGGTCCGGACGGTGCCCTGTGGTTTACGGAATACAACCGGATCGGGCGGATCACGACGAACGGCGCGATCACCGAGTACGCTCTGCCGTCGCCGGACAGTGGCGCCTTAGCGATCGTGGCAGGTCCGGATGGCGCGATGTGGTTTACCGAGGATGCAAGTGACAAGGTCGGACGTATCACCACCGACGGTTCGATCACCGAATTCCCGGTACCTTCGCCATCCAGCCTACCGCAGCAGATCACCACCGGCCCGGATGGCGCGCTGTGGTTAGTCGAGGAGTCTGAGGAGTTTGGTGAAAAGGTCGCCCGCCTGGAGTTACCGGCAAACCCCGCCAGGAGCGTCACCCGGTTCATCGCCACCAACCCGCCGGGCCTCACCGTGGCCGTGGATGGCGTCAACTACACAACGCCGCAGAGCTTCACCTGGCCCATCGGCAGCCGGCACACCATCGCCGCCGTAACGCCGCCGGCCACTCCCGGCGTGCGGCCTCTCTTCACCTCCTGGAGTGACGGTCAGGCCCAGACCCACACCGTCAGCGCCGCGCCCGGCCTGGCGATTTACGTAGCCAATCTCGGCTCCCAATTCCTACTGACCACCGCCGCGTCGCCCTCGGGGGCCGGGTCGATCGCGGTCACTCCGTCCTCGACGGATGGCTACTGCGATTCCGGAACCGCCGTACAACTGACTGCCCAAGCGAACCCCGGATACCAGTTCGCCGGCTGGACCGGTGCTCTATCCGGCATCGCGAATCCCCAGGTGCTGACCCTCGGCGCACCGCAAACTGTGACTGCTATCTTCACTCCAAGCTCCTGCGTTGCCGCCCTGACAGCTTCGGCAGTCTCGGTAAGCGCGGCCGGCGCCGCCGGAACCGTCGGAGTGACTACCGGCTCCGCGTGCTCGTGGGTGGCTTCCAGCCCGGCGCCGTGGGTTACCATCACTGGCGGATCCGGCTCCGGGAGCGGGACCGTCGCCTACACGGTCTCCGCCAGCCCGAATGGCGCCGCGCGGAGCGCCGTCCTGACGATTGCCGGGCAGTCCTTTGCCATTACGCAAGGACTGAGCGCCGTGGGAGTAATTCCCCCAACCGGCGCCGGCCAGAGTCAGCCGTTTACAATCCAGTTCGCCAACCCCGCCGGCTACCAGAACCTGGGCGTCGTCAACATCCTGATCAACAGCTCGCTCGATGGCAGGCAAGCCTGTTACCTGGCATATAGCCAGCCGCTGAATGTTCTGTACCTGGTGAGTGACTCGGGCAGTTCCTTGTCGGGACTGGCCTTGAATGGTTCGGGAAGTGTGGCTAACAGTCAGTGCCGGGCGGATGGCGCTGGTTCTTCGGCCGCGGGATCCGGCAACATACTGACCCTGACCCTGAGCCTCGGCTTCACCTCGACTTTCGCGGGTAACAAGATCGTCTACGTTGCGGCCGGAGACCAGTCCGGGAACAACTCGGGGTGGCAAGCTCTGGCCACTTGGACCGTGCCCGGTCCCGCGCCCACTGGCCCCGCGGCAGGTGGAGTCAGCCCCGCTCGCAGTAATAGCACGGGCCAGACTTATATCTTCACGTTTACCGACACCAATGGAACACAGGATCTTGGCGTAGTGGATATCCTGATCAACAGCGTGCTGCTGGGGCCGGGCGCCTGTTACATTGCCTACAGCCGGCCGCTGAACGTTCTATACCTGGCCGACGACACCAACACTTCGCTCTCGCCCGGGCTGGTGTTGAACGGCTCCGGCGCCGTGAGCAACCACCAGTGCACCGTTTACAGCCCCGGCTCTTCGGCCGTCTCGAGCGGCAGCACGCTCACCCTGACCCTCAATATCACGTTTACTCCGCTCTTCGCGGGCAACCAGGTGATCTACACGGCGGCGCGCAGCAATTTCGATGTCCTCAACTCCGGCTGGCAAGCGTCGGGCACGGTGACCGTGCCTTAGCGGACGCACCGCAGGCGGGTGCTACGATAAGAACAATGCCGATCGGAATAAGGGCGCGGATCGCGCTCGGCGGCGCGATGTTGGGCATTGCCTTCATCGGTGCGCTGTCCGCCCAGCGGCCATTCCGCGAATACCCGGGCAACGAATACAACAATTTCCCGCTCCCTCCGGACTACCAGGAAAAGACCGAGTGGGCGTTCGGACGCCTGATGTATCCGCCCATGCCGGGCGTCCACGGACGCGGCCGCCGCGGATACGGCCGGTACATGTTCGACTGGCGCGAGGGACGCTCCAGTTGGACCACCGATTATCCACGCTCCGACCGCCACTTTTCGGAAGCGCTGCGGCGGCTCACCCGCGTCCACGCGCGCTCGGCCGAGGAGCCCCTCAACCTCGACGATGCCGACGAGTACGATTGGCCGTGGCTCTATGCGGTGGAAGTGGGCCACTGGAACCTGACGGACCCACAGGCCAAAGCGCTCCGCGAGTACATCGATCGCGGCGGTTTCTTCATGTGCGACGACTTCCATGGCACCGAAGAGTGGGACGTCTTCTTCAACAGCATGAGCCGCGTGTTTCCCGACCGGCAGATCGTGGATCTTCCCAAGGAAGAGGCGATCTTCCACACCATCTACGACCTCGACGATAAATACCAGGTACCGGGCGCCCAGTTTATACGGAGCCACCGTACCTACGAATACGACGGCTACGACCCGCACTGGCGCGGCATCTACGACAATAAGGGCCGGCTGGTGGTGGCGATCTGCCACGACATGGACCTGGGCGACTCGTGGGAACACGCCGACAATCCGGAGTATCCCGCGCAGTATTCGGCCCTGGGGATTCGGATCGGCGTGAACTACGTGATTTACGCGATGACGCACTGAGCATGAATCAACAGTCATTGCGCTCCCAATACGGCTCTGGGCAGCCCCATTACGGCTTTGCCCTGTCCGTGGTCACCACGGTCTTCTTCATGTGGGGATTTGTCACGGTTCTCAACGACATCCTGGTTCCCCACCTGAAGGCCCTCTTCGAACTGAACTACACGCAAACCATGCTGATTCAGTTCACGTTCTTCTCGGCCTACTTTCTGATGTCGATCCCCTCTTCGCGCATCCTGGCCCGCGTGGGCTATCAGAAGTCGATCGTGATCGGCCTGGGTGTGATGGGCATGGGCGCGCTGCTCTTCCTCCCCGCCGCGAGCATTCGTTCCTACGCCCTGTTTCTCACGGCGTTGTGGGTGCTGGCCTCGGGCATCACGCTGCTGCAGGTGGCGGCCAATCCCTATGTCGCGCAACTCGGCCCGCCGGAGAAAGGCTCCAGCCGCCTGAACCTGGCGCAGGCCTTCAATTCGCTGGGCACCACGCTGGCGCCCTACCTGGGCGGGCTGCTGATCCTGTCGGACCGGTCGGGCCCGGCGGACGCTTCAACCGTGAAACTGCCGTACATCGGGATCGCCCTCACGCTGTTCGTTCTGGCCTTCGCCATTTCGCGATTCCATTTGCCGTCGCTCCCGGATATCGAAGAGGGCCACGGCGTCAAAGCCGGAGACAGCATCTGGCGCCGCCGCCACCTGGTGCTCGGCGCCATCGCGATTTTCGTCTATGTCGGCGCCGAGGTTTCGATCGGCAGCTTTCTGGTGAACTACTTTTCCCAGCCGAATATCGGCGGCCTCACCCAGAGAGCCGCGGCCGGCTACGTGTCCTTCTATTGGGGCGGGGCGATGGTGGGCCGCTTCATCGGCTCTGCGATTCTGCGCAGGGCCGCACCCGGAAAGGTTCTGGGCGGCGCAGCCCTGGTGGCATCCGCGCTGGTCTGGACCACCGTCGCCACCAGCGGCACGCTGGCGATGTGGAGCGTGATCGCGGTCGGATTGTTCAACTCCGTGATGTTCCCGACCATCTTCACGCTGGGTATCGCTTCGTTGGGTCCGCTCACCGGCAAGGGTTCGGGACTGCTGATCATGGCGATCGTGGGTGGCGCTTTCCTCCCGCTGCTGCAGGGCGCGCTGGCCGACTCGATCGGCATCCACATGGCCTTCATCATGCCGGCGGTCTGCTATCTGTACATCGTGTTTTACGGGCTGGAAGGCTGCCGCGTCGTGCGGCCGGCAGCGGCGGGCTGAGCGGGGCTTACAGGAGTTCCGAAAGGCGCGCGGTTTGATCCACGGCGCCCTCACGGAGAACGACAATGTGATCGGGCTCCGATGCGAACCACGCAAAAGAGTTCCAAGCGAGTTGTGGGACGGTCTTTTTGAACGCCTGCTTTCCGCGATCGAGGTAGGCGGTGACGAACGCCACATTCCGATCGGAAAAACCTGTAGAGCGCGTAATCTCTAGAAAGGCTTCTGACAGGCCGACTTATGGGGACTAATCACAACCAGGGGTGGTGGCGCTGGGATTCCAAGCCTGTAACCTCCTTTGAAATGTGTAAATTTGCAGGTTCGTTGCGCCGCCTGCCATATTTGCTATCCGTCCCGCCGACCATTGCACGCGATTGCACGCTGGCTTGTCGGGTCGCGCGATCCGCGTTTGTTGTTTGCCACCGGAGGTGGCACCCGCGCGCTGGGAAGAGTGGCCACGAAAAAAAGGGGCCGCTGGTCGCGCCGTCTTTAAGTGACCGTCTGGCACCGAAGGAATCCGCCCGCCAAAGACGGGAGATTTAGCCTAAAGCGTGAGCGCAATTATGTCGATATTCTTGCTGTGTCCTCGCCGGAAGGCCTTGCATTCAAAGGACCGGCATGATCAACCACTTGCGGCGAATCGGACAGCATCAAAACTTGGCTGAACTGGTGCGAGAATAGACGGAAGAACATCCACGATGCCGAAGACATACGCTCAGAGAATAAACGATCTTCTCCGACCAAAACCGAACGGTAGACCGCTTGTGCTGGACCTCTTTGCGGGTTGCGGAGGGCTTGCGCTTGGCTTTGAGGCCAACGGCTTCGCCACGCTTGGTTTCGAGATGGATACCGACGCGTGTGCGACCTACAGCAAGAATCTTCTCGGCCACTGCAATCAGGTCACGCTGACGGCAGAGACCACTTTGCCGGAAGCACGGGTCATCATCGGCGGTCCGCCATGCCAACCCTTTAGGGCTCTTCCGGCTATTTAGTGGCTGTTGGAGCAAGGTCCAGTCCGCCGCAGTGGAAGTAG
>OMOG01000044.1 GCA_900290305.1 Candidatus Sulfopaludibacter sp. SbA4
CTCAAGCCCAGTATGCGCCAAGCCGGCGACTTTTGCAACGAATTTCTAACTCAGGACACTAGCCCGTATGGAGCCGGTTTATCG
Organism: Candidatus Sulfopaludibacter sp. SbA4; assembly: GCA_900290305.1. Taxonomy (GTDB): domain Bacteria; phylum Acidobacteriota; class Terriglobia; order Bryobacterales; family Bryobacteraceae; genus OMOG01. The sequence continues at coordinate 85 of OMOG01000044.1, forward strand.
CCGTCGCTCCGTGTTGCGGAGTGCGTTGTCCGGCCGCCAATGATTTGAGCCGCATCCTCGAGGAATTACACGGCTTGTGAGCAACGCAACCTCGAGGAATGCCTGACTCTCTGATGATCCGGCGATTTACCATCTCACCGGGTATTGTGGGACCGCGATCCCAACTGTCTCCCCGCCAGTATTTAAACCGTTCGGACTTTCTTAAGGTCTTACGAGGAGATCAGTACCACCTTATGCAACATTTCCTGCGCAGGAAAACAACCGTTAGAAGAGGCTCGGTGGAGCGTAACTCTCTTCCTAAGTCTATACTGACAGATCATGTCAATAGCTCTTACCCAGTTTCGGGGGTTTACGGAAGGGGAGATCTTTAGAATCAGCGCCGAAGATTGAGGAATTTTAACGTGTGCCCTTGTGAATTGCAATTTGCAATAGGGCTATTTTGGGGTGATCTTCTTCCTGGGAACACCCCCTTTCGCCTGGCCGCTTGCGTTCAGGAGAATCTCCTTGGACATGCATCCGGCGGCGGCCGGGCTTTTTTTGTGCCCGCAATCTTCTCGAAGGAATATGGTAAACTCCGGCGCATGAAGGACTTGGTGGACCATGTCCGTACCGTGCACTTCACCGTTTTGGTAGTTGCGCTCATACTCATTGCAGCGCTGCAATTTGAAAAACGCCGGTCACTTGAACGGGCGGCGGACGATGCGGAGGCCATTCTGCATCTCGCGCAGCGGTGGCGTGATACGCTTGCACATCTTACGGCGGACGTCGATGTGATTATGGAATCGAACCTGATAGTAGCCCAACCGTCCGGAATCGAGTTGGTGTTTCCGGAACGCGGTGTCTACCGGGTGCCGGCTCGAAAGCGCCGTAAAGGAGAGCCTGTCCTTGATTTTCGGGTGACGAAAAAATGGATCTTCGTTGACAATGTCGAAGATGATGAGGCGGAACTGCATGATAAGATGCCAAAGCAATGGACGAATCTGCAACAGTTCTTTGATTTTTGGGACGCTTTTCATGATGGCCGGGCAGCCTTTTTACCGCTTGTGTTGGGCTTCAGGAAGGGGGCGGCAGATTGCAATGCGATCGATAAAACTTCGCAAGATACAGTGAATAGTTTCTTGTTCCCGAAATCGAAGCGCGTGGGGACAGATTGGTCCATTATTGCAACAGTCGAAGAACAGCAGCACGAACCGATCTGTCAGTTTCCGGAAATTCGTGTTCCTACGGCTCTTCTTGATTTACCGCACGCACTGGTGGGCGTTGTTCCCCAAGCTGCAAAGTGGGGTACGGGGAAGTCTTCTGAGGAATTCAGGGAGCTTATTGAGCAAACGAAATACTTCGAAAGCACACCCCTGGATAGTTTATATGACGCACTGCGCGAGAGGGCGAATACGGATACTGATCGCATCGAACTCTTTCAGGCTAAGCTGCCAGTTTCCACGATTGCCATATACGGCTCGCTCGTCCTGTTTATCTGCCAGCTCTACCTTCTGGCGCATTTGCTTGAGCTTCGAAGTATGGCGCGTGTACAGACGGCGCTCGAATGGCCAACTGGATACGTTGGCCTATATGGGAATCGTTCCATCTTCTGGTTCACGATTGCGTCGATAACCGTCTGGCCCCTTGTGCCGATTACCTTGAGCATCTACCAAACGTCAGTGGAACGTCCTCATTATCCAGGGAGAATCATTATCACCTGCGTGGCCTTAGTGCTCTCCGCTGCTGTGGGTATATTCTCCGCGCTCGTACTCGGTTCGGTTCGGGACGCCAAGATTTCTGGGGAGCGAAAACGCCCTGAAGTCGTCTCTGTGCAACCGGCTACGATGCAGCCCGAGTCAGGCGAAGTCCGCACTGAGACGGCAAAGCCCTCATCATAATGATGGACGCGAGCGCATGCGTCAAAGCACCCTTCGTGCTTCTTCTCCGGACGCCTTGCAGAAATGCGACTCGGGTAGACATTTCACTCAAGCATGCCCTTCTCGGGTAAGATGTCAACCCATCAGTTTGAAGCCAGAACCGCAACCTTCTTTTTGGGAACGCCCTTCGGATGGCAGTCCGCGCATTTCACCCAGTGGACGTTGTGTCTGCTGTCGGATGAAGCAAACGTCGTATCCATCTTCTCCACATCCAGGCCGCAGTTCGACATCTTGGGGTGGTACGATGCGCACGACGCGCGCGTCTTTTGCCCGTGCTGCTCGTGGCACGCCAGGCAACTGATGCCTTCATGTACGCCGAGTCCCGTCCGGTCGTCGCCGCTGCCCACCTGCCGGGTGGCCATCGGGGCGTGGCATTGGTAGCAGAGAGCCTGGCGCTGGTCCTTGCTCATCTTGACGGGGCGGGCGCCTTCCAGCAATATCGGCATCGGCAGCTCCGCCAGGGGAATGTATCGCTCGGTCCGGCGATCGAACGCGCCAGAGACGGGCGGGCGATTTCCTGCCGGGCGCCGGGAACGCGGCCATCGGCATCCGTCTTCTGCATGGGCTGGCCTTCCCGGTGCATCTCATGGCAGGTCAGGCACGGCATGGATGGCAGGTTCGCCAACTCCGGACGCAGCAGGCGCCACGGTCCCGCGCGATTCACCGGAGCGATCAGGTCGCGGATTCCGCCTTCGAAGTGCATGCCGTGGCACCGCAGGCAGTCATCCATCGGCTGATTGTCGGCGTTGAACTTTTTGTCCAGGAAGATCCGCGTGTACGACGCGCTGTGCGGCCCGGATTGCCACGCTGCGTACTCCTGACGGTGGCAGCCCTTGCACTGCTCCGTCATCGCCGCCACATAGTTATTTGCGAAGCCGATCTGCTCGGGCAGATCGCCCCGCACGTGCGAGTACACGCGGGTGGCGTTATTCCAGTGGAAGGAAACATCCAGCGTCAGTGCCCCGCCATGGCACTTCTCGCACCCGATGCCGCGATGGCTGGAGGCGTTCCATTCGTCATAGAGCGGCTGCATTTCGTGACAACTGGTGCAACCCTTGCCCGACCCCGTTTCGTAATACAGGCTGGCCGCCGGCACTATCAGGACCAGCGCCGCGGCAACCAGGCCGGCGACCACCAAGATCCTCTTCACGACGTCACCCTCGTACCCTTCCAGGATTTGAGCAGGTTCTGCGATGCCCGGTAGGCATTGGCCAGGATCGTCAGCGCCGGGTTGAACCCCCCATTCGTGACGTGGACGCTGGCGTCAATCACGTAGACGTTGTCCGCGTCGTGGACTTGGCAATCCCGGTTGACCACGGAGGTCTTGGGGTCGTTGCCCATGCGGCAGGTCCCGGCCTGGTGCTGTCCGCCGCTCAATGTCGCTGCGGGAACGCGTTGCCAGACGCGCACGGCCCCGGCTTCCTTCAACCACGCTTCGGCCTTTCCGGCCAGAAATCGGGCGATTTCGATGGTGTGTGGGTGCCGGCCGCCGGACAGCCGCGCTACCGGAATGCCCCAAAAATCCCTGACCTTCGGGTCCACCTGAACGCGCGCGTCGAAAACCGGGATTTCCTGCACCGGCCCCATGATGACCACCGTCCGCTTGTAAGCCTGCCGGACGAAATCCTTGTGCGCCTGTCCCCAACGCGGCACCCACGGAGGCACCTGGGTCATGAATTGATACGGCAGCCGGATAAACTCGTTGGCCAGCATTCCGCCGCCGGCCAGTCCGGGGTTGCCGTGGCTGTAGTCGCAGATCGCGATGGAGGCGCCCGGGCCCAGGTCGTCGTAGGTGTCGAAATCGAAGAGCCCGACGGCGGCGGGATAGGCGTGCGCGTGCAGGTTGCGGCCCACCCAGCCGTAGCGGTTTCCGAGGCCTTCGGGATAGAGCGCGTGCCGCGAGTTCAGCAGCAGGCGCGCCGATTCCACGGCTCCGCCGCACACGATTACCAGGTCGGCGGTCTGCTCCTGCAGGCGATTCGCGGCGTCGAAGTAGGCGATGCCCTTCGCCTGGCCGCGGGCGTCCAGCAGAATCTCTTTCGCCATGCATTCGGTGCGCAGCTCGCAATTTCCCGTGGCCAGCGCGGTGGGGATCACGGTGTTGTGCGTGCCGGTTCTGGCGTCCACCTCGCAAGCGAATCCCACGCACCAGCGGCAGCGCATGCACGAGCGTCGCCCGTTGTAAGGGACCGTGTTGCGCAGCATCGGGATGTCGAACGGGTGCAGCCCCAGCCGGCGGGCGGCCGGTTCGAGCATCTGGTGCTCCTGGGTTGGCGGAAGCGGCGGCATGGGAAGCGGCTTGCGGCGCGGGGCCTTGAAGATGTTGTTGGTATCGTCGCCCGAGACGCCCATTTCCCACTCGGCCTTCTCATAGAAGGGTTCGAGATCGCCGTAACTGATCGGCCAGTCCTCGAGCGTGCTGCCTTCCACCGCGCCGTAGGTGGAGCGCATGCGGAAGTCTTTCTCCAAATAGCGCCAGGCTTGCGCGCCATAGCTGAAAGTGCCGCCGCCCACACACGCCGCGTTGTTGCTGTATGTACCGTCGCTGGGGAGCGCGATGGTCTCGCGGCCCTGGCCGTCCACGACCACGCGCGGATTACGCTCCTCGCCGGGACCGAACCTGGCCCCGAGCACCGACGTGCGCTGGTTGTAGAGGTCGTCCTTGCGGCAGTCGGCCGCGGAATACCACTTCCCGCGCTCCAGCAGGACTACGCTCAGGCCCGCGGTGGAAAGCTCTTTGGCCACCACACCGCCGCCCGCTCCGGCGCCCACGATCACCGCATTGACGTGTTTCAGCGCCATCGCGTCACCTTTCCTCGGGACCGAACTTGGCCTTTGGCTCGTCGTAGTGCTGGCGTCCGCGTACCTGGGGGAAGGGCAAGCCGAGCATCTTCCAACTCGCCATTCCGCGATTGCCGCCATGCCGCGGGTCGCCGTAGAAGCCCTGGCGAGTGTGGGTAAGAATGAGGTCGAAGAACGCCTTGGAATCCTGTTCGACCCCGTTCAGCACTTCCCGTTGCCGCTCGGGCGACAGATCCGCGAACTCACTGCCGAATTTCGCGCGGCTCGCGGCGTCCACATCGGCCAAGCCCTTGCGATAGGCCGCGCGGTGCCTGCGGAACGCTTTGGTCAGTTGGATGTCGATGTAATTGACCACCCCGGCCTGCTTCGCGCCGGGGTCGCGGTCGGCGGGAATCAGTTGTTCGCAGATGGCATCCGCCGTGCGGGCTTCCGCGGCGGTGAAGAAACGCCACTCTCCGGCGGCGGTTCCGCGCGCGCAGGAAATCAACGATCCCGTGCACGCGGCCATGACCCCCGCTCCCAGAAATGTGCGCCGTCGCAGCTTCATACTCGTTCCACCAGAATCCGGTGCACGCGCTCGGCGTTCTCCCGGACCTCGTCCTTCACTCTCGGGAATAAACCGATGAACACGCCGTCCGTCGGCTTGATGCTCTCGTACGCGGTGCGGAAGGCCTGGTCCACATTGGCCACGCGCCCGGCGGCCAGGATCTTGAATGCGAAGCACGGCTTCGCGGTGGCCCGCATGACCTTGTACATACGTGCGGGGTCGCTCTGCAGGTAGCACTCGCCCTGCATCTCCACTAGTTCGCCATTGAGTACCTTCTTCCATTCCTCCGGAGTGCGCGTGCGATTGTAGACGCAGCCGGCATAGAAATCGATGTCCCAGCCCTGCTCCTCGACCAGTTGGATGACTTCCGGCTTGTGCGTCCCGACGCCGGCCATGACCCCCATACCGCGGACCGTCTTGCACCATTCCTTGACGGTTTCCATCTGGCCGTTCTGAAACGCCCGGTCGGTGTTCTCCCCGTGGTGGTAAATCGCCATGGGCTTGAGGGTCTTGACCACCGCCGCCTGATCGCCCATGCCCTGTGCGACCAATTGCATCCGGCCACCTTCGGCCAGGAACGATTCGAAATCCGGCAGGCCGCGGCCGCCGGCGTAGTAGTTGAAGGTATCGATGCCGAAGCGGTTGCACTGGTGGAGCACTTCGCGGACGCGCGCGGGGGTGAAGTACTCCTGCATCACGGCGCCCAGGGTCTGATTGAAATGTCCAAAGCCGTAGAACGGGTTGCAGCCGCAGATCAGCCGGCTGATTTCGTACTTTCCGAATTTCATCTTCGGAACCTGGATTTCGGAGGCCGGTCGGGGAGGCGTGGCGGGTGCCTGTCCGGCGGTCGGTCGACCTGGCGCCTGCGCCATCAGCGTGGCGGCGCCGCTAACGCCGGCCGCAAGGGCGGCCGTGGAGTGCAAAAAGCTCCGTCTGGTATCGGACATTTCGGTTCCTCCTGCCTGAAATTATATTATCAGGTCTGGTTCTCTCATTTATGCAATCAGAAGGTAAGTTGTCTCCGGTGCGAACGGTATCAGTATCCAGAGCTACTCCGGTGGCTTCACCGTGACCGGCGACGGGGGGTCCACCAGCAACGGGTCCGGCGGCACCATTCAGAGCACAACTGGCCATGGCATCACACTTGCGAATATCTCCGGGGCCGGCGTCAGTCTCGGGTACATGAACATAACCAATGGTCAAGAACAATCGTTCGGGTCGCCATTAGCACATTGTGTCGAGGCGTGCCAATTTCGGCTCTTGCTTACACTGCGCCGGACGCCAGACCAAACACGCGAGCCAGATTCCGATCCACCCGTGCCTGAGCGCTACGTATCAGCCTTCCAGCGGCTTCCGGCCGCAGCCGGGAACGATCGACGAAACGGGCATGATCGATCAAGGCAGTCGATGGAGACTCCAGCCCGGTTTCGTCTACAGACAGCGCGACGTGCAACGGATTCTTGGCCACGGCACGAGTCAGCGGCACGATCGCCACGAGCGGCGATCGGGTCTCGCTGTAAGCGTCGGCAGAGACGATGATTACCGGCCGGACCTCGCCTTGCTCGTGCCCGCGCCGCGGCTCCAGGTCACATCACAGAATCTCTCCGCGGCGCACTACCAGCGGTCTCCAGCGAGGCCATCATTCGTTGCGGAATCCCACAGCTCACGCTCGGCGCGCATTTCTTCGGGTTCGCCGTCCGCGAAGGCATCCTGCACATTTGCAATCTATTCGACTGGCACCTGAAGGAGCAGGAGACGATGGAGTGGCTGCCGGGCGCGGCGCAGTGGGCCTTCAAGGATTTCTCGACGCCGCTGCGGCCCGAAAATCCCGTCCCGCGCATGAACCAGAAGGGACTGCTGGAACGCGACCACACACCCAAGGAGGGCTACTACGTGTTTCAGTCGTACTGGGCCGAGAAGCCCATGGCCCATATTTACGGGCACACGTGGCCCATCCGCTGGGGCGATGCGGGCGAGTCCAAGATGGTGAAGGTGTATTCCAACTGCGCGAGCGCGGAACTGTGGGTGAATGGAAAATCGTGCGGAGTGAAGCAGCGGAACAGCCAGGATTTTCCGGTGGCCGGGCTGCGGTGGATGGCGCGGTTCGAGGCGGGGGAGAATCATGTGCGGGTGGTGGCGAAGAAGGGCGGCGTGGAAGTCACCGACGAGATCCGCTTCCGCTACCAGACGGAGAAGTGGGGGAAGCCGGAGAAATTCGTGCTGGAAGAGATGGGGCGCGCGGGCGATGCCTTGTACTCCGTGTAGCGCCCGCTGTACCAGCCCGCCCAGATGGAGGGCGAGTAGACGTCCGGAATCTCGCTGGCGAATTCGTTGCGCCGGATCGCGGTGAGGCGCGAAGGATCCAGCTTGTGCGCGATGCCGTTCAGCTCCGCCATGTACGCGCGGATCTTGTCCTTGTCCTGGACCTCGAAATCGCCCGGCCAGTCGGTCTCGTTGCCCAAGCCCCAGAAGACCACCGAGGGATGGTTGCGGTGCTGGTCGATCATGTTGCGCAGCATGCGCCGCCCCTGCTCTTTGTATTCCTCGCCGCCCACCCCGCCGCGGCACCAGCAGACCTCTTCCCACACGATCAGCCCCAGCTCGTCGCACAGGTCGAGCACCAGGCGCGGCTGCTGATAGTGGCCCAGCCGGATGAAGTTCGCGCCCATGTCCTTCACCATTTGCATCTCCTTGCGGACCAGGTCGTCGGTCATGGCCGCGCCCAGTCCGGCATGGTCCTGGTGGCGCTGCGTTCCGCGCAGAAAGAGCTTTTCGCCGTTGAAGCGGAAGACTCCGTGCTTGGGGAAGTCGAAGCTGCGCAGGCCGAAGCGCTCGTCCAGCTTCTGCACGCCGTGCAGGCTCTTCAGCGTCACCGTTTGGGGCACCCTTGAAGACGGTCCCCTGTTTGTGCTTGCTCAAAAAGATGTTGGCACTCGCCCAAAAGGAATTTGACGTCCTGCTGACCATCGATGGCAAAATGGAGTTCCAACAGAACATTGCGAAGCTTCAGATTGGCCTGATCGTCGTCCACGTTCCCAAGAACCAGCTTGCCCACTACCGGCTGCTCCAGAAAAACTGCTGCTGGCTGTGGAGAGAGTCCAACCCGGCCAGATCATCCACGTCCGAATTCCGCCGGGCTGAGCCGCCGCCCGGAATGTTATACTGTGCCCACCATGAGGGGATTGCTATTAACCGCCGTGCTGTTGCTGCGCCTTCCAGCCGCTGCCCAGACTCCCGCCGACCCGCTTTTCCAGGCGATCCGCAACAACGACCTGGCATCGCTGAAGAAGCAGCTCGCCGGAGGCGCGGACGCAAACTCGCGCGACCGAAAAGGTGCGACCCCGCTGCTCTACGCCGCCGCCTTCGGCAGCCCCGAAGCCGTCCAACTGCTGCTCGATTCCGGCGCGGACATCAACGCCAGGAACGCTTTCGACGCCACCGCTCTCCTCTGGGCCGCCGGCCAGCCCCACAAAGCGCGCCTCCTGGTGGAAAAGGGCGCCGATGTCAATGCGCGCACCAAGGCCGGCCGCACACCGCTGATGGTCGCGGCCGCCTGCGACGGGTGCTCCGACACCGTGGCCCTTCTCCTCGACAAGGGCGCCGACCCCAAGGCCCGCGACAACGGTGGATCGACCGCGCTGCACGAGGCCGCCGCTGCAGGCGACGTGGAAACCGTGCGGTTGCTGATCGCCCACGGCGCGGATGCCAACGCCTCCAGCAATGCGGAACTGCCCCCCCTGATGCGCGCGCTTTTCAATTGCAGCCTGCCGGCCGTCCAACTGCTTTTGTCGAAGGGCGCCGATGTCAACGTGGCCAACAACTTCGGCGGCGCCGTGAAGTTCGGCCCCATCCAGCTCGTTAAACTGACGCCCTTGATGATCGCCGCGCCCTATTGCCCGGCCCCGGTCGTGAAAACTCTCCTCGATGCCGGTGCCCGCGTGAACGCCCAGGACATTCGCGGGATGACGCCGCTCATGCTCTCGGTGGCATCCGAAAATCAGGACCCGGCAGTCTTCCGCCTCCTGCTCCAGTCCGGCGCCGACGCCGAAATCAAGAGCCAGGCCGGCGAAACCGCGCGCGACTGGGCCGCCAAATACGGCAACCACGAACTGGGACCAGGCCGTGCCCTCTCTCCGCCCGCCGTCAAGGCGGCCCGCGCACTGGCCCCACGGGACGCCGTCCAACGCTCCACAGCTCTCCTCGAACGCACCGCCACCGAGTTCTTTCACCAGGCCGGATGCGTGGGCTGCCACCACCAGCCCATGACCATCCAGGCCGTGGCCGCCGCGCGCTCGAGCGCTGTGCCCGTGGACCAGCCTGCCGCCCAGGAGCTGATCAAGATGATCGAATCGGAATGGACCAGCCAGCAGGAAACGCTCCTGCAGCGTCTGGATCCGGGAGGGCTCGCGGACGGCGAAGGCTACTCCATGCTGGCGCTCGCCGCATCGCACTATCCCGCGAATACGCTCACTGACGGCGTGGCGGTACACATTTCCGCCTTGCAGCATCGCGCCGGCAACTGGCACGTGGGCGATGCCACCCGCTCGCCCATCCAGGAAAGCGACATCGCGCGCACGGCCCGTTCCCTGCGCGCGCTCCAGGTCTACGCTCCACCAGCGCGCCAGCCCGAGTTCGCCGCGCGCATCGCCCAAGCGCGCGATTGGCTGCTGGCCGCCAAGCCCTCCACTAACGACGATTTCGCCATGCAGCTTGCCGGCCTGGCCTGGGCCGGTGTGGCCCGCGAGCGCCTGTCGCTCATGGGCCGCGCCTTGATCGCGCAGCAACGCTCCGATGGCGGCTGGGCGCCCAACCGCAACCTCGCGAGCGACGCCTTCGCCACCGGCGAAACCCTGTGGGCCCTTCGCGAAAGCGGCGTGCTGACGCCTGCGGATCCGGTGTACCAGCGCGGCGTCCGCTACCTGTTGAGCACCCAATTCGACGACGGATCGTGGCATGTGCTCAGCCGCGCCCCCAAATTCCAGCCCTACTTCGAAAGCGGCTTCCCCTTCGCCCACGACCAGTGGGTCTCCTCCGCGGCCACCGCCTGGGCCGTCACCGCCCTCGCCCCCGCGGTATCCGGCCCAAAGCGAGCCTCCCGATGAAACCAGCGATCGCAAATCCCAGGCNNTTGGCGAGCCCTCGCGCTTGGCGAGCCCTCGCGCTTGGCGAGCCATACCTAGCCCAACACCGTGACAATCACCTGGCGATGGCGCGGGCGGTCGTCGAAATCGCACAGGACAATCTGCTGCCAGACGCCGATCTTGATTTTTCCGCCAGCGACGGGAAAGCTCTTGGCCGTTCCGATCAGGGCGCTGCGCAGGTGCGAGTAGCCGTTTTCGTCGCCCCAGCGGGCGTTGTGCGCATAGTCGGAATTGGCGGGCGCGATTTTTTCGAGGGCGCGCTTCAGGTCCGCGACGCAGCCGGGCTCGAACTCGAGAGTGGTAATGCCCAGCGTGGAGCCGACGCCGGAGACGTTGACGATACCGGTCAAAATTCCGCTGGCCGAGACGATACCGGCGACGGCCCCGGTAATATCGAGCACATCGCAACGCCCCTTCGTGGAAATGGTGATTTCCTGCTGAAACGCCGCCATGCCGAATCCGCGGCTACTTGCCGAAATCGGCTTCGAAAGCCGCGACTTTTCCCAGGCGGCGGCGGTGGCGCTCGGCGCCGGAGAAGTTGGCGCCCACGTAGTCGCGGATCAAATCGAGGGCCAATTCGGGACCGATGACGCGGGCGCCCAGGCAGAGCACGTTGACGTCGTCGTCTTCCACGCACTGGCGGGCGGAGAAGCTGTCGTGGCAGGTGGCGGCTCGAATGCCGCGGAACTTGTTGGCGGCTACACAGGCGCCGGCGCCAGAGCCGCAGATGAGCACGGCGCGCTCGGCATGGCCCTGGAGAATGGCTTGGGCGACGGCGCGCGCGTAGTCGGGATAGTCTACGGGATCGGTGGAGTTGGTGCCCAGGTCGGTCACCTGGTGGCCCATCTTGCGCAGTTCTTCGATGGCTCTGGCCTTCAACGGGAAGCCGGCATGATCGGTTGCTACAACGAGGTTCATTGCGACCATCATATCAAGGGGGATGGGGGGAGTAGGTTGACAGGCGAAAGGTCCTGCCCCACGGGCGTTGCAGGCCGTACCAGGGAAGTGGTACGTCTCAAGAGTGGGGATTCTTTTCAGCCTGATCGGTCTGGCGGCATGGGCATTCCAGGCGGCCCAATCTCCGGCGCCGGCCGTGATCCAGGAGCTGACTCATGCAAGCGAGGTCATGAGGGGTACACGCTCGTACCGGGTGTTCCTGCCGCCGGCCTACGCCGCTTCGCAGAAGCGCTACCCGGTGATCTACTGGTTCCACGGTTACGAGCCATCCAACGCGCAGCGCGATGCGGAGATCGCCAGCTACGTAGCGGCGCACGACGTAATTGTGGCGGACGTGGGGCCGGTGGAGACCACGGGCCCGTTCCCCAGCTACTTCCCGGAGCTGGCGAACCATATCGACAAGACGCTGCGCACCATTCCCGACCGCGATCATCGCGGGGTGACGGGGTTCTCGATGGGCGGATTCATGGCGTACTGGATTGCGGGCGAATACCCCGACCTGGTGGCCAGCGCATCGAGCTTCATGGGATTCACCGAGGCTTCGGTGGGGCCGCCGGGTTTCGATCTGGAGAACCGCCTGGACGAGCTGTACGGCAATTACGACTCCGAGCGTACGCGCCTCGTGACCGGCACGCGCGATTTCCTTCAGTTCTATCACCGGCGCCTGAATGGCGCGTGGCTCTACGCGCGATCGGGCCACGAAACGGAAAGCTTCGACGCGGATCACAGCGCCCCCGGGGTCGCGAAGACATTCGACTTCCACATGCACGCCTTTGCCAATCCGCTGCCGAGGCCGGCGATGTTCGGCCATGCCGATGTGTATCCGAATTTCGCGGTGTGGGGTTGGGAGGTGGTGTCGGACCGCAGGCAGCCCGGGTTCACGGTGCTGGAGAATGTTTCGGGCAAGGGATTCCGGTCGGCGGTGCGGGAATGGGCCCCCGGAGGCGCGACGATTCCGGCGGTCAAACTCTCCATCGCCTCGGCGCCGGTCTATGCGCCGGCCAGCTCGCATGCGGTGATGTACATCCGGCTGCGCGACGGGAACGTCCGGCGGGCGGTGCAGAAGGCCGACGCACAAGGGCGCCTGAATTTCGAGCTGGATGGGGACGCGTACGAAGTGGGGGTATCCGCGGAGCCGCTGCTGACGGTGGCGGGCTATGAGATCGCGGATGCCGCCTGGGCGACCGCGGGCCAGCCGGTAAAACTGCGGGTGAAGTTCTGGAACAAGGGGCAGGCGCGTTCGGGGACGGCCACGATCCAGTGGGAGAGCCCCAATCCGGGGGTGAAGTTCGACGTGGCTTCGAGCAGGCTGTTCGGGTTGGGGCCGGGCGAATCGGCGGTTTTGCCGGTGACCGTGACGGTGGCCGACGAAGCGCGCGCGATGGTGAAGATCCTGGCGGTGGAGGGTGCCAACCGGATGCCGCTCGAAGTGCCGCTTTTCCCGCCGGCCGAGGCCGTGGCGAACTTTCGGATCGCCGACGGGCAGACGCTCGAAGCGTATCGGCACGCGGTGCAGCACGGCGAGGTGACTTTGGGCGAGGGCAACGGGGACGGCCACGCGGCGCCCGGAGAGAGCTTTGCGGTGCTACTGCCGGACGGTGAATTCCTGCGCGCTGCCGAGGTATTCACCAACGACGCCTGCGTGGACAGCACGGAGCGGGCTTCCGACTCGTGGGCGGATTACGACCATGCGGGTGCGTCGGCGATTTATTCGCTGCCTTCGATTCGTGCCGAGTGCGCGCCGGGGCACGTGGTGCACATGCTGGCGCGGGTGACGATTCCGAACCCACCGAATCACCAGGTGCGGTATCGGGCGATTGAGTTTCCGGTGTGGTGGCGGAGGGGTGAGGAGCCGAAAAAGCCGTAACGACTCTTTTTGGGAACTCGCGCAAAACGGCCGCGGCGCGATCAGTTCCTGTGCTGTATGGTGCCGCGCCGCGGCCTTTGCGCTTCAGAGGAACTCGCGCAAAACGGCCGCGGCGCGATCAGTTCCGATGCTGTATGGTGCCGCGCCGCGGCCTTTGCGCTTCAGAGGAATACTTGCGGGAGTGGAACGATGAAGTCTATCCCTGCCAGAGTCATGCGGCTCAGTCGGGCATCGTTCGTGATGAAGAGGTTAGTTCCGGCCGCAGCCGCGCAAGAAAGCTGGATGGCGTCCGGGGGCTTTATGGTTCGGTCGCGGCGGAGCCTGGCATAGATCCTGGCGGCCTGGTGGTCGAAGGACACTATGTGCACTCCGGGCGAGTTCAGAAATCGTTCGTAACGTTCCGAGGATTGTCCCATCTCAACGGGTTTTACGAGCACTTCTCCGAGAGTCAGAGTGGAGGTCAGCAGTTCATCCCTGCGCTCAAACATTCGATTCAGCAGTTTCTGCGCTAGTTCAAGCGGCTCTCCTGAGCCTTCGAGAAGGTAGATGAAAAGGTTGGTATCCCAGAAGATCCGGCTCACTCCCATCCCTCACGAAGTTGACGAACGTATTCGTCCGCGTCGACTCCGGCAAAGTCTTCCTTGCCGGCGCCGATCATCTCGAAGATGCCACGCAGCCAGTTGTCCTGTATGGGAGTCGCGAATTCGTTGCGATACCAATCCAACAAATAACGGTATTGAACCGGAATATCCTCCGCTACCGGGGTGATCTTTCCTTTGCGTTTAGGATGGGTCTCGTCACCTTCGCGGTACAGCCGGCGCGTGCTCTTGCCCGTGGCGTAAAGCATCCGATATTGTGCGGAATTCGGGTCGAGGTTGGCCACGCAGTGCTGGAAAGCATGGACGCTGACGCCCGGCCGCAATTCGCCGGTCAGGTTTTCGGCTCTGGCTCGGGCCAGGATCTCCTTCACTGTGAAGTCCTTCCGATCCGGCTGTTCGCGGTGAAGGAGGGCAGTCGCGATCCAGACCTCATCGGCAACCTTAACGGAAAGCGTTGTTTGTCCAACCATATTCCGAAATTACCAGGAAATCTTGTAAATTACAATACTTCCTTGGTCTTAGTGCCTAAAGCTTTTGCCAAAACAGCCGATTACCTGAATGTGACGGCGGAAGACCTGATTCAACTCGAGCTTATGCTCAACCGGTTCAACCGGCTGATCGCCGAACTCCTGCGCGGTGCGATTGTTCGGACGACGTTTCATCCGTGGGAGGTGGAACTGCTGCTCGATATGCAGGACTGCGAGATCGAGCCGCGCAAGCGGGCGGAGATCCTGCGGCAATACCAGCGAGCGGTGCAAAAACAGATGGAAATCGGGCCGGGACCGCCGATGAAGCTATCCGAGTTCCTTCAGCGCAGGATCACGCGGCGGCCGTCGGTGGCGTAACGGCCGGCGAGCACGATGCGGATCGCTTCGGAGTAGATGCGGTGCTCCTCCGCGAGGATACGGGCGGAGAGCGTCTCGACGGTATCGTGGTCGAGCACGGGAACCGCGGCCTGCAGGATGATGGGGCCGGCGTCCAGGTACTCGTCCACGAAATGCACGGTACATCCGGAGATTTTGACTCCGTGCTCCAGGGCCTGGTGTTGGGCGTCCAGTCCGGGGAACGCGGGCAGCAGCGACGGATGGATATTGAGGACGCGGTTGGGAAAGGCGCGGATGAAAGTGGCGCTGAGCAGGCGCATGAAGCCGGCGAGGCAGACCAGGTCCACGCTGTGGCGGCGGAGTTCCTCCAGCAGCATTCGGTCGTAGACTTCGCGGTCGAGGCCTTTGGATGGGATAGCGATGGCGTTCAGGCCGCGTTGGCGAGCCGCCACCATCCCGCGCGCCTCGGCGCGATTGGAAATGACCACCGCGATTTCGCCGTCGATCGTGCCGGCGGCGACGTTGTCCGCGATGGCCTCGAAATTGGAGCCGCGGCCGGAGATCAGAATGCCGAGGCGGTTCATCGGTACTCCACGCGGGGGCGCCGTGGCTTGTGGGCGATCACGGTGCCGATGCGGAAGGGCGCTTCACCCAGGCGGCGAAGGACGGTTTCCGCGCGGGCGGCCGCGCGCGAGGGCACGGCGAGGATCATGCCGACTCCCAGGTTGAAGGTGCGGCGGTAATCGCCGTCGGGTATGTTGCCCAGGCGGCGGAGCACGTCGAAGAGCGGGGGAATCCGCCAGGAAGCGGTGTCGATCGCGACGGCCAGGCTTTTCGGCAGCATGCGGGGGGTGTTGTCGGTGATCCCGCCGCCGGTGATGTGGGCCGCGCCGCGCAGAAGGCCCCCCTTCATCAACGCGCGGATGGGCTTCAGGTAGCTGCGATGGACTCTGAGCAGCGCGTCGGCAACCGTTGCGCCCACTTCGGGGAGCAGGGTTGCGGGGCCGTACCCCGCCACGTCGAACAGCAGGTTGCGCGCCAGCGAATAGCCGTTCGTGTGGAGGCCGGTGGAAGGCAGCGCCAGCAGGGCGTCACCCTCGCGGACGTCCTTGCCGTCCAGCAAGTCCGGCCGTTCCGCGGCGCCCACGATGAAGCCGGCCAAGTCGTATTCGGATGGGGCGTACATGCCGGGCATCTCCGCGGTTTCGCCGCCGATCAGCGCGCATCCGTTCTGTCGGCAGCCGCGCGCGATCCCCGAGACTACCGCCGCGGCCACGGCGGCGTCCAGCTTGCCGACCGCGAAGTAATCGAGGAAGAACAATGGGACGGCGCCTTGCACGGCAATGTCGTTGACGCAGTGATTCACCAGGTCCTCGCCGACCGTGTCGTGACGGCCGGTCAGGAAAGCNNGAGGACGCCGCGGGTGAAGGTCTGGCGCGCGAGCTTCTTGATGGACGAGACGGCGCGGTCGGCTTCGTCGATGTCCACTCCGGCATCCCGGTAGCGGACCTGTTTCGGGGTTGGCAAATCTCAGTGTGGCACAGGCATTCCTGCCTGTGTTGCTTTTCATCAGGCCGCTACTGGCGGCCCATATACTTGTCGTACAGCCTGGTCTGCTTGTTGCTCAGCTCGACTTCCTTGCCCTTGATATAGATATGCGCGATCTTGGTCTGGATCTCCAGCGGGTCTCCGTTGGTGATCATCAAATCCGCCCACTTGCCTTTTTCGACCGAGCCGACTTTGTCGGACTGGCCCCAGATCTCGGCCGGGTAGATGGTCACGGCCTTCAGCGCCTCATCCGCCGGCAGGCCAAACCCCACCGCCGCGGCGGCCTGGAAGGGCAGGTTGCGCACGAATTCGTTGGTAAACGTTCCGAACGCGAATTTTACGCCCGCTTTGTAAAACTGGGTGGGCAGGGCCATGGCCGCATCGTAGGAATCGTCTTCGTGCTCCGGCAGCGCGAGCACGCGGCCCAGAATCACCGGGATGTTGTGGGACTTCAACTCCGGACCCACGTTACCCAGTTCCCGCGGCCCCATGATCACGATTTTGACGTGCTGCTTGTCGGCGAACTGAATGGCATCGTGGATGGCATCGGCCTGGCTGGCGGAGACCGCCAACGGGGTCTTACCATCGAGCACCGGGATCATGGCCTCCAGCTTCAGGTCGGGCACGAACCCCGCCGGCTTGGCCGCCTTGGTCGCTTTGTACTGGCGCGCGCTGTCGAAGAACTGGTTGATCCTCGAGATCGTATCCTCGTAATTGCGCCGCGCATTGGCGCCGCCCGCAGCGGCCCCCGCTTCGCCGAACAGGTCGGCTACTTCCGGCGGTACTCCGCCGCCACCGCGGCCGCCGCGCCCACCCATACTGGGGAAAGTCAGTTGCACGGCGGCAGATCGGCTGATTTCCATCTCCTCCCAGGTAAAGCCGCTGGTGTGGATCAGGGCGGCCTGGCCAGAGATGGACTGCGCGCGTCCGCCTCCCCGCCCACCGCCACCGCCGCCGCCGCCGGGGAGGGTGATGGCGCTGGTGATTCCGTTGACGCGCACGGCGCCGAAATGTTCGCTCTCCGGATTGACCGCCACGAGGGCGCGAAGCTGCGGCATGAAGTCGCCCAACTCGCCGGTATCGACGCTCTCCCGCACGGATGAAATTTCCGCCAGGCCCAGGTTGGTAGCGGAGTCGATCATTCCGGGATAGACGCGCAGGCCCTTACCATCGAGAATGCGCATGCCCTTGGGCGCGACGATTTTGGCGGCGATTTCGGCGATTTTGCCATCCTGAATCAGCACCGAAACGCCCTTCATCTCCTTGGCCGTGACCGGATACACATCCACGTCGCGGATCAGGAACGTGTCGTTCGTGCCTGCCCACGCCGTGCCTGCCAACGCGGCGATGGAACAACCGAGTAAGATCCCGTATCGTTTCATTGGCCCCTTCCCCCGCGGCCGCCCCGGCCACCCTGTGTCTGTTGCTGCTTCAGCTTGTCCACCAGTTTCTGCTTTTCGGCAGCCTTCGCCGCGAGTCCACTGACTTCCTTGTCGCGGTCGAAATACACCGTGCCGTCGATCAGCACCTTCTGCACCTTGGCGTAATCCGAAAGCGGGTACTTGTCGTAGATGACCAAGTCGGCATCCTTGCCCACGTCGATGGAGCCGACGCGATTGTCGATGCCCAGTTGCTTGGCGGGGTTCAGGGTGACCATCGCCAGGGCTTCCGTCTCGCTCGCGCCGCCGTACCGCATAGACTTGGCGGCTTCGGTATTCAGGTGGCGCATCAGCTCGGCGTCGTCGCTATTCACACTGACCACGACTCCTTCCTTGGTCATGAGCGCGGCGTTGTAAGGAATGGCGTCGGCGGCTTCCACTTTGTAATCCCACCAGTCACTGAACGTGGAACCGCCGGCGCCGTGCGCGGCGATCTCCTTGCCCACTTTGTAGCCTTCCAGGACGTGCTGGAAGGTGCGGATCTTGAAGCCGAACTCGTCGGCCACGCGGATCAACATCAGGATTTCGTCGGAGCGGTACGAGTGGCAGTGCACATAGCGGGTGCCTTCCAGCACTTCCTTCAGCGGCTCCAGCTTGAGGTCTTTTCGCGGCGGAATGAGGTGCTCGCCGCGCGCCACCTTGGCGTTGTAATCGTCCCACTCCGCCTTGTACGCTTTGGCCTCGGTGAACGCCTCGCGAATCACGTCCTCGACGCCCATGCGGGTAGCCGGGTAGCGCGCCTGCACGGCCGGAGTCGTGGCGCCGCGCCCTCCCTGCGGGTTGCCGGAGCGCTTCACGTTCTCGCCCAGCGCGAACTTGATGCCTGGCTTGGCGCCCTCGAAGATCATCCCGGTGGCATCCTTGCCCCAGCGCATCTTGAGCACGACGGTTTGTCCCCCGATGGAGTTGGCGGAACCGTGCAGGATGTTGGCGGTGGTCACTCCGCCGGCCAGAGCGCGGTAAATGGAGAAGTCCTCGGGATTGACGATGTCCCGGATGTCGACCATGGAGGAGACGGAAACGCTGCCTTCATTGATGCCTCCATCACCGGCGATGTGCGAGTGACAATCGATGATTCCAGGAATGACATACTGTCCCCCGGCATCGATGATGGTCGCGCCGCCGGGCTCCATCACTTTGTCGCCGACTTCGGCGATTTTGCCGTCCTTGACGACAATCGATCCCTTCACGGTGCCGTGCGTCACGGTCATGATGGTGGCGTTGCGGATCACGATGGTCTGGGCCCACACGGGCGCCAGCGTCGCGAGCGCCGCTACCAGTAGCTTTCTCATTGATTCCCTCCCGGAGTGTCAGTGGCTGCTCCCCTGCCGCCCGTAGTGTCCGGGGCGGGCGTGTACTTCTTGCCGTCGACGACGATCATTTCGATCTTTGTGTTGGCATCGAAGATCTCGCCGCGCGTCACGACGAGGTTGCCGATCTTTCCCTTCTCGATGCTGCCCAGGCGGTCGGCCACGCCGTAGATTTCAGCGGCCGATAAAGTCAGTGCGCGCAAAGCCTGATCGCGGGTCAGCCCCGCATCCATGGCCCTCTTCACGGCGCGTTGCAAGTCGCGGGGAGTTTCGACGCCGTCCGAGTACAGGGCAAACTTGACGCCCGCCTTTTGCAGAAGCGCGGGAGCCGTCGGCGCCAGGTCGTAAGTCTGAAGCTGGCGCATGCTCTCGTCTTCCAGATGGACGTCCGGGCCGGTTGGCGGAGTCGGCCAGTGGAGGCTCACGAGCACGGGCAGGCCGGCTTTCTTGAGCAAATCGCCGGCTTCGGGACGGTAGGCTTCGCGCATGCCGTAGAGGATGGCCGGCTGTTTCAACTCGGCAATGAAGCGGATCATGCGGTCGATCTCCACCAGGCGGTTGGCGGGCAGCAGGATGCGCTTGGAATCGAGAACGCCTTCGAGCGCCCGATCGTATTGGGGGCGCTCCATGCCGCGCGGGTTCTTGGCGTAGGCCTCCTTGACCAGTTTGTAGTGTTCGGCATCCAGGTAGACCTGGTGGACGTAGGCGATCATGCCCATCAGGGAAGAGGGGAATCCGCCGCCGAATCCACCGCCGCCGAATCCGCCGCGTGCCAGGGCGATGTACTGCCCGACGGGCGATTCCACCACCATCTGGCCGGATTTGTCGGCCGTGATCAGATCGATCACCGCGCCCTGTCCGCCGAAGATACCGCGCGTGGGGAAGGTGACGGCCGTGGTGACGCCGGCGCCGCGGATGGTTTCGATGCGCCGGTCGGTGGGTTGAATCTCATCGGCAGCCAGGAGCCAACTGGTGGTTTGCGGCCGGTCTTCCGGACCATTGGACCGCGCCTGTGGAGCGGATGCAACCGCCGGGGTCCCCGTAGGCGCGGCCTGGGTCTGGTTGCGTCCGCCGCCCCGTCCGGCGGTGGCGGTTGCCGCTGCCGGAGCCGCGCCCGGTATGCCGATGGTGCTCAGGGCATCGATCAATCCCGGGTAGACGGTCATGCCTTCGCCATCCACCACCATGGCTTCGGCGGGCACTGCGACGTTCTCGCCAACCGACTCGATCAGTCCGTTGCGGATGACCACCGTGCCCTTGGCGATCACCGGCCCGCTGACCGTCACAATCTTCGCATTGCGTATCGCGATGACCGAGGGCGTCTCGGCGCACGCGTACCCAGCCAACAAGAGCAAAGCTGTTACGAGTTTTTTCATAAGGGTAATCGAGTATTATATAGCGTTCCGGGCGGCGGCGGTTACCGGACGCTCCGGTTGGGTGCTTAACCGATGTGGGGAAAACTGGCCGGTCGACCGCTCCCACGGGATGCCCTCTGGGCCCGGCTCAGTAACTCACGCTGAAATCAGCGCAACCGCAACGGAGCGGATTTCGGGACTCAGCAGCGAATTCCCCGGGGGTGCGCGACATAGAAATGGGGCCGGGCTAGTGGGGCGGACCCCCTGGTCCGCAGCCGACCCCCTGGTCGGCTTTCTCTTCTTGAGATTTCCAGCCGCGTCTGGTGAGGGATGCCCGTGAATACCGGTGGTCGAGCGCGGGATGGGCGACCGGGGGGTCGCCCGCGGACCAGGGGGTCTGCCCCACCACCGGGCAGCTTCCGCAAGTATAGAGTACGCTCAGATTCGCCCAGAAGTGCAGCACTCTGGCAGATCTTCCACTTTTATGTCGCGCACCCATTCTCCGGAACGGTTAAGCACCCGCTCCGGTTCGGCGGTACGATGGTAAGAATACCGTGACCAACTGGGTTATTTGCGCCGCGCTCCTCAGCCTCCCGGCGGCCTTTGCACAATCTCCGCCGAGCGAGGGTTTTGTTCTGCAGGGCGGCACCATTCACACGATCTCAGGACCGGTTATCGAAAACGGCTCGGTACTGGTGCGGAACGGGAAGATCGTGGGAGTAGGCAAGAATCTCACCGCGCCGGAGGGATTCAAGACCATCGACATTCACGGCCAGCAGGTCTATCCGGGGATGATCGACGCCGCCTCGATGCTGGGCCTGGACAGCACGTCGGCCGGACAGGCCACGGATGCCCAGGAATTGGGATTGCTGAACCCGCAACTCCGCGCGGCCACCGCGGTGAACCCTTCGAGCGAGCACATCCCCGCATCCCGCGCCAACGGCGTCACCAGCGTGATCGAGATGCCGGAGGGCGAATTGATCTCGGGGCAGATGTCTTTGATTCACCTGGATGGCTCCGCCAACGACCAGATGGTAGTGGTGCCCTCCGCGGCGATTCATCTGCGTTTTCCGGCGATCGTGACCAGGCCGGTTCGTCCGCATGAGGACGACGATTCGGATGACGATCCGTCTCCGCCGGAGCCCATCCCGTACGAGCAGGCGAAGGAAGACTACGATCGCAAGATGGCAGTCCTCAACACCTTCTTCGACGAGGCCCGTACCTACCGCCAGGCGAAGCTCGCGAAAGCCGCCGGTTTCAAGCCGGACCTCCGGTACGAAGCCATGATTCCGGTGCTGGACGGCGCCACTCCGCTGTTTGTCACGGCGGTGCGCGAGCGCGAGATCCGGGAAGCCATCGAATTCGCGGACACGCAGAAGATCCGGATCATACTCGCCGATGCCTACGAGTGTTACAAGGTAATTCCGCTGATCAAATCCCACAACATTCCGGTGGTTCTGGGACCCACTCTCACTTTGCCGCTGGATGACGACGATGCCTATGACCGGTCATTCACTACCCCGGCGGAGTTGTACAAGGCTGGAGTCAAGTTTTCGATAGCCACTTTCAGCGCCCGGAAATCGCGCAACCTTCCGTTTCAAGCCGCGGCAGCCGTTCCGTTTGGACTGCCGCAGGACGAAGCGTACCGGGCAGTCTCGCTGAGCCCGGCCGAGATCTTCGGAGTGGCCAATCGGCTCGGTTCGATCGAAGAAGGAAAGGCGGCGGACCTGATCGTGGCCGACGGAGATCCAATGGAGGCAACCACCAAGGTCAACCTGGTCTTCATTGGCGGCAAGCCGGCCAGTCTGGACACAAGGCAGAAGCAACTGTACGAGAAGTATTCGGCCCGGCCGCAACAGTGACCCGTGAAACCGCTCCCTGAGAAGGGATGAACACGAACAGACTATGTTTCGGCATCGCTTTTGTCTTATCCGCGTTCATCTGCGTTCATTCTTGGGATCTGCGCGTCGCCTCAGCCAGGCAATATGGGCCGCAGATGAACGCAGATGAACGCAGATGAACGCGGATAAGATCGGCTTCTCTCATTTTTCGGCCATTCGTCTGCATCGCACCGGTTCAGCCAGCTTTGCTTGCGGCTTCGCGCTGTGTTCATTCGTGTGCATTCGTGCTTCTGACGGTCGCGGCTCCCTAACGCACTGAATCCTCGGAGCCGCGCACGTAAGTAAGCGGCCCTACACGATCCGGGGTTTGACTACCTCCACGCCAAGCCCCTTCATCTGCTCCGTCAAGCGGGCAAACATGGCCTCATCTTCATAAGTGCCGACGATCGCTCCTCCCGATCCGGCAAAGTTCGAGGTCGCCCCGGCCTGGCGAGCCGTGTGAACCATTTCGAGGTTACCCCTGTCGATCTGGTAGATGCGCGAGCGCAGGTCGAAATTGGCATTCACCAACTCCTTCAACCGCTCATAGTCCCGCTGCAGCAGGCATTCGCGGCCCTGCTCGGCATAACTGGCCCACAGGGTCATGGCTTCCACGACTTCCGGATCGCGGCGATGCCAGCGCTCGCGGAGGTTGCCGTGAAACACTTCGGTGCCTTCGCTGAGCGAGGTGCGGCATGCCACATATACGTTGGGCAGAAGCGCGGGATCCATCCGCTCGTACTCGCCATAGCCGCGCGACTCCATCAAGTCGCGCGAGAAATCCATATAAACCAGGCCCTGGTACGCCTGAATTACACGGTCCTGGAGCCCGGCGGGAACGTTGAGTTCCCTGGTCTCCGTCTCCAAGACCAGGTTTGCCTGGACGGGAAGAGGTATGTCGAGTCGGTAGTATTGGCACAAGGCGCGCAGCGACGCCGTGATGATGGCGCTTGACCCTCCTAAGCCGAGGCGCTGCGGAATGTCGGACTCGTACTCCAGGGTGAAATTGCGGTTCTCCAACT
>OMOG01000721.1 GCA_900290305.1 Candidatus Sulfopaludibacter sp. SbA4
CGGCGGATTCCAATCCGAATCGGCAACCCGCCGCTATGTGGCCGGAGGAACCGTCGGGACACGACTCGGCAGCCGCCTGAGCCTTTCCCTCGGAGTTCAGTATCGCCGCTTTGGCTACGACTATGACAACTGGGCCTTCCCCTTTTCCCTGTCATTCACGCATTTCCGCGGCACCGGCGCGTCAGTGGAAGTGCCGGTCCTGTTGAAGTGGAGCATCATTCACCGCCGATCGTTCGGGCCCTACATCGCCATGGGAGGGACCTATCGCCGATTGGCCGGCATGAACGAAACCCAGACCCTGTACGACAACTTCTACTTGACGAATCCGCAGCCGGTAAAGGAATCGTCCTCGGACCAGCCCCAGCTCCTCAGGAATCGCAACGCGATTGCGCCGTCAGTGGCCGCCGGTATCGAATTCCGGACCCGCCGGCTCCTGATCGCACCCGAAATCCGCTACACCCGCTGGCACTCCGATACTCTCGGCGGCTTCCTCGACCCCATTCGCTGGAACTGGCAACAGCTCGACTTTCTGCTCGGCATCGCATTCCCGCTGGGCCGGCGCTAGCCGCAAGCCGGTGGTAGTCTAAGAGGCAGGAGCCAGGGATGACAGAGTTGGACACCGTCGAAACGATTCCCATGAATCTGGGTGCGGATGGAGTCATCCGGGTCGGTGGAACCCGTGTGACGCTCGATACTCTCGTCGCTGCTTTTCGGGAGGGAGAAACGCCCGAGGAAATCGCACAGCAGTACCCGTCGGTTGCGTTGGGCGACATCTATGCGGTGATCGCTACGTTTTGCGTCACCCCGGCACCGTCTCCAGCTATTTGACCCGGCGCTCCGGCGTCGCCAAGAGCGTCCAGGCGGAAAACGAACAGCGATGCCCGAACGACGGCATTCGGGAAAGGCTGCTGTCGCGGCGATTGAATCGGCCAGGCACATAGGCGAGAGTTAACGGTGGTCAGCCCCTGCCTCGTGTGATCGAGGTTAGCGGCAATGCTGTTCACTTAACGGACATCTCGGTGAGTTTCGGTAGGCAGACTTCAGCCTGCGGCGGACTTCAGTCCGCCTGCCGCAGTTCTCATATCGTTCGCGGGAGTGCGCGCTGAAGCCCGCCGCAGACTGAAGTCTGCCCCACAGCTCGACCCAAGGAGATCGGACCACCGAGCGATTCGTGCAGCTATTGCACGCTCACGGTCCCCACCGACTGCCAGTCGGTATTGTTTCCCCCGGCGCTATCGCGGCCGCCGGCATACAGAACCCGATTCCCCCTGAAACTTGCCTGGAACGTGATGTTCAAAGTCACTTTGATGGTATACGGTAAGGACGCCACCGCCGATCCCGCTCCGCTCACCATGCACTGACCGTTCTGGATGCTCCCCGAGCCCCCGTTCAGCACCATCGACCCCGCATACGGCCCGGCCGCATCGCCTCCGTCGTCGATTAGTATGAGCGTGTTGGTCGAAGCCACATAGGCCAGGTAGCACGCCTGCCGCCCGTCGATGTAATTGTTGATCAGCACATTGCCGATCCCGAAATCCCCCGTCCCCTTGGTGTCGGTGAAGGTAAACGTCAACTGCTGGCTGGTGCCCGAGGGCGCAGCCGCGCGCGCCGGTGTCGCCGTCACCCCGATCTGGCTGGGCGTAAACGGCACCTGCCACACGCCTAATCGCTGCCAGCCCGAGCTGCCCGTGCCCTGGTCGCGCGCCGCCACAAAGGTGACCTGATCCCCTCCGAACCCCGTCTTAAAGCCGATGTTCAGGACCAGCGTCAACGTCGTCCCGCTTCCCGATGCCGAGGTCAGGCCCACCGCGCATTGACTGTTCTGAATCGTGCTCGTGCTCCCCAGCACTACCGAACTGTACGGGCCGCCCGCATCCCCCGCGTCATCCACCAAGTCCAACTTATTCGCCTGCACCTCGTACGCCAGGTAACAGGCACTCCGCCCATCCAGGACGTTGCTGAACAGCACATTCACCACGGACAGAGTCTGGTATCCGGAGGCGTCCGCGAACTGAAACGTGAAACTCTGCGTGCTGCCGCTTCCCGAGGCCGGCGTGACACTCGCTACCACAGGTGTTCCGGCCACGGTGAAACTCACGCTCGACGTGCTCGCGAGCAAATCCAGATTCACTTCGTCGCTCGATGCGCTCACCGGATTTTCCACCACTGTCCCGGCCGCCAACGACGGACCCACCTGCGCCATCACCGTCACCGTCGCGCTCTGGCCCGGGCCCAGCGTTCCATAGTTCTCCACGACCTGGTTGCCCGCCCCGGCGCCGCAACCCGCGCCGCCGCTAGCCGTACAACTGAGCAGGATCATTCCCGTCGGAAGATTGTCCCGGATGATCACATTGGTCGCCACCTGCGTCGGATCGGAAGTGTCATTGATCACCTGGCTGGTGAAGGTCAAGTTCGAACCCACCGCAACCCCTGCGTTTCCGGTCAGTGGGGCCTTGGCTGCAACTGACATAAACGAGGGTGCGGGGGTCACCTGCGATAGGACTGTGGTCACGCGCAGGTTCGTGAGCTTCTGCGGCACCGAAAAGTCGCGGTAGCGAGGTACCGGCGCGGTGGCGCTCGGCACACTCACGTCGCTCACCGGCGCCAAACTCCCCGCCACCTGGATCGTGTTCAGATCGCCGGTCGCGGCGTTCAGCACCAGCAGCGGAAACGTAAACGTCTCGATCTTGGTGGGGTCGGCTGCCAACACCACCCACGTCGCCGTGACGGTGCCCCCGTTGGGCGTCAAAAGCTGGTACGTCCCTCCGGCAAACGCACTTCCCGCCTCCGGCGATCCGCCCGCTCCGGTGGCATCGGCGGAGAACAACTGCGCGTTCGCCGCGCCTTCCACGGGATACACCGGCGCGTACACCTGCACCGACGCCGGCAGGTTGCTCAGCACCATGCGAAGCCGCGTCGAGTTGGCCGTGAACGCAGCCGCCGAGCTCTCCTGAAACAGCAGCGGAATGCTGGTCTGTGCGCCGCCCGTTTGCGGATTCGCCTGGCTCCTGGTGAAGATCAGCGACTGACTGGCGTTCGCCATGGTCTGCAGCGCCCCGTTCACCGGCACGCCGCCGACGGTTGCCTGCCCGGTAATGGAGGACGGCAGAAGAAGTCCCGAGGTCGCCAGCGTCAACACACTGGCATCGGCCCGCACCCTGGAAATCCGCACGGTAGCCGTGCCATTGGCCGCCGGGACGATCGCAACTCCGGGCCAACGGAGTGAGTTGTAACCCGCCACTTGCCCGTTCTGCTGGCAGTCCCGTTGACCGACAAGACAGCGTCCGTGAAGCCCCCGCTGAGCGCATTAGTCACGTCCGTATTCAGCGCCAGCGAGATGTCGGTCGTCAGCGCGCCAGTCAGTCCGCTGCAACTCAGCAGGTAATCTCCCAGCACTTCCGTGCGCCCTTCGAGAGCCACCTGCGGCGCCGACAGAACGCTGGCCGTGCAGCTCGCCGTATTCGCGTTTCCCGCCTGCGACACCGTATAGGGCAGGTTGGCGTTGGTGAAAGTGATGGTGATGGTGCCCGTGCGTGCCGCGCCCGATAGATTCGCCGCCACGGTATACGACACACTTCCATCGTTCGACCCGCCGCCCGGAGGATTGATCGTCACCCACGGGACACCGCTCGTGGCGCTCCAATTGCAACCCGGCGGCGCCAGGATGGCGGCTGTGCCGTTGCCGCCGGACGCGGTGAACGCCTGCCCGGCGCTGGGCAACGAATAGGTGCAGGTAGTGCCGCCCTGCGTGATGTTGAAGATCGCTCCGCCGACAGTAATGGCGCCCGTGCGGCTGGCCGTGTTGTTGGCGCTCACGTTGTAGTCGATCGTTCCACTGCCGGTGATCGAAGTATTGCCGGAGAAAGTAATAAAGGACTGAGTGCTGGTAGGGGTCCAGGTGCAGTCGGTACGGGAAGCGGTGACTGTAATGCTGCTGGACCCGCCGCTGGCGGCGAAGACGGCGCTCAATGGCGAAACGCTGAATGTGCACGGCTGATTTGGCGGGTTCACGGTGAACGGGGCGCTGGCCGACCCGACAGCCACCACCGCAGTGCCGGCACTCGCGATGAGGCTGGCCGGCACAGTCGCCGTCAGCTGAGTGGAACTGACGAAAGAGGTAGTGAGAGCCGTGCCGTTCCACTGCACCGTCGCGCCGCTGCTGAAGTTGGTGCCGTTGACGGTGAGGGCAAAGGCGGGTCCGCCTGCCGCGGCGGTGGAGGGATTGAGGGAAGTGATGGTCGGGGTGTTGTTGCTGAAGGAGACGCGACCGATCTTGTTGCCGAGGCCTTCGGTAAACCAGAGCGCACCATCCGGCCCCGCGGTGATGCCAGAAGGAATGCTACCGGCCGTCGGGATCGCGTACTCGGTGATCACGCCAGTCGTGGTGATCCGCCCGATCTTATTGCCGTCACCCTCGGTAAACCAGAGCGCGCCATCCGGCCCCGCCGTGATGTCCCGAGGGTTGCTGCCGGCTGTTGGGATCGCGTACTCGGTGATCACCCCAGTCGTGGTGATCCGCCCGATCTTTCCGTTATCTTCAGTGAACCAGAGCGCACCATCCGGCCCCGCCGTGATGCCTTCAGGAAAGCCGTCGACAGGTCCCACGGGGTACTCGGTGATCACCCCAGCTGTGGTGATCCGCCCAATCCTAGCTTGTTCGGTAAACCAAAGCGCACCATCCGGCCCCGCCGCGATGCCGTTAGGGAGGAGGCCATTCGGCTTGGGGTATTCGTTGGTGATGACCCCAGCCGTAGTGATCCGCCCGATCTTGTTGCCGTAATATTCGACAAACCAGAGCGCGCCATCCGGCCCCGCCGTGATGCCGTAGGGCTCGCTGCCGGCCGTTGGCACAGGGTATTCGGTGAAAACCCCTGCCGTGGTCATCCGCCCGATCTTGTTGACGAAATATTCAACAAACCAGAGCGCGCCATCCGGCCCCGCCGTGATGGAATCGAAACCGCTGAGACTATTGTCGACAATCGGCACGGCGTACTCGGTGATCGCGCCAGCCGTCGTGATCCGCCCGATCTTGTTGCCGTCACTTTCGGTAAACCAGAGCGCGCCATCCGGCCCCGACGTGATGCTAACGGGACCGCTACTGGAGGTTGGCACCGCGTACTCGGTGATAGTGACCGTTTGCGCCGATGAGACAACGGACATGCCCAGCAGCAACGCCGCCAGCCAGAGCCCTTTCGCTGACGCTAACCATGGCCGCGGGCCACGTCTCTTTCGAGCCTGCAGCGCTTGATCTCCACGCGCCGATCGTTGACTCACCGGCAAGCCCACCGTCCCAGCACGGCGACGGGAATCAAGAACACTCGCGATGTTCATAAACCTACCTCCCGGCAGGGCCCCTGACGAGCATCCGGCCGACGCGAATTTGGACTTCGATCTCTTACATTTGGTCCACGTTCCCAGTCCAGCATCATGGTACGCGCCTGCCGACGAGTCATGGCACAGTCACCGACCCCACGGCCTGCCAACCTGAACTCAGTGCCACGCTGCGCGCCGCCGCATAAACAACTTGATTCCCGGCGAAGCTCTGCGCGAACGTCACCACCAGCGTCAACGTCAACGTGTTGCCGGCCGCGCTCACCGAACTGCCCGCCCCGGCGATGGCGCACTGGCTGTTGCTGGCGATGCCAGTACC
>OMOG01000132.1 GCA_900290305.1 Candidatus Sulfopaludibacter sp. SbA4
TCCGCGATGGGTCGGCAGGAGCTCGCGGCAGCGCCCGCATCTCGCGCGCAGCCGACAGCGACGGCGCGTAAAAAATCGTCGATTCCTCGATTAAATGCCTGCCGTGCGGGGAAACCAGCGCCTGAAACGGCACCTCCCACAGCGGACCGTCGGGAACAATCACCAGCCGCTTTTTGTTGCGCAGCGCCGCGGACTGGCCAAGCACTCGCTCGTACAACGCCCGCGCGGCCCCGCGGTAGCCCGGATCGCGATTCGCCAGTTGCGCCCGGAACGCTTTCACTGCCTCTGCGAGGCCCTCGATCTGCAACGGATGCGCCTCTACGCGCGGCGTGCCCGCCGCCTCCCGGGTCACTGTGAAGACGAAAGCTCCGCGCTGCGTGATGGCGAACTCCACCAGTGCTGTTTCCGCATCCGGAAGCAGACTCACCAGGTCCGACTCCGTCAACGGCCGGTATTCCCCGCGCTGCGCCCGCAACTCCGGATGCTTGCGGTACAGTTCCGCCATTAGCGAGTCCATCTCCGATTGGAGCAGGGCTCTGCGGGTCAGTCTCTCGGTGGTTGCATGCGTCCCTTCGCGCGCCAACTGCACGTCCAGTCTCGAAATCTGATTCGTCAACTCGTGCTCGCGATGTTTCTCTTCCTCCGTCATCACCCGGTTGATCTCCGTCCGAGCGCCGCGCAGCACGTCCAACAGCAGCCGGGCCTTGGCCCGCTCGGTGTACTGCAGCGCCTCGAAGGGCTTCGAGTCGCGCAGCAGAAGCCGCGCCATCCCGAGATAGGGTCCGCATTTTTGGTGGAAGAAGCCCTCCCTCTCGTCCTCGCCCCCCGAGAGCTTCACCGATTCGATGGCCGCTATCGCTTCCAGGTACGCCGTGCGGGCATCTTCAAACCGGCCCACGGCGTCGTACGCGTCGCCCAGCGGGCTCAAAAGCTTGCGCACGACCTCCGGTCCCAGCCCGCGCGCTTCCGGCAGCAACATTTCCCCCCGCGCCACCGCCTCCTTGTACCGGCCGGTTTGAAGCAGCCACTGCAGTTGCTGGGTGAACGGCACGTAGGCATCGCGACGCTGGTCGCTTTTGTCGAAATACTCGATCACCGGCTGAACCTCGGCCAGCGCCCGGGTGTAATTGCCGTTATGGGCATACAGCCACGCGCGGTTGGCCCGGATACCCATCAGAACGGACTGGTCATCCGCCGCAGTGGCCTCGACCTCGGCCTTGGCATACTCATCGAGAGCCTGCCTGGTGTGACCCAGGTAACCGTGCATCGCCCCGAGGTTAGTCCGGAACATAGCCGCCCGGCTGTGATCGCCAGGAGATTTGCGGGACGCGATCTCGTTGGCGCGGCTTAGATATTGGATGCCGCGCTCGTAGTCCCCCTGGTCGACGTACAGTACTCCGAGATTATTCAGGGCGTTGGCCAGGTAATTGTCGAACCCGCCGGCCTCGGCCTCGCGAATGGCCTGACGCAACAGTGTCGCCTTACCATCCATGTCGCCTTTTTCGCCCAGCATCACCGCCACGTTGACCTTCATCCCTGTCACCAGCGCCAGGTTGCCCACTGCGGCGTATGCCTCGCCTGCCCTGCGGGCGTGCCTTTCCGCGTCGTCGAACCGCCCCAGGCCATACTCGGCCCGCATCTGCGCGCCCAGCGCGTCGCCCAGCGCGGCGTTGTCGCCCGCCGCCTCCGCCGCCTTCACCGATAAGTCGAACGCATCCACCGCCTTAGTCAATTCCTGCTTCCCGGTCAGGCAGTTGCCGATCATGAGCCAGGCGTGCGCTTCCCCTTTGCGGTCGCCGGCCGGCACGGCCTTTTCGAGCACCGCGTGCCACGCCGGGAGTGCGCCGTCATAGTCGCGCTTATCCATCAACTGCTTGGCGAGTACCGCCGGGTCGGTAGGGCTGTCCTGCCCGAACAGCAGCACCGCTGCAACCAGCATCGAAAGAAATTTGGACATGCGTCTGGTACCGTTCCCGATCCTCGCTAACCCGCCCGTGAAGAGCCGTTAGCGCAAGCATGATCTTACTCCAACGATTGGGCCCTCGCCACGCCAGGGTTCGAAAACCCAAATACCGTGCGATCGTCTCCCGGACGATCACCCCGAAATCCCTGGACCCCATCCAGCGCGATCACATCCGATTTGTTGAGTTCACGTCTTTAGCTGCGGCAAGGCGGCGCGCCGAAGGTGAGAACATCTTCGCCGGCCGTCTGCAAGAAGCCGTCGTCGCCAATTTCGAAGACATTTCCCGAAACCGTCCCATCGAGGAGTGGCCGAAGGTAGTACAGTTGATTGAGGTGACCCCGGACAAGAAGGTGGTCCGGGCGCTTCGCAGCAGTGAAGGCGATCTGAACTAGCGGAGGTGAAAAATGACCAACGGCCACGCACCGGTGACCAAGCAGGATATGGACGAAGCGGTATCAGGCTTGCGGAATGAGCTGCTGGCAGCCATGAAGGCCAGCGAATCGAAGTTGCTGCAGGCGCTCTACGGCTATGCTGAATCGAATCGCCTGCGATTGAGCCAGCAGGAGGCGGAGATGGCCTCTCTGATGGCGCGTCTGGGAGTGCTCGAAGACCGGCTCCTGCTGCTCGAAAAGCGCCTCAACCTGGTGGAGCCCACTCAGTAACGACTTTGCCAGCTCGTCTGGGCCGAGGCCATGTGGAGATTCCTGACTTATATAACCAACAACGAGGACCGATCCCGCCACGAGGAGGTCTTTGATGCGATTTTTTGGATCGTCGAAACGCTGGCCCTGATCCTTGGAATATGGATCCTCCTTAAGAAGCATGTTCCCGAATGGATCCCGTTCCTGGTCATTGAGTACTGCTGGGCGATGGACAATTTGCGGCACAACCGCACGTGACCTTACCGCCCCTGGCGCGCCGCGACCCGCGCAACCAGACCCCGATCCACCTCCACGTGGACCGCTCGCGCATCCAGCACCGCGCGCCACGCCTCTTCGTACCGTCCCATCCGATACAACGCTTCGATTCGCGCCGCGTGAGCCGGACCGTAATCGGGCTTGAGCCGCAGCACGGCTTCGAACGATTCGAGCGCTTCCGCATTGCGCTCCATCGAAGCCATCACCAGGCCGAGATCGTAATGTGCCTCGACATTGGTGGGTTCGTAGCGCAACGCGTCCGCAAACGCCCGCCCGGCCTCGGCGGCTTGTCCGGACCAGGCGAACGCGACCCCCAGTCCCATGTGCGCGGCGGCCAGCGTGGGGTCGATCGCGAGCGCGGTCCGAAGCTCCGCGATGGCGGCGGGTAAGTGGCGCTGCTGCGTCAGTATCTTGCCCATCTGGGTTCGCGCCAAGGCGTCGCGTGGCCGGTACCGGATACCTTCACGGAAGCTCGCGAGCGCTTCGTCCAGTTTGCCCGACTCGAATAGCCGCTCGCCTTTCGCGAAGCTCGCCTGGGCGTAGTTTTGCTCCCCGCGGCGGTCGCCGGGCTTGATGCGCAGCGTTTCGCGGTAGTGCGCCAGCGCCTCCTCAAAGCGGCCGCGATTGTCGAGTTCGACTCCCAGGTTATCGTGTGCCAGGAAGTTGTCCTGGGTCACTTCGAGCGCGTGGGTGAAGAGCGAAACACCGTCCTCCCAAACCTGGATCTGCCGCCACGACAAGACGGCGCACAACCCTAACACCAGCAGTGCGGCGGAACGCGAGAACCACACAGGCAAGAATGCCTGTGCCACTTCCCAAGTCACGGCGATGAGCAGCCCGATCATCGGCACATACATGTAGCGGTCGGCCATGGCCTGCAGCCCCACCTGCACGATCCCGATCACCGGCAGCAGGGTCAACCCGTACCAGAACCAGCCGGCCGCCAGCCACGGATGCCGCCGCCCGGCAGCAACGGCCAGCCCTGAGACCGCGGCGATCGCCAGAAGGCTGGCGATCCACGCCCAGGACGGAACTCCGTGGAACGGGAACGGGTAGAACGCCGCGAGATCCACCGGCCAGATAGTCTTCCAGAGGTATCGGATGCAGGAGACCGCCGAGTTCTCGAGGCGCAGTGCGAGCGGCAGTTGTTCGATCGTCACCACCGAGCCGCCCCGGCGTTGCGCCCACACCGTCGCGGCGATGGAGAGCGCCGAGAGGGCCACCAGCGGGAGTTTCTCGAGGATGGCGCGCCTCACACCTGTCCTGCCCAGCGGCCACCAATCCAGCAACAGCAGCAACAGCGGCAGCGTGACCAGCATGGGCTTGGCCAGCAGGCTCGCGGCGAATAGCCCCGCGACCAGCGCATAGCGCGAGACCGCCGGCCGCCGGACGTACGCACTGTACGCCAGCAGCGTCAGCATCCCGAACAGGGTACTCAGCACATCCTTCCGCTCCGCTACCCAGGCGACCGACTCCACGTGCAGCGGATGGAGGCCGAATACCAGCGCCACGAAAGCGCTCCGCCCTCGAAAACCCGTCGCCCCGCTCAGCCACAGGAAGAGCAGCACCGTGTTGGCGGTGTGAAGCAGCAGGTTCGTGAGATGGTGTCCGGCCGGATTCAGGCCGAACAAGCTGCAGTCGATCTGGTGCGAGATCCACGTCAGCGGGTGCCAGTTGCTAGAGTGCGCCGACGTCAGCGCCCATACGAAGTTCTGGCGGGAGAGCCCCGTGTTTACGTGGACGTTGTCCGTAACGTAGTCCGGGTCGTCGTATCCCGTGAAGCCGTTGCGCAGGACCGGAGAGAAGCAGAGGAACACGACTGCCGCCAGAAGGATCGCGATCGGTGCCGGGCTCCCGACTGTCGTTTTTCCCAAAGCCCGATGCTATCACAGCAAGCAGTCTGGCTACTCGATCCCCAGCTTCTTCTGCATCTCTTCGAGTGAGTAGCCCTTGGTCTCGGGATAAGTCGCCAGCACCACAAAGAACTGCACCACCATCATCGCCGCGAAGAACACGAACGGCGCTCCCCGGGAGAATGCCGCCAGCACCGGAAAAATGCCCGAGATGAGCGCATTCATGATCCAGTGAGTGAAGCTGCCCAGGCTCTGGCCCTTGGCCCTCACCCGCGTAGGAAAGACTTCGCTCAGGTACACCCAGATCACCGCTCCCTGAGAAAACGCGAAGAATGCGATGAATCCCACCAGGCACCACACCAGCAGATCCTGGTGAGTCCCGGAGATGTCGTTCAGGTAATACAGCACCGCGTTTATGCCCGAGAACTGGTTGAACATGCCGATCGCGGCTTGGCAAGAGCTGCCAGCTACACCGCCAGCCCCAGGTACCGTCTCGCCAACGCTTCTGCGTAGATGTTCATCGGATCGATGAGTGTCTTGGTGCTCTTCATGCGTTGACGGTCGACGAGAAGCGAAAGCTCGGTCAAGGCGAGCACCACTACGTCGGATTTGACGTACTGCCGAAGAATATCGCGGAGGCGGTTCAAGCCGGCCTCGGTCGCGCCTTCTCGCTTTACCTGGTACGCGAGGTCACTCAGCGCCTGCAAAGCCTCTTCACCCGGCCGTTCGACCTCGATGCCCCGGAGCGGCTCGCGGTATGCGCTGTAGTTCTGCTCGAAATCGGCAACCCACCGGATGCCGGCCAGCGCGATCTTCGAGTGGCCTTCCCGGCGAAGGAAAGCGGCTACGGCTTCTGGCAGGGAGACAAATTCAATTCCCGTCTCTCCACACAAAATTCGGATCTCCGGTGCGAAATACTGAGTCGTATTGTCCGCGACCGCCAAAAACTTGACGCCGGCGCGGCTGACCGCGAGAATTGCCTCCCTCAGGGCCTTCCAGACGAACTCCTCCCGCCGGTCGAGCTCCATCGAGAGACCCATTTCGGGAATCGAATGCACCACCACCGGCGGCATCGATACGTCCCCGGCTGAATTTCTTCCCAATAGCTGCCTGACCCAATCGTTCACCTTGGTCCACAGAATGATGCCGGAATCCGGTGCGTTGCCCGTGATGATGCCGATCGACTTGGGGTTGCGGAGGCCGGGGATGCGGGGCGCCTCTTCCGGATCGGGTTCGGCGATCTCTGCGATGATAGCCTGGTCCACCGTTCGCGCCAGTTCATCGGCGAAAAATTCGACGGCCCAGGTAAGATCTCCGGCGTTGGTCATCACCGTTCCGGGAACTCCAATCCGCGACATTAGCTCCGAATCGAAGACCTGCAAGATGGGCGACTGCTCAATCAACGGGTCGAGATTCCCGGGTTGAAAAGACCCGACAAAAGGATTGATGAGACCATACTCGAGGCCTAATCGTTGCAGATCGTCGGCGGGCAGACGCTCGGAGATGGTTTGAGCGTTCAAGCTTCGAGCCAGAAGGGTCAGATTCAGGATGCGATCTCCCCGGCAGTGGCCCACCACGAATTGAGACTTCCCGCTCGCGTTGATGAATCTCCCGAAGAACGATTTGAATTCGTCCCACAGGGGGATGCCTTCATGGCCGAGGCGCCTGCGTCTGCTCGCGGCGTCTCTACAGCTTCGCACGGGGTGATTACGGTTGAGCTGAAACCATATATCGCGTTCGGTCAAAAAGGTAACGGTTCTGCGGACCGGCTCAGGCAATGCCTCGGGCGGGTAAAGAAGCTTCTCTGCCCGGCGCAGTTCCTCGGCAAGCGATGCCACTTTAGACCGCCGCCTCGCGGGCAACCACCGCGACTTCAACTTCCCTCCAGGAAAGCGAAGCTTCATCGGTATCGAGGAAGATGGTAAAACTGGCGCGGTCGCCCGGTTTCGTTAAAGCAACTAACACACGGGTCACATCAAATACGATGATCCCGGTCTCCTGCGGCTCTTTCTTGAAGGTGCCGACGAACCCCGGGTGGTCCGTCGATGCATCCTCCGGCTTATCCAGGTTCATGAACACACGGAACGCCACGGGACCCCGCTTGGCGTGTGCGACCGAAGCGCCGCGAAACCGCAGCAGAGCACGGTCCACGCGATTCGGAGTCCAGCCTCCCTCGATGGGACGGCCGGGCACCCGAAGACTGACCCCGGACTTGTCCCTCTCCAGGACACCCGGCTTCATCGGATACTTGGTGACGTAGGTGGAGAAACTCTGCTCGCCTGCAATCGATCTCTGATAGGCCTCCTCAACCTCTTCCTGGGTCAGATCCGGATCGCCCAGGAGAGACATCAACTTGCAAAGCGCCGCCTCCAGCGTGATGTCGCTTCCGCCGCAGAAACCAAGCTCCAGCAGGAGGGCGCTGGTCTCATAGATGCCGAGTTCCACTCCTCCGCGCCTGCATTGGCTGACGTTTGCTACGACCACGCCCTTCTCACGAGCTTCCTGGAAGCTCTTCAGAAAGTCGGGCCAGAGAGTTGGGATGTTTCCGGATCCGTACGAAAGCACGATGGCGGCTTTCAGGCCGTCAGGGCGAATCGACGGAGTTGCGATGATGCCTTCCAATTGCCGTCTGGCCAAATCCGTATTCTGCAGGCCAGGATACACCAGGATCGTGGTCACGTTCATGTCAAGCTGAGTCCGTACGTTGAAGCGCCGTGTCGGTGGCGGAACGGGACGGATCAGGTCTTCGTGGATCACGATCTTGTCACCCACCTCGCCGAGCGGCGGGATGTTGGGACTCTCGTACGCATCGTACCCCGCCGTGTCCCGCTTGATGGTCCGGTTGCCCCGGTATAGCTTGCCTCCGAAATAAATGCAGACCTCCGGAACCACCGGGATCTTGCTGAAGGATGGCGCCGCCAACAATACGGATGTGATGAAGTTTTGCGTGGCATCGTTGCGAACGTCCACCATGGCGGAACGTTGCGCTCCGGTCAGGATCACCGGCTTGCCCAGTTCCCGGAGCATGAAGCTGAGAGCGGACGCGGTGTAGACCATGGTGTCCGTGCCGTGAAGGACCATGAATCCCTCATATTCGTCGTAGCTGTCGCGAATCATGCCCGCGATCTGCTGCCATTCCTTCGGCCCGATGTTGCACGAATCGAGCGGCTCGATTGATTTGCAGTCCACCCGCAGTCCACGCTGCAATAGTCTGAGCAACTCCGGCGTGGCCGCCTGCAATTCCTCCCACGGCACTACCACCTGCGGGCTGTCGGGGTCGGGGTCTCTCGGCTTCGAGCCAATCGTCCCACCCGTGTAAATGACAAGAACGCCCTTTTGACTTCCGGCCATGTGCCTCTCTCCTATTTCTTCGTTGGTTTGGCCAGCTCACCTACATAATCGATCTCGACCATCATGTGCCTGATTTGTTCGATTCGCTCCTCGTGATCGTCCACATTCTTCACCTGGGCCAGCACCCACCGGAACTTCGAGACCGCGGCGGCGGATGTCATGTTGCCCGCATGGATCGCTCCAGCTTCCACCGGTGCTTGGGCGGGCGAATACTTCTTATAGGATTCAGGATCGGGTGGATACTGACTCGTCACGAGGACCGGAATCTTGAGTTCCTTCACAGCATGCCGGACAAAGGGCAGGAACGAGTACGGATCGCGAGTCGCGATGTTGCCGGCGCCCAGGGTTTGAATGATCACTCCGTTGCATCGAGGCCCGTCGCCCTGGTTCAAGGGCCGTAGGAGGCTGGTGAAGAATTCCGGTTCGAGCCCGGGATACTGCGCGATCTCCAATACCCCGGTCTGGAACTCGTTTTGAAGCTGGATGTCGACACCTGGATGCGGCGCAGGCCGGAGCAATTCCCGGCGCACATTGACCTCCTCCGTAACGATGGCCAGTTCCGGGTAGGTCGGGGATTCGAATCCCTCGAAGCGCTGGTCGTCGCGCTTTTGTGCGCGGCATGCCCGGAAAACGCGGTCGCCGAAACAGATGACGGTTTCGTGCAACTGCTGTTGAGCGGTCAGGACGGCTCGATACAGGTTTGTCCTTGCGTCCCCGTGGTATTTGTCCGGGGTGGTCTGGGCGCCAGTGAAAACCACCGGGAAAGATAAGTTCGGGCCCAAAGCAAAGGCCACGGCCGAAGCGGTAAATGTCATGGTATCGGTGCCATGGGCCACCACAAAACCAGCGTAACCCTTTCGGCGCTGGTCGTAGATATACCGCGCAAGCGACTTCCACTCGTTCGGATAGATGTTGATGCTGTCGTGGACGAACATCTGGATGAAGTCGACGTCGGCCAGTTCCTGGAGCTCCGGATGATACGACAGAAACTCTTCCGCGGATTCGGGAGCCACCACCGTGTCGCGGCGCTGCACCATACCGATCGTTCCGCCGGTGTTGATGATGCACACCTTCTTGCGGCCCGCTCTGCCGGTGGAAATCGTCAAGCGCTGCCGCTCCGTGCCTGCCTGCGAAAAAGTTCCTTCCGCCCATGAGCGGTC
The DNA here is from genome assembly GCA_900290305.1 of Candidatus Sulfopaludibacter sp. SbA4. Taxonomy (GTDB): domain Bacteria; phylum Acidobacteriota; class Terriglobia; order Bryobacterales; family Bryobacteraceae; genus OMOG01. Next base: position 9,245 of record OMOG01000132.1, read on the forward strand.
GAAAGCTCGCTCAAAGATGGGACACTTCACCTCAAGCTTCCCATCCTTCAGCCGAACGATGCCGCTTGCCTGCAGCAGTTCCGCGCCGGGAGCAACCGGCTTCTGGCACTCCGGAGAACTGTTGAGCAACCCCATGTAAGTCGAGAGAGCCGCCAGGGCGCCGTGGCGGTCGTCGAGGATCAGTCTTCGCGCAGTGGCAAAAAGGACTTCGGGATCTGCCGACTTCCGCAAGGCGAACTCAGAGGCGACTGCGTCGACTTCAGCCACCGACGCCATCCCGCGGCGGCGCACATTGTCCAGCATTAGCATGGTAAGTAGCGGCTGGCCGCCTGTATGCCACAGGATTCGCCTGGCCAATGCTTCACGGTTCTCCAACTCCGGCAACGCCGTGCCAATCGCCTCCACGGCATCGGTGGAGGCGTCAAAATCCTGAAGTCGCAAACCGGCACAGAACTGAGCGGCCACACCCCGATCCGGCTTGACGAAATCCGCTAGGGGACGGAGGCCGACTAGGACGAGGACCAACCGTTGGTATCGTACAAACTCGCGGGCGCGAGCTTCGTGAAGTTGGCGAATGGCGTTCAGCATCGATGCGCCATAAGGCAGGCGTGTGAGCAGATCGACTTCGTCCAGAATCAGAACCAGGGGGTTCGGACCGTTGGCCAGCAGCAGACGATCGATCAGTCTGCCGAACACGGCAGAGGGCTCGCCAATCAACAGGCTCGACTCAAGTCCGGTTTCCAGGCCAAGGTCGGCCTCCCACAGGGTGTACAAGCCTTCGAAAAAATCCCGCTGTTCGGGAGGCCGCGATTCGTCCGTTACAACTTGCTCCAGGCTCACGTAACCAGTGCGGGTCCCCGAGCCTCGCAGCTTGTCTTGAGCGCGGAAAACCATGCTGGACTTACCCATCAATCGGGCCCCGTAAAGATTGACCCAGCGGGGAGTGGAGACATGCGTAGCGAAGAGTGTGTCATCGGAGCGCTCCACATAGAGGTGACCCCGTGGAATCGTGCCGCCGACCGGAATGGGGATTTCTTCACGCATCTGGTCAGGCCGCGATTAGCCGCTCGTAGGCATCTGCGATCTCCTTGCTGTCGCATTGTGATCGGCTGGTCTCAATGAGTCGTTCCTTCAGCTCAACAGCCTCGAAGGCGCCCCTCGATTGATCTACCTCCTCACGCAGCGCATCCAAGGATCGGTGCGCTTTAAGGAAATTGGCGGCGGCGTGGACGAAATAGGGCTGGCAATGGCGATTTTTCGCCAACGTCTTGATTTCGCTTACCCAGCCCTTTTCGAGAGGTTCCCCAGCAATGGCCACTAGCATCGATCGGATTTGCTCGTCGTCGAAACGTCGCATCACAAAGCGAGGACAGACAACCGAATAGGCGTCAGAGCGTGTCGGGTTGAACTGGATTCTCACGATATCGGCATCGACGCCGAGAGCAAAGCTGAGGGCCACGCCGTCCGGCCCGCGGGCATTGTGAATATTCCTCACGAGTTTGAGGAGGTACTCGCCGATGACCGGTCCGAGGCGTGTGACTCCATCAAGAATGAGCAGCCTGGGCCGGGGTCGTCCAGCTAGCAGCGGTCCTTTCATCCGCAACCACCAGTTCATAAACCCTATCCCGTCCGTCCTGACTGCTGGCAGCGACCATGCCTCGACCAGGTACTCGGTCAATTGTCCGAGCATGCCGTTGAATGACGCCGTCAACTCCTCGTCATTCGATTCACGAACCGGCGCCAAATCGCTGCAGTCGACGTACGCGACTTCGAAACCGCGCTTTTCCGCCTCCTCTTCAAACCATCTCAGGAAGGTGGTCTTCCCGGTTAGCGGTCCCCCTTCGACAGCCATAGTGAAAGGTGTGCCGTCGAGCAGGTTGAGAGCCATGCTCATCTCGGGCTGGCGTTCAATGAAGTTTGTAGCGTCTGTCGGAATTGCGCCCCCCACAGGCGCAATCAACGCCGGCGCTTCTTGGCGAATCCGAAAAACCTGCGCGATACCCTTGCGGAGCGACTCCGCGTCGGAGGCGGCGATTTTCAGCTCCTTCTCGGCCTCGCCCAAAAGTGTGTCCGCAGCGTTACCCATGCGGGCTAGCATCTCGGGCTCGACCGCCGGACGCTTGCCGGCCATCACTCCCGAGAGCCATCCTTGCGGGACGCCGGCGCGATCGGCAAACACCTTTTGCGTGAGGTTCAAGGTGGTCAGGACGGAGCGGAGAAAATCCCGATCCTCCTCCGTCAATCGAATCGAACGCATCATCGTGACAGTATACCTTTAGAATTATCAGTAGAAGGGGTAGGAACGGGAGAATGTGCGTTATTTTTAGAAAATTTCATGCTACTCTTGTGATTATACGGTAACTGCGAGGGGCTTGGCAAGGTGTTTCTTCATCCAAGTTGATTAGAACCAATGACTTCTGAAGAGATGAACCGCCTGTTGGATCGCCTCGTTCGGGAGACGGAGGAGTGCGAGTGGCTGGAGTTCAAGCGCAACCTCTCCGAGGAACGGAAAATCGGCGAGACCATCTCGGCGGTCTCGAATGCTGCGTTCTTGCAGGAACAAGACTACGGTTATATCGTCTGGGGTGTGGACGATATCGACCATTCCGTGGTCGGCACGGATTTCAGACCCCGCCGGCAGAAGGTAGGCAATCAGGAATTCGAGGGTTGGCTGGCCAGCCAACTGTCGCCGCGGGTCCACTTCGAGATCTGGGAGCCGGTCTACCAGGGCCAACGCCTGGCTGTTTTTATTGTTTGTCCCGCTCCTGGCACGCCGGTTCGCTTTCAGGGCGGCGCCTGGATTCGGGTCGGTTCGTCGAATCGGCCGCTGCGCGACTACCCCGAGAAGGAGCGTCTTCTCTGGCTCAAGGGCAGTACGGCGCCGTTTGAGAAGTCCTTCGCGAAGCGCGATGTTTCCGGGGCGGACGCCCTGGCCCTGCTCGACTACCGTAAGTACTACGAGCTGGCGCAGCAGCAGTTGCCGTCTGACCATGAAACGATCCTGGGCCGCCTCGCTCGAGAGAAGCTGCTTGCGGACACGGGCAGAGGCCGATACGAAATCACGAACCTGGGGGCGCTCAGCATGGCGCACCGCTTGTCCGATTTCGATGCGGTCGGGCGCAAGGCGATTCGTGTGGTTCGTTATGCGGGCCAGGATCGCGCAACCCCGGCGGAACAGAACTCCTTCGACATCGGCTATGCCACTGGTTTCGAAGAACTCATATCGTCCGTTCATAGGCTGCTGCCCGGTTACGAGAGCGTGGGAATCGCTCTCAGGCAGTCGGCAGGCTATCCCCCGCTGGCCGTTCGCGAGCTGGTCGCTAACGCCCTGATCCACCAGGATCTCACGGTTACCGGCGCCAGCCCCTCGGTGGAGATTTTTCCCGATCGAGTGGAGTTCACCAATCCCGGAAAGCCCCTGATCAAGACGGAACGCTTTATCGATGAGCCTCCGCGATCCCGAAACGAGACTCTTGCCTCCCTGCTCAGACGACTACGGATTTGCGAAGAGATGGGAACCGGCATCGACAAAGTGATTCGCGAGATTGAGCGGAACCACCTGCCGCCGCCGGACTTCCAGGAGACCGATTCCTCGACCCGGGCAATCCTGTATGCACGCCAGTCCTGGGCAGACATGGACGCTGCAACCAGAATCCGCGGGTGCTACCAGCATGCCTGCTTGCAGTACGTGTCGGAAGCGCGGGTGTTGACGAATGCGTCGTTACGGCAACGCTTTGCCGTTGAAGCCCGCAATGCTGCCACCGTATCCCGCATCATCCGGGACACGGTAAATCAGGGGCTGATCAAGCCCAAGAGCCCCCAGCAAGGATTTCGTGGCACCGCGGGATATATTCCCTTCTGGGGGTAGATCCATTTGCTGCCGTTTGATGGCTGGGCCGTTCATGTTGAATAAGTGGCTTAAAATCAGCTACAAACTGATTTGCTCGCATATTCATTAACATTCGGAATATAAGGTATAAATCGTTAACCACAAGAATTTTCCTTGACAGCCAAAGCCGTACGTGATACAAAAAATAAGAGCCCAAAGCCGCTGTAACGGCCCCGGGCCCAGATCGACGCGCTCTTAGGAAGCGAGCCGATATCCACCTCCACCTTCGCACGGGCCGAAAGGCCCGTCAAGTGGGGGGTATCGCTCTCCTCGAAGCGCGCCGTAGGAGGGCGACGATGCTTGCATCATTGCAAACGACGAAACGACCGTGCCCCCACGGCACGGACAAACCAATCCACAGCAAGAAAATCGGCCGGGTGGAGCTGGACTTCGCCAAGTTGGCGATTGCCTTGGCCATCATCGACTACATGTCCGGCAACAACGCTTACGACCGCTACAACCTGACGGTCGATCCCCGCAAAAGCGGCACATGGGGCCAAATCATCCTCCGCAACTGGAGCGGTAAGGCTTCCGACGGCCTTTCCAAGGAGTTCGATGGACACTCGAAATGGACGGAAGAAGGCGACAAGGTCCCCTACATCCGCGACCTGGTCGAGACCACCTTCGACTGCGAACATCTGAAGAGCGTCCGCATCTTCCTCGCCAACAACGCAATTATCGCGGCCCACCGGGACTACATGGAATTCAAGAAAGGATTCCGGCGGCTGCACATCCCCCTGCGCACGAACGGCAACTCCATGAACTCCGAGGGTTCCGTGGTGTACCACATGGAAGTCGGCGGCATCTACTACCTGGATGGCCGCGAGGCCCATGCGGGCGGGAACCTGGGTGCCGAATCGCGGCTTCACCTGGTCTTGGATTTCTGCCCGGACCAGCCGGTGGCCAGCCTCTTCCAGCGTCCGGAGCGTAATCTGGCCGTTGGTGAAATGGACTTCGTCGCCCGACCGGCTCTGAGTGACGTTGATCTCGACAACTTGATCGACGGCTTGGCCGGCGTAATCAGCCCCCGGAACTACGGCACGGTCGTCGGCTTGATCAACCTCCTCCCGTTCACGAACGACTTCGACACCGCCGCGGTCTACGAAGTCGTCCTCGACGTCGCAGTCCGGAGCGGCAAGAGCGACGTGATCGAATTGGCCCGCGCCGACCGAAGAGATTTCCTCGGATTCGAATAAGAAAAACACAAACCAACAGGTGGCGCCCCGGCAAGGGGGCGCCGCCCCTCTTCAAAAGGAGAATCCCATGAGACGTTCAAATTTCTTCATGCCCATGCGGCGCGACACCATCCGCACCTCCAATTCTGGAACCGCCAAGAGCGATGCCTACTTCGACCAGCTCGGCTACGTCCACAAAATCGGCGCCGGCATCTACACCCACCTACCGGCCGGCTATCGCCTCTTCGGAAAAGTCAAAACCACCCTGAACAAGCACCTTGCCGCGGCCGGCGCCGCAGAGCACCAGTTCCCGGCGCTTCAGCCGACCTCCATCTGGAAGGAAAGCGGGCGCTTCGACAAGTTCGGCGCCATCATGTTCAATTTCCTGGACCAGCACGGCAAGGAGGTTTCCCTAGCCCCCACTCATGAGGTCCTGGCTGCCATCACGGCGAAGCAATACGTCAAGTCTTACCGCGACTTGCCGATCCGCATCACGCAGACCCAGACAAAGTTCCGCGATGAGAAACGCCCGCGTGGCGGAGTGATGCGCACCCGCGAATTCACCATGCAGGACTTGTACTCGTTCGACGCCGGGGTCGATGCGGCCAACGTCAGCTACGACCTGATCGTGGAGGCCTACCAACGGACTCTCACCGAACTGCGCATCCCGTTCCGCGTAAAACAGCAGGCGGACATGGGAAGCATCGGCGGCCTCCGCTCGCACGAATTCCACGTTCTCGCCGAATCCGGCGAGGATGTGTTTACGGATTCGGCGGGCCAAGCTCGTTCGAGCATTGAAATAGCCCATACGTTCAGCCTCGGGACCGCCTATTCCGAGCCGGTGCACGCGACATACGCTGACCGGGAGGGTACGGAGCAGCCTATCTACATGTGCTCCTTCGGCCTCGGCATCGAGCGGACTGCCGCAAGCTACGTCGAGAGCTATCTCCAACCTGGCCGCGACTTGGTTTGGTCCCGGGCGCTGGCGCCGTTCCCCATCATGATCCTGGGCGCTGCCCACAAAGAGGCGTGGCGGGCCTTCGATTCGCTCTCCAACGCAGGCTACGATCCGATCATCGACGATCGCGAACAGATCTCGTTTTCCCAACAGTGGAAGGAGGCACTTCTGATGGGATCGCCGGTCTGCATTGTTTTCGGCAAACGATTCGAATCAGACGGCCAGGTGGAACTCTATACCCCCCGCACAAAGTCATCCCGATTCGTTGATCCCGACGAACTCATGAAGACAATGACGGAGGTGTGGCGCGAAGTGGAAGCCGTCGAGCTGATCGAAATGAGCTTCAAGCTCGCCCTCCTTTCTCCCGCAACGAGGGTGGCCGTAGTTTCGATTACCAGCCCTTCCGATTTGGAAAGCTCGTACTGCGCGGCTGTTGAAACTGGGACAGACTTGCTTGGGAATTTCGCTCCCAAGAAGCGGTTCAACGGCGCCGTTCGGTTGAAGGCCGGCGACTACTGGATCATCCCGGTTCTTGAACAGCCCGGTATGAAATCGACGCCGGGTCATGCTCGGCACGGCAAGGTCGAATACTTCCTGACGCCAAGCTTGTCGGAGTTCACCAGGGAGCATGGCTTGACCCGTTGAAAAATGCGTATCGAACAAGGAGCAACGCGATGTTGAGAAACCAAACTCTACAGGAAGCCGGTCAAGATCTGACCGGCGAGCTCGATTCAAAGGGCTATCTCTTCTTTCCCGAGGTTGAGGAGGGGTTCGATCATTTGGCATTCCTGCGGCGGTTCGGCACGGTACGGCCGCAGTACGATGGCAAGGATGTCTGGAGGATCGAGCCGGATCGCCGATTCGACGGCATCTACCACTCCCTCAACACGGAACCGCTTTTCCCGCACACTGAATACTACGAACGCGAAGGCATTCCGCACCGCTATCAGGCGCTGTGGTGTGTGGCGCCGGCCGAATGCGGCGGCGGCCAGACCCTGCTGGCAGATGGATACGCGTTCCTGGACGCGCTCGACGGTGACGAACGGCGATATCTGCTGACTCAGAGGTACGAATTCGGTTCCAGCGCCGGGATCCGCGACAGCGGCCTTGGCTCCTCGGCCGCACATCCGGTAGTCGAGGTCCTGCCGGGAGGAACGCGGCTGCTCCGTTTCAGCTACAACTGCATGCGATACGAACACGATCATGTCATGAGAGGCATAGCCGAACGCGTTCTCGAATTCTTTGAGGCGCACCGAATCCCGATAACGTACAGGCGCAATTCGCTCCTCGTCTGGGACAATTTCCGCATGTTGCACTCCCGGACCGGCTTCAAAGACCGGCAAAGGAAACTGGAACGGGTGTTCCTCGACCCTGAGGTTCAGCACTGATCGAGGCCTGCGTCAGTTCGCCGCCTACTCGATCCCCAGCTTCCTCTGCATCTCTTCGAGTGAGTAGCCCTTGGTCTCGGGATACGTCGCCAGCACCACGAAGAACTGCACCACCATCATCACCGCGAAGAATACAAACGGCACTCCCCCGGAGCGTGCCGCCAGCACCGGAAAAATTCCCGAGATGAGCGCATTCATGATCCAGTGAGTGAAGCTGCCCAGGCTCTGGCCTTTGGCTCTCACTCGCGTCGGAAAGACCTCACTCAGGTACACCCAGATCACCGCTCCCTGTGAGAACGCGAAGAATGCGATGAATCCCACCAGGCACCACACCAGCAGATCCTGGTGAGTCCCGGCGAAAAAGATGGCGGCCACCCCGCTCAATGCCAGCGCCGTCCCTATCGACCCGATCAGCAAGAGCGTCTTGCGCCCGATCCGGTCGATGACCGACATCGCCACGATGGTGAAGAGCAGGTTGGTGGCGCCCACCGCGACCGCCTGCAGATCGCCGTTCACTTTGCTGAAGCCCGCCTTGGCGAAGATGTCGTTCAGGTAATACAGCACCGCGTTTATGCCCGAGAACTGGTTGAACATGCCGATCGAAACCGCCAGGAAAATCGGCACCCGGTATTTGCGTTGGAACAGGGGCTCATTGGCGGCCCCGTGCCGCGCGTCGAGGGAGTCCACGATCTCCGCCAGGTCCGCGCGGTAGTTGGGATCGCCCGTGCCGCGCAGAACTTCCTCGGCCTCCGCGGCGCGCCCCTTCTTCGCCAGCCAGCGCGGGCTTTCCGGAATGGTCAGCAGCATGATCAGGAACAAGGCCGCCGGAACCGCCGAAACACCCAGCTTCCAGCGCCATTCGGCATCCCCGAATCCCAAAGTCCCGATCACGTAGTTGGAAAAATACGCCAGCAGAATTCCGAACACGATGTTGAACTGAAAGAATCCCACCATGCGCCCGCGCTGCTTGGGCGGAGCGATCTCCGCGATGTACATGGGTCCCAGCACGGAGGATGCGCCGATGCCCAGCCCGCCGATAAATCGCGCCGCCACGAACGCGTACCAGTTGAAGGCGAAAGCGCAGCCCAGCGCGGAAACCAGGTACAGCACGGCCGTGATTCGCAGGCTGGCGCGGCGCCCGTAAACGTCGCCCGGAATGCCGCCGAACATCGCGCCCAGGATGGTGCCGTACAGCGCGGCGGCGACGGTCAGCCCGAGAGTCGCCGGCGAAAGCGCGTAGGTCGCGGTCAAGGCCCCGGTGGCGCCCGAGATCACCGCCGTATCGAATCCGAACAGCAGTCCGCCCAGGGCGGCCACCACCGAGCTTTTTGCCAGGTTAGCGTTCATGTTCAGGAAAACTGTAACATATGGCTTCCGCGCACCCAGCGCCGCTCCTGCGGCATCATGTAGATAAGAGATTGGGATGCAGCCATTGCCGCCTCAGCCCCAGGTGAATCCCCCCCATGTCAACCCATGGATCGTCGCCGTGGCGGTAATGTTCGCCACCTTCATGGAGGTGCTCGACACCACCGTGGTGAACGTGTCGCTGCCGCACATCGCCGGCAGCCTTTCGGCCAGCGTGGATGAAGCGGCGTGGGCACTCACTTCGTATCTCGTCGCCAACGCGGTCATCCTGCCCATGACCGGGTGGATCGCCAATTATTTCGGACGCAAACGCACCCTGCTGGCCGCGGTATTCGGCTTCACGGCCGCATCCTTTCTGTGCGGCCTCGCGCCCACTCTCTCGATTCTGATTTTCTTCCGCATCATTCAAGGCGCCACCGGCGGCGCGCTCCAGCCCCTTTCGCAGGCCGTGATGCTGGAAGCTTTCCCGCCCAAAGATCGCGGCAAGGCCATGGCGTTCTGGGGCCTGGGCATCGTGGTGGCGCCCATGCTCGGCCCGGTGCTCGGCGGCTGGCTCACCGACAACTACAGTTGGCGCTGGGTGTTCTACATCAATCTGCCGGTGGGGCTGGCCTCGGTCATCATGACCCGCCTGTTCATCTTCGATCCGCCTTACATCCGCCGCAGCCGCGCAGGCATAGACTACTGGGGAATCGGCATGCTGGCAGTCGGGGTGGGCGCCCTGCAGGTGGTGCTCGACAAAGGGCAGGAGGACGATTGGTTCGCCTCCAACTGGATCAGCGTGCTGGCGGTAGTTGCGGTGGTGGGAGTCGCGCTCTTCATCGTCCACGAGTTGCGCACGGCCCACCCCGTGGTAAACCTGCGCGTCTTCAAGGATCGGACCTACGCCGCGGGCGTCTTCCTGATGACCGTGCTCGGCTTCGTGCTCTATGGCAGCCTGCTGCTGCTGCCCATCTTCCTGCAGACCCTGCTGGGCTACCCGGCCCTCAATGCCGGCATGGCGATGGCGCCGCGCGGACTGGGCTCGTTCCTCATGATGCCCCTTGTGGGAACCGTGCTGGGCAGGTTCGATCCGCGCAAGGTGCTGGCGGTGGGGCTGGTGGGCGCCTCGTGGACGCTCTACGCGCTTTCCAAATTGAGCCTCGACGCCGGCTATTGGGACATCTTCTGGCCGCAGTTCATCCAAGGCGCATCGCTCGCCATGCTGTTCGTGCCCCTCACCACCGCCACCATGGACCCCATCCGCAAGGAAGAGATGGGCAACGCCACCAGCATGTTCAACCTGATGCGCAACCTCGGCGGCAGCTTCGGGATTGCCGGCGCCACCACCTACCTCTTCCGCCGCCAGCAATACCATACCCACCTCCTGGGCGCGGATGTGACTCCGTTCAACCCGCAGACCCAGGTATACCTCAAGGGGATTCAAGGCAACATGGTGGCCCACGGCGCCGATCCCTCCACGGCCATGCACCGCGCCTATGGAACCATCTGGGGGATGGTGCAGCGGCAGGCCTCCATGCAGGCCTTCGTAGATACGTTCCTGATGATGTCGGTGATCTTCCTGCTGGTGCTGCCTCTTCTGTTGGTCATGAAGAGGCCCAAGCATCACAGCGGACCGGCGGCCATGCACTAACGAAGGCTGGGGGCGGCAAACGGGCCCGCGGCGCTGTCGATCGGGCCGGGCGATGGTATCAAAAGGTGATACCATAAAGAGACCTTGGACAAGCACCGGCGGATCATTCAAGCGGTCTTCGAGGAGCAGGCCAACATACCGTGGCCCGATATCGAAAAGATGCTGACGCTGAGGTGAGCGAGGGGCGTGGCTCCCGGGTGCGGGTTGCCCTCAAGGGAGTTCGTGCCGTGTTCCATCGCCCGCATCCACAAAAGGAGACCGATCGGGGCGCCGTGGCAGCGGTGCGCCGGTTCTTGGTGGAGGCAGGAATCGAAGAAGGGAGTGAAGACCGATGACCTACAAGGGCTATGAGGCCGTGGCCGAATTTGACGAAGACGCCGGAGTTTTCAGCGGTGAGGTGATCAACACGCGGGACGTGATCACCTTTCAGGGCACGTCCGTAAAGGAACTGAGAAAGGCCTTTAAGGATTCCGTAGACGACTACCTGGAATTTTGCGCCAAGCGAAAGGAAACTCCGGAGAAGCCATTCTCGGGCACGTTGAGTCTGCGATTGCCACCCGAGGTACATCGCCGGATCGCCTTGGAAGCCAGGCGTCAAAGCAAGAGCCTGAACTCCTACATCCTGGAGCGCCTGAAGCCAGGAACGGCGAACGCAACCCGGTGAAATGGCGGTACAGGGCTCAGCCTAATCCGCCGTCATGCTCTTCGATTTAAAGTCATTTTCAAAGAAAAGGGCCGTACGCCGCTTCCCGGACTTGAAAACGAAGCGGCCGGCGATCGCGGCGGCGCCCAAGGCTCCCGCGGCGGTCAGAAAGGCCGCCGAGTATCCGAACCTCGTGGCCACGGCGCCCGCGGCGAAGGAGCTGATCCCGACGAACAGATCGTAAAACGCGGTGAGCACGCCGAGCGCCGAGCCGCGCTCTCCGGCGGGAGTCTGCCGCATCACCGTGGAGGCAACCGACGCCCACGGAAACGAGAGGCCGAATCCCAGCGCCGCCGCGGCCGCCACGGCTACTACCGGCGAAGGACCCGCGGCAATCACGATCAATCCGGCGGCCATCGCGACCAGGCCGGCATAGTAAGTGATAGCCGGATGAAAGCGGTCGGGCAAGCCGCCCAGAAAAAAACGCGACAGGAGAATCAACAGGGCGTAGGCCGAGAAGGCCGCGGGGCCCGCTTTGCCGTACCGCGCCAGGTGCAAAATCAGGAAGCCCGCGACCACCGGATATTGCACGTTGACGAATCCGATGGCGAGCCCGGGAGCCAAGATGGATTTGGGAATCCAGCGCCGGCGCGGCGGGTGAACGGCGGGCTCGTACTCCTCGCTGACGCGCGTCAGAACGGCGGCCGCAATCAACGCGGCGACGGTCTGCATCAGAGCCGCGCGCTGGAACGAGCCGAGCCATTGTCCCACCACCGGCCCGGCCGAAATCCCTCCCCAGATGCCGCTGCTCACCAGGCCGAGCGCCTGTCCGCTGCGGTGGATTCCGGCGACTTCGACGGCCCATGCCGCCGCGCCGGTGTACAGGCAGGCCTCGCCGAACCCCTGCAGCATGCGGGCCAGATAGATGCCGGCAATGCCCAGCGGCAGGAAGTACACTGCGCCGGCCAGCGCGCAGCTCAGCAGGCCCGTGAGAAAGGCGGTCTTGCGCCCGCGGCGGTCGGCCAGGGGCCCGGAGACGAAGCGGCTGGCCAGCGCGACGAACGAGAAGACTCCGATCACGAAACCGATGGTCTGGTCGGAGCCGCCCAGGTCGTGGCGGACGTGCGGAGCGAGCGCCGGCAACACGGTCCCTATGCCGAGAAAGCCGAGGAACGTGGCGCCGATGAGTAACCAGAAGCGGGAACCGAGCCCCGTTGGGTACAACCCCATTAGAGTCTATTGTAGCGGCAAGCGCCGCTTCAACGGATGCGCAGGCGAAACCGCCTGCGCCACCACAACCAGTGCCGCGTTCTCAGATCAGAGGTGGGGCGGGCGGTTCCGCCGGCCTCGCCCGCGTGCCGGCGATTTTTCTCGGCACATCTTAACGGGACAGCCGAGCGGGCTTGAGCGTCCAGCCTTGCAGGCGCCCCAGTTCGAGCAGCGGCGCGCCAGAGAAACCTTGGGGGTGGATGACCCAGTTGAAAGGCTTGACTGGATCGGTGGCGAAGTAGCGGTCGAACTCGATCCGCCCGCGGATGACCGGCACCTGCGCGGCGGGATTCAGGACGCCGCCCGCCAGCGTCGCCGCGAAATCGGGAAGCGAAAGTGTCTGGGCGCCGATGAAGACTTCGGCCGGAAGGCGATGCAGGCGGCGCACGAAATCGGCCGCATCCGTGGTGGCTTTCTGAAAGGCCGGTGCGGGGATCGACGGCTCGGACCAGGTGCTGGCGCCCGCGGCGGTTGGTCCGTCTACGATCTCGGGCTCTACGCCCAGCAGCGCCAACAGCATGTCGGCCGGCGACAGCACCTGGCCCTGCACCTCGTGAAAGACCACGTGATTCATCAAGTGTTCCGCGATGGCCTGTCGATCGGCTCTTCCATCCATGGCCCGCGGCAGCGGATTCTCGTAGAGGCCGGGCAGATCCCTGGCCGTCACGAACCGCACATCGGGCTGGCTCTTCATGTGCGCGACGAACCGGCGCAGCACTCCGTAGCAGCGCTCCGAATCCTCGGCGGTTCTCCGCCGGGGCTTCACCCACATCTCGCGAGGGGGATTGGCTCCGTGCGCGAAATTCGCGGCATCCCAGAACTCGGTGGTCACGAATTCGTTGGGATGGTAGTAGATGCTGATCGCGCCTCCGCCGCTGGAGCGCAGGCGCTGCGCGGCATCGTCGAACCGCTGGTACGCGGCGGTATCTTCCGGGCCCACGTTCAATTGGGCGCGAAACGTATTGCGGCCCATATGGAAGACGTGCAGCAGGCCTCCGTACCAGAAGGGCTGTTCGTCCAGGCCCACCTGGTCGCCCTCGTCGAGATAGACCGCGATGCCGAGGCGGCGCAGCGCCGGATTGCTCTGCGGCCCCCAGGAGCTGCCGGGCTGGCCATAGCACACGGGCTGGGTTCC
>OMOG01000448.1 GCA_900290305.1 Candidatus Sulfopaludibacter sp. SbA4
GGTGCGAGGCTTGAAGACGTAGAGATCGAATGGAACCCAACTAAAATTCTGTTCGTTGACGGCACGTCGGAAACCTCTTCCTTTCCGAGCGCGGCCGATCTGATCCGCATAGCAGCCACGGTTCATAAAGGGTAAGTTTTGCATCATTGCCGGAAGGTCCGTAAGCAAAGGGTTTGGCATGTTGCAAATGTCTAGGCTAGCCTCGATTTCCACGGCCAATAAACTGATAACGTCGGCAGCCATCGGTGGCGAGCCGGGCCTCAGCCTGACGGGCATTTCGTATTCCGGACCGTTAGCGTATCCAGTACTCAAACGGGTGAATGAGGCAGCGTCAAACGCCAAGCGCTCGTGCAGATCCCGAAACATTTCACTATCTAATTGTCTTGAAGGTCCCTGGCGAAATCACCTTCTGTACCCGAAATGGGCTAATGGTTGCATCCCCCAGGTTCGTTCAGACGCGAAGCAGGCACATATGCCTGGGGCGCATGCAACCAGGCCTCGCGGCCCTTTTCGTAGCCTCGTGTTCGGTTTCTACTTGCGATAGCTTGGTTCTGCGGAACGTTATTTGATTTTGAGGCGTGGAAATCGAGGCTAGTGCAGAATGAGGGCGTGAAATACGGCTACGCCCGCGTCTCGACGGACGACCAAAGCCCTGCCTTTGCAGCTCGCCGCCTTGAAGAAGGCCGGATGCAAGATGCCTTTGGCCTGGCTGATGCGAAAGCAACCCGCACACCTGCGGTGTGGATGATAATGCCTCCTCCACACTCAAGAAAAACAACACGCGAGGACCCCAATCGACGCTCCCGCATCAACTGGCGACACCCTCAACTATAATGGATTTCCACGCGGGGAGAAATTTCGCATGAATCTGAAGTATCGGCTATGGTTCGGGTCGGCCGCCGCCGGCGCTTTCCTGCTGGGCACCTCAGCGCTGGCGCTGATGGTGCCGGGCTACAGCGAAGTACACCAAACCATTAGCGAAATCGGCGAGATGGGTTCGCCGGCGGCTCTTCCTGGGCGGCGTATCTTATAGGCTACATGGCGGTACCCATGGTAGGCTTGGCTGTCTTCGCATCCCCTCACCCCCCTGCACAACGTTTTCGGTATTTCGGAAATCATCGCCTACGTGGCGCCGCTGGTCCTCGCGCTTGCGTGGCGGCGTGAGCCGCGGGCCAAGGCTCTCGTGACTCTGTCGTGGATTGCCTTCTTGCTGGTCTGGGTCGCCCTCGGTCTGAACCTGAGTGCGCTGCAGCCGAACGGAGCGGTCTGGACCAGCGTAGAGCCCGTCATCGGCGTCGCCCAACGGACGCTCTTCATCACTTGGTTCGGCTGGTGCGCCATAACGGGGATCATGCTGTCCGGTTTCATAGCGGCGCCTGGATAACTGAGCCTCCACTTGACTAATCCCCGGCCGCGAGCGCGAAACGGTATCGACGCGGGCTAGGTCTTCACGGCGCTGAGCGCGCGATTGCGCGCCCGAGGAGCAACGGATCCTGGGCCGTCATGCCGTAGCGGTCAACCTTGTTGACGAAGGGGACAAAGCTCGAGGAAAGAGCGCGCCTCCTCAGCAGGCCCCGGGGTAGGAGGCCCGTCTCACAAAAAGGGAAGGAGGCCGGCGACGCTCCGCATTTGCTAGAATGACAATAACTGACAGAATCTGTCACGCGAGCCGATTATGAGCATGACTTCGATGAACATCTCCCTGCCGGAAGAGCTGAAGGCATACGTTGAAGCGCAGACGCAGACCGGCTACAGCACTCCCAGCGAATACGTCCGCGAGCTGATTCGGGAGGACCAGAGACGCCGGGCAAAGGAAAGGCTCGACGCATTGCTGCTCGAGGGTCTCAGTTCGGGCCATCCGATGCCTGCGAATGCGAAGTTCTGGACCGGGCTGAAACGCGACGCCATGGCCCGGCTCAAAGCCCGGAAGAAGTCGGCCAAGTGATCGAGCTGGTCACGCAGCGTCCGCGCGCCCGGCTCGATCTCTTGGAGCAGTTTGTCTACTTTGGAGAGACGGCCAACGTGGAACTGGCGGAGCGCTACTTCGCGGCCGTCGCGGAGACTTGCGCCCGTCTGGCCGTGCAACCCAAGACCGGAACGCCTTACGATTGCGGCATCGAGCGGCTGGCCGGATTGCGCCGCGTCCCGGTAAAAGGTTTCCAGAACTACCTTTCTCTTCTACATGCCTCGCACGGGCGGCATCATGCTGCATGCCGCACGCGACATCCGCAGCATTTTCGGCGACGAGGAAAGCTGAGACATGCCGCGCCGTGGCGCCGGTGACGTCCTGACGCGCTCCGAGCTTTGAAAAACAGTACGTGCCGTCGTGATCGTGATTGGGGTAGTTGTGGCGCCGTGGGGGACGATTGGTATTGCGGTCGGATTCCAGAGCGCCCGGCGGGAGCACGTCTGGCTCTTCGCGCAGTTTGCGGGCAACGAAGCCGCCGCTGAGTCTCGTGGGATCTGGATGGATCACGGATCGAGGGTGGGTGGGGTTTGGTTGGCGGGCGGCTGCTCGACCAGCTGGTCGAGCGGACCAAGGCGCTGGCCGTAGGCAATGGATCGAGGCAGGGCGTCGAGATGGGCCCGCTGGTGTCCTCCGATCATTGCAGGCGTGTGGACACGCTCGACGATGCCATCCCGCTGGTGAACCGATCCCACTACGGCAACGCCACCGCCATCTTCACGTCGAGCGGCAAGGCCGCCCGCGAGTACTCCTCGCGCTGCGAAGTCGGCATGGTGGGGGTCAACGTGGGGGTGGCGGCGCCCATGGCCTTCTTCCCCTTCGCTGGCTGGAAGCACTCCTTCTTCGGCGACCTGCACGCTCACGGCAAGGACGCGGTGGCCTTCTGCACCGAACAAAAAGTGATCATGAGCAGATGGTTCTAGGGCCAAAATCAGAACTTAGTTCTGATTTTCAGTCCGTAACCCGTTGATTCCACGTTCGACGACCGATACTCAGTATCGGTTTTGGCGCTACCCCTTCAACCCGTGCAAATACGTATAGCTCGCCTGCATCATATCCATATCTAATTCCACGAAGAAATTCCGGATGCCCCCGGTCTTCGCCGCGGCAAACGTGTCCTTCCAGTCGACCATGCCCGCTCCGATCGCCACCGTCTTCTTCTCCGTCGCCGACCAATCCTGCAGGTGCAGCGACAAAAACCGCCCCGGATACTTACGCAGGAACCTGGCGGCTTCGTAGCCCAGGCTGATCACCGAAACCTGAAACTGCATCTTCACCAGTTTCGGATCGAGCTTGCCCATGAGCTGGTCGTACACCAGCACGCCGTCGATTTCCTTGAACTCGAAATTGTGATTGTGGAAGCCGGTCTGGATGCCCGCCTTCGCCGTCTGCTCGCCGATCTTGTTCAACTCATCGGCGGCTTTCATCCAGTCGGCCATGGTCGCCTCCGGACGAAGAGCGAACGTCGAGCACACCATCTGCCTCAGCCCCAGCTCCTTGGCAAAGGCGATCCGGTCGTCGAGGTTCTCCTTCAACTCCCGGAACTGGTAGTGGCAGCTCTCGCACTTCAGGCCCGCAGCCTGGATCTTCCGCCGCATCTCCGCGGCCTTCATCCCTACCAGCGGCCCGAAGCCGCCCGAGGCATACCCGGGCGGCGAGCACATCTCGATCGCCCGGTATCCCAAGCCTGCCAACTGGCGGAGCGTGCCGTCGAAGTCCTTGCCCAGCGCGTCCCTTACGGGATACACCTGGCATCCGATCGGCATGCCCAGCGGATCCGCCCGCAGCGTGAGCGCCATCGCCCCGGCGCCCAGAAAAACCCGCCGCGAAAGCATCATACGGATTCGAGCTCCCACCCCTTCCGATAGTCGCGCGAGAGGTACCGGTTGGCATCCGGAAGGTTGGTGATCTTCATACCCTCCGCGTCGTATTGCAGCCTGCGGCCGGTCCGCAGCGCGACCGCATAAAGATTCACGGCCTCCGAAATCGGCCAGGCATTCACGAAGTTTCCAGGCGATTGCGTGCCGCCTTTGCATGCCTCGATCCATTGCCGCAGCCCCGCCGAAATGCGCGGCTGGTCGGCCCCGCCTCCCTGCCGCCGCTGCGGAGGCTCCGGCGCCGCGATCCCGCTCATCCGCTTCTCGGGGATCAGCCTCGGGCCGTCCACGTGGAAGCCCGCCAGGATCTTGCCCTTGTCGCCCACGAACATCATTCCTTCGGGCGTGAACTCCTTGTGGTCCTCGTCCAACTCCTCGGGCGTAGGTGGCCGCACGCCACCCTCGTACCAGATCAGGTCGATCGCCGCGCGCTGGCCCCGCGCCGGGTATTTGAAACGCACCACGCTCGCGGTGGGGAAGGAGAAATCGTTCTTGATCGTGGTGGAGACGCTCTCGCTGATCATGCAGTTGTGGCTGAGCATCGGCTCGACACTCGTCGGACCGGACAGTTCCAAAGCGTTGAAGACGGTCCACAGGCTGTAATGGCCCATGTCCGCCATGGAGCCGCCGCCGAAGTCGTACCATCCCCGAAATACCATGTGGGTGTAGTTCGGGTGATACGGACGGCTGGCCTCGGGCCCCAGCCACAGGTCCCAATCGAAACCCTTGGGCACCGGGGGAGTGTCGGTGGGCAGCGTCGCATACTGCGGCCACACCGGACGGTTCGTCCAGTTGTGCACTTCGCGCAGCGTGCCGATCGCGCCGCTCTTGATCCAGGCCATCACCGGCTCCATCGACCCGTTGGCGTCCCACGGCATGAAGTGCGTGGCCACGCCCTTGGCGCGCGCCATGTCGATCACCTGACGGGCTTCTTTCAAACGGTTGGCGATGGGTTTGTGCACGATGACGTGCTTGCCCCGCTTCATGGCCGCCATCGCGATCACCCCGTGCAGATGATCCGGCGTCATGATTTTGACCGCGTTCAAATCCTTTTCCTTCTCCAGCAGTTCGCGGTAGTCCGCATACGCCGAGCAGCCCGTGAAGCTGTCCGAGGAGCGCTGGCCGGCATAGTAGCTCTCGACGATGTCCTTGGCCGCGTCGCGCCCGCCCGGGATAACCCCGTCGGCGCCGGCCCACCACGTGGGCTTGGCGAGAGTCCGGCGAATCGAATTGAGAATCCCGTTGCTCGACCAGTCCCTATACCCGGCCGCGTCCTTATTGGGGTCGCACACCGAGACAATCTGGATCTCCGGCGCGGCCAGCAGGGGCAGCATCTCGCGCAGGCCCTCCGTGCCCACGCCGATGTAGGCCAGCGTGACCTTGTCGCTGGGAGCGACGTAAGCGGGTCCTCCCAACACATGTCTTGGAACGATGGTGAACGCAGCCACGCCGGCTGCCGTCCCCAGAAACTTGCGGCGGTTCTGATCGGATGTCATTTGCCTCCCTCAAAAAAACCGGATAGCAGCCCAAAGGGGCCGATTGTCATGATAACCCCCGGCACACCCGGGTGGTGAGCCACCTGCTTTCTAGCCCCAGGCCGGCGACCAGGGCGCCTGCTCGTCCAGTTCCCCGACTTTTTTTTGCATTCCAGGCTCATGAAAACCCCCATTCGTTCCGATACATATCTGTGTAAGGAGTCCAATGGAGTCGGATGTTCTAGTAGTGGATGATTCGGCCGCAATCCGCAAGATCCTGCAGCGGGTCCTTCGGCAAACCGGCATGGCGATCCGCACGATCCACGAAGCAGGAGACGGCCAGGAAGCGTTGGAAGTGATGAAGTCCCAGTCCGTCAGTCTCGTGCTGACGGACATCAACATGCCCAAGATGGACGGCATTCAGTTGCTGGGAGCCCTCAAATCCTCGCCCCAGTGGCACAAAATCCCGGTGGTGATGATCACTACCGAAGGCGGAGAAACCAAGGTTGGCGAGGCGGTCCGACTGGGAGCCGCCGGCTATGTCCGCAAGCCATTTACCGCCGATCAGATCAAGGAGAAACTGGCTGGGATACTCGAGCCGGCGCTACCCCTATGAACGTGCAAAACCTGATTATCGACCTCATCAGCCAGTCCGCGGCCAACGTATTCTCGACCATGCTTGGCGCGGAACTGGGGCCCCCGGAAGCTTCTATCGAGCAGGGTGTGCCCGAAGTGAATGATGGCATCGTATCCTTCATCGGCCTCGCCGGCGCCTGGGCCGGGACCGGCAGCGTCGTCTGCTCGCCGACCGTGGCTTGCCGCATCTGTTCCCTCATGCTCATGACGGATACCACGTCCGTCGATGCGGACGTCCTCGATGCCGTCGCCGAGTTGACCAACATGATCGTGGGCAGCGTCAAGAACGATCTGGAGCCCCATCTCGGCACCCTCGGCCTGAGCATTCCCACCGTGGTCTTCGGTAAGAACTTCCGAACCAAGAGCGCCGGCGCCACGGACTGGATCGTGGTGCGGTTCCCTTGGGAAGGGGATGTCCTGGTCGTAAAGCTCTTCCTGGCTCCCACCGAACGAGTGCCCCACGCGGTTTCCCACATGATGGGTCAGACCTGTCCGCTGGAGGTGTGAGCAGATGTCCGAAGGAAAGTTGTCTGAAGTCCGGAGAAAACCATGTCATCCATCATGCTGTCGATGAACGAGCCCGCGGCCGCGTCTCAAACCGATCCACGCGCCGGCAAATATCTCACCTTTCAACTGGCCAATGAAGAGTTCGGTATTCGCGTCCTGAAGGTGCGTGAAATCATGGGCTTGCAGGAAATTACCGCGGTGCCGCAGACGCCCGCCCACGTGAAGGGCGTGATCAATCTGCGGGGCAAAGTGGTGCCCGTAATCGATCTCCGCCTGAAGTTTGGGATGGCCACTGCCGAATACACGCAACGCACCTGCATCATTGTGACGCAGGTCCAGGGGGAATCCGCATCCGTGCTGATGGGCATCATCGTGGACGGGGTCTCCGAGGTCCTCAATCTCACCGCAGCGGAGATCGAGGATACGCCGGATTTCGGCGAAGCGGTGGCGGGCCAGTATCTCCTCGGCATGGCCAAGGTAAAGGGGAAGGTCAAAATCCTCCTGGACATTGACCGCGTCCTGTCCACCCAGGATCTGCACAATCTGAACGCGATCGTGCACTAGGCCCGGCGCCAGCGAAGGAAACACATTCCATGCCGCATTCTCCCGAATTACGCCGCCAGATCGAGGACCTGGCCCTGAGGCTGGTCGTGGAGGATTCCGACGATGGCAGGCCGGCATCCGTCTGGATTCCCGCTCTCGAACAAATTCGGGACAGCGCCCTCCGCGAGCAGGCCGGCCCGGTCTCGGCCGCCGCCACCGCCATCCTGGACGAAATTAACGCAGCCGGTGAGCCGGACGACGAGACCGGCCGGGTTGCCGGCGTCTTGCAGGAAGGATTCACCCGTTTGCAACAGGCACTGGACCTCGAGCCGCAGCCGGTGGCCGTCCCTGACCTGCAAATATCCCAGGATCCCGAGCTGCTATCCGATTTTATTCTCGAAAGCCGGGAGCATCTGGCCGCGATCGAGGCTCAGGTCCTGACCATCGAGCGCGATCCGAAGGATGCGGAAGCTCTGAACTCGGTATTCCGCGGATTTCACACCATCAAGGGTCTGGCCGGATTTCTGGAGCTCTGGGAGGTGCAGAAGCTCGCCCATGAGGTCGAGACGGTTCTGGACCTTGCCCGGAATTCCCAGTTGACCATCACTCCAGCCGCCACGGACGTGATCCTTCAGGGCGCCGATTACCTGCGCCGCTGGGTGACCCATCTGGACTTGACGCTCCAGAAACAGCCCTCGGCTGCCCCGCCGCGGGACGAACCGTTGCTGGTCCGGATTCACGCTCTGGCCGCCGGCCGCCCGGCTTCCGAACCCGCCCCCGCCGGGCTTGCCGTCATGGCCGGCGCGGTCGAAACCCCGCCCGCCGAAGAGGCGCCCGCCAGCCCCGCCGCGCCCGCGCGCGCCGCCCGCCGCAACGACTCCGCAACACGGAGCGAAACCATGGCGGTGAAGGTCGATACCGCCAAACTGGATTACCTGGTCGACATGGCCGGTGAAATGGTGATTGCCGAGTCCCTGGTGCGCCACGATGCCGAACTGGGGGCCTTGAAAAGCCAGAAGCTGCAGCGCAAGATCGCGCAACTCACGCGCATCACCGCGGAGTTGCAGAAAACCGCCATGGCCATGCGGCTCGTTCCCATCGGCCCCCTGTTCCGCCGCATGGCGCGGCTGGTGCGGGATCTCTCGCGCCAGTTCGGCAAGCGCGTGGAGATGGAAACCCAGGGCGATCAGATCGAGTTGGACCGCAACATCGTCGAAGAACTCGCCGATCCCCTGATGCACATGGTGCGCAACGCTCTCGACCATGGTCTCGAGCCGCCCGAGGAACGCCAGGCGCACGGCAAGAACCCCACCGCACGCCTGTTGTTGAAAGCCCAGCACCAGGCGGGCCAGGTGGTCATTGAAATCTCCGACGACGGCCGTGGATTGAACCGCGAACGGATCCAATCCAAAGCCATCGAAAGAGGCCTGATCGCGGCCGGCGACGGATTGGCGGATACCGAAATCTACAACCTCATCTTCCTGCCCGGCTTCACCACCGCCGCTGAAGTCACCAATGTCTCCGGACGCGGCGTGGGCATGGACGTCGTCCGCCGGCATATCGAAAAACTCCGCGGCCGGATCGAGATCCGCTCCACACCCGGTTCCGGCTCTACGTTCCTTCTGAAACTGCCGTTGACCCTGGCCATCATCGATGGCCTGGTGGTGGGAGTCGGCGAGGAGCGCTACATCGTGCCCTTGTTTGCGGTCCGCGAGATGTTCCGCCCGGCCCCGGAGACCATCTGGACGGTCCAGCAGCGCGACGAGATGGCGCTGGTACGGGGCAGCCTGATGCCCGTGCTCCGGCTGTACCGCAGGTTCCGCGTGGCGCCGCGCTCCGAGGATCCGCTGCAGTCCGTGCTGGTGGTGGCGGAGGTCGAGGGGCAGCGCTTCTGCATCCTCGTCGACGAGCTGATCGGCAAACAGGAAGTGGTGATCAAAACTCTGGGGGAAATGTTCCGCAACGTGGCCGGCGTGGCCGGAGGCGCCATCCTGGGCGACGGGCGGGTCGGATTGATTCTCGATCTGGACCGGCTTTTCAAGGAAAAATCCGCCGATGCCGCGCACTGATCCGAAGGAGATCGACAGGGTTCCGCTGGAAACCGACTGGATCGATCCGGCTGCCGTGCGGCCCCTGGCTCCGCAGGAGTTCGAGCAGATCCGCCAACTGGCGTACCGCACCTTCGGCCTGGATCTCAAGCCGGGCAAGGAGGAACTCGTGTCTGCCCGGCTCCGGCGGCTGGTAGGCGGCGGTCACTTTCGGTCGTTCCAGGAGTATTACCGCCACGTCATGGCCGATTCAACCGGCGAGGCTTTAGCCCGCATGATCGACGCTCTGGCCACCAACCACACAGCCTTTATGCGCGAACCGGACCACTTCGATTTCCTCCGCCAACAAGTGCTCCCCACCCTGGCGGCGCGCGACTCGCTGGAAGTCTGGAGCGCGGCATGTTCCACCGGGGAGGAGGTCTGGACGCTGGCTTGCCTGCTGAACGACGCCCTGCCTTCGCGCACCTTCCGCGTCGCCGCGTCCGATATCTCCAACAAGGCACTACGCTTCGCCGCCCAAGCCGTCTATCCCGTCGAGCGCTGTCACGGCGTGCCGGCGGAGTGGCTCTCCCGCTACTTCGTGGCGGAAACAAGACCACCCAAATCGTACCGCATTTCTCCCCGGATTCGCACGCAGGCCGCCTTTCGCCGCATCAACCTGGTCGAGCGGTTTTCCTGGCACCGCCGGTTTCCGGTGATCTTCTGCCGCAACGTGATGATCTACTTCGACCGGCAAACCCAGGAGCGCGTGGTGGAACACCTGGCGGATTGCCTGGAGCCGGGCGGATATCTCTTCGTGGGCCACGCGGAGAGCCTGACCCGCGTCTCGCACTCACTCGAATATGTGCGGCCGGCGGTCTATCGAAAATCGGAAGAGCGAAAGGGTATATGGATCAAATCGTCGTAGGAATGGCCGATTGCCGGGTCTCCGACGCGCCTGGGCAGGTGCTTGCGACGTATGCTCTGGGTTCGTGTATCGGGCTGGCCGTCTATGATCCCAAGGCGTTGGTGGGCGGGCTGCTGCATTTCATGTTGCCCGATTCCGGTATCGATCCCGCCCGCGGGCGCGAGAACCCGTACATGTTCGCCGATACCGGCATCCCGCTGTTGCTGGATCAGGTTTGCGGGCGCGGGGCCTCCCGCCGCCGCCTGGTGGTCCACGCGGCCGGTGGCGCGCAGATGATGGACCGCGAGTGCGTCTTCGAAATCGGCAAGCGCAACTACCTGGCCATGCGCCGCATACTCTGGAAGGCCGGCATGCTGTTGCATGGCGAGGTGGTGGGAGGCGCCAACTCCCGCACCATGCGCCTGGAGATCGGCACCGGAAGACTTTGGCTGCAGGAGGCCGGCGTGCAACGCGAACTGGTTCCGCCGTCTCCGCAAAAAGCAATATCTCCGCAAAAAGGAGGGAACTCATGGCCTATCGGGTCTTGATTGTCGACGATTCGCCCGCCATGCGGGCTTTCGTCCGCCGTGTCATGGAGTTATCGGGGTTCGAGCTCTCGACCTGCTTCGAAGCCTCGAACGGACAGGAAGCGCTGGATCTGTTGCGGCAGGAATGGGTGGATGCCATCCTCACCGATATCAACATGCCCGTGGTGGATGGCGAAGAGTTTCTGCGGCGTCTCGCCGCCGACGAGTTGCTTCGCTCCATACCCGCCATCGTGATCTCCACCGATGCCACCGAGAACCGTATCTCGCGGATGCTGTCGCTGGGCGCCCGCGGCTATGTCACCAAACCATTCCTGCCGGAAGCCCTTCGCAGGGAGTTGGAAGCCACCCTGGGGGTGCCCTGTGAATAACACACCCCTGCGTCAGGCCCTCTCGGAGTCGCTGGACGACGTCCTGGAGAAGATGTTCTTCGTGCGCAGCCTCGGCGAGCCGCAGGACCAGGGCGGCGAGCCGGCAGTCACTGCGCACCTGAGTTTTGAAGGCGATCCTCCGGGTTGGCTCACCCTGCGCGTCGCTACCGCGGCGGCGCGATCCGTGGCCGCGGACTTTTTGGGCGAGGAGGAATCCGAGCTTTCCGAGCAGCAGATCGGAGAAGTCGTCTGCGAGCTGGCCAACATGATTTGCGGTTCGGTACTCAGCCGCGTGGAAAGCAACAAAACGTTCCGCCTGGGCACCCCACAACTGCTCGCGTCCGGTATCGCTGTTATTCCACGCACTGCCACCACCCACGCCGCCGAGATCGGCAGCGGAGCCTTAGCGGTGATCTTCAATACGGAAACCCCGGCATGCTCAACAGCCGAAAAATACGAGTCCTGATCGTCGACGATTCGGCCATCGTCCGCAAGATTCTGTCGGACGCCCTGGCCGGAGAGCCGGACCTCGAGGTGGTCGGCACCGCCCCCGACCCCTACGTGGCCCGCGACAAGATCCTGGCCCTGCGGCCCGACGTCCTCACGCTCGACATCGAGATGCCCCGCATGGATGGCCTGACCTTCCTCAAGAAGCTGATGCACTTTCATCCCCTCCCCGCCGTGATCATCAGCTCGCTCGCGCAACCCTCCTGTCAGGCTGCCGTAAGGGCATTGGAGCTGGGAGCCGTGGAAGTCCTCGCAAAGCCCGGCGGTCCTTATTCGGTGGGCGAGCTTCGAACCACGTTGGCGGCTAAAATCCGGGCGGCGGCGGCTTCCAGGGTCCGCAGGCCGGCTCCCGTTGCCCCCCCACCCGCTGCGCCCTTGCCCGCTCCGTCCGCACCGGCCGTTTCAAGCCTCGCAGCTGCGAGCCTCGCAGTTGCGAGCCTCGCAGTTGCGAGCCCTGCCGTTGCCCCGCTGGCACTCGCGGCGGACACGGTAGTGGCCATCGGCGCTTCGACCGGCGGCACCGAGGCCATCGCCGCCATCCTCACCAGGCTGCCGGCCTCCACCCCGGGGATCGTGATCGCCCAGCACATCCCGCCGCACTTCTCTCGCGCCTTTGCCAACCGCCTCAACGACCTCTGCGCCCTCCGTGTGAAAGAGGCGCAGGACGGCGACGAATTGCGCAGCGGCCTGGCCTTGGTCGCGCCCGGAGATTTCCACATGGTGCTGCGAAAGAATGCGGGGAGATATTCAGTGAACGTCAAGACCGGCCCGCGCGTCTGCTATCAACGCCCGTCGGTAGATGTCCTGTTCCAGTCGGTGGCGGATGCGGCCGGCCCCGCAGCCGTCGGTGTGCTCCTGACCGGCATGGGCAACGACGGCGCGCAAGGACTACTCAAAATGCGCCAGGCCGGAGCCCGCACCATGGCTCAGGACGAAGCCACCTGCGTGGTCTTCGGCATGCCCCGCGAAGCCATCGAGCTGGGAGCCGCCGAGAAGGTGCTGCCGCTGGCTGCCATGGCCAATGCCATCCTCAGCGCCCGCACCGGCGCCCGCTATGCGCCCGCGCTACGCTGAGCCCAGGGTCTGGGGGCGCCAACCGCCCGAATGGATCCGTCCGCACCATCGGGTTTGGTTTCTCCGCGCGTTCCCGGCGCCTCCGCTACTCCCCCGCGTCTCCTCTCAAGTTGACGCTCGGGTCTCGCGACAGCTACAGTAGAACTGTTCACCTTCTCCGGCCAGCCAAGTCCCCATCGTCTAGCCCGGCCTAGGACATCGCCCTTTCACGGCGGTAACAGGGGTTCGAATCCCCTTGGGGACGCCATTCTACCGCGCTCACTGCACGGTCGTCGTCCCCATTGCCTGCCAGTCCGTGTTGTTCCCTCCCACGCCGTCCCGCCCCGCCACCCACACCACACGATTACCGGTCAGAGCAGCCTTGAACGTGACGTTCAGCGTCAGCTTCAGCATGTTGCCGCTCTTCACCGCCGACGACCCCACTCCGCTCACCGAGCATTGGCTGTTTTGAATCGTGCCCGCGGTTCCGTTCAGCACCATGCCGCCCGCGAACGGCCCTCCCGCATCCCCGGCATCGTCCACCAGCAGCAGCGAATTGCTCGCCGCCGCATACGCCAGATAGCAGGCGCTCCGCCCGTCGATGAAATTGTTCACCAGCACGTTCACCACTCCGAAGTCGCCGGCTCCCTGGCTGTCGGTCAGCGTGGCGGTCAACGTCTGCGCCGTCCCGGAAGCCGCCGCCCCTCGCGCCGCGATTAGGCTCACCACTGCGATCGTACCCGCGGGCGTGAACGTCACCTGCCACACTCCCAACGCCTGCCACCCCGAGTTCCCGCCCGCCAGATCGCGGGCCGCCAGATACACGACTTTGTTGCCTCCGAAACCCGCGGCGAAGATGAGATTCAGCGTCACCGTCAGCGTGTTTCCGCTGCCGGACGCCGCCGAGGCCGCACCCGCCACAATGCACTGGCTGTTGGAAACGCTTCCCGATCCTCCCAGCACCAGCCCGGTGGAAAGCGTGCCGCCGTTGTCCCCCACCAGGTAGAGCACGCCGGCGCTCCGGCTGTAAGCCAGGTAACAGGCATTCCGTCCATCCAGAACATTGTTGATGAGGATGTTCACTACGTCCAGATCCTGCCAGCCGCTGGCATCGTTGAAGGTGAAAATCATGACTTGGCTCGATCCGCTGCCGGATGCCGGGCTGGCTGAGACGGGATTCGGCGTTATACTCCCGGTACCGCCCGTCACCGACTCATTGACTGCGGCGGACGTGCTCGTCGCGTTGTTGGTATCGCCGCTATAAACCGCAGTCAGTGAGTGGCTGCCGCCCGACAGGGTAGAGATGGACAGGGTCGCGACGCCGTTGGCCACGGAACTAGTGCCCAGCAGGTTCGCGCCATCCAAAAACGAGACGGTCCCGGTCGGATTGCCGGGCGATACCGTGGCCGTGAGCGTTACGTTCTGCCCGAACACGGAGGGGTTGGGAGTCGCCGTCAGCGTGGTAGTTGTGGTCAGTAGACCGACGGACTCGGTGACCGCGGGCGAGACACTCGCCGCATCGTTTGCATCGCCGCCATAAGAAGCAGTCAGTGAGTGGTTGCCGGTCGACAAGGAAGAGATGGAGAAACTGGCGGTCCCTGCAGTCAAGCCGGCGGTGCCGATCGTGGTCGAGCCATCCAGGAAAGTCACCGTGCCCGTGGCAGTGGAAGGCGCGACAGTCGCCGTCAGCGCCACGGTTTGACCCGGGGTGGACGAGGCAGGAACGGCTTTCAAAGACGTCGTGGTGGAAGCTTTGTTGACCGTCTCCGTGACCGCCGATGAGACGCTCGGCGCATAGTTCGTGTCGCCGCTGTAGGAAGCGGTCAGTGAATGGCTGCCGACGGACAGCGTGGCAGTGCTGAAGGTGGCGACATCATCATCCAGAGATACAGTGCTCAGCAGGCTCGCGCCATCGAAGAATGAGACCGTTCCGGTCGGATTGCCGGACGTCACCGTGGCGGTGAGAGTCACGTTCTGGCCGAAAACGGAGGGGTTGGGAGCCGCTGCCAGCGCGGTAGTGGTCGGTTGAGTGACGAACTCCATGACCGGCGACGAGATACTCGGCGCGTCGTCGGTATCGCCGCCGTAGGAAGCGAAGAGTGAGTGGTTGCCGCTGGACAGGTTAGTCGTGGAAATGCTGGCGGTCCCGGAGCTCAACTGAGTGGTGCCAAGATTGGTTGAACCATCCAGGAAGGTCACCTTGCCCGTGGCGGTGGAAGGCGAAACCATCGCCGTCAGCGTCACGGATTGACCGGGGTTGGACGAAGTGGGAACCGCCTGCAGAGACGTAGTGGTCACGATTTGGTTGACCGTCTGGCTGACGGCGGTCGAAGTCGATCCGAGGTAATTCGTGTCGCCGCTGTAGGAGACCGTCAGGCTGTGCTTGCCGGGCGTCAATGCCGTCGTCCCCACGCTGATAACTCCGACCCCGCCGTCGATTACCCGCGTGGCGGACGTAAGCTTGTTTGCGCCGTCCAGGAAGTCGATGGTCCCCGTCGGGCCGGTGGGCGACAGGGTCGCGGTCAGCGTCACAATCTGGCCTACGGTGGAAGGATTGGGTGACGTCGTGAGGCTGATGGTGGTGGGCGCCTGGTTGACCACCAGGGTGGTTTGAGCCGTCGGGAAGCCTGCCGCGGAGCTTTCGAATACGGCTTGCACGGTTTGTGTGCCGACTGGTAAGTTCGATGTGTAGGAGTTCGGCTCCAGGGTTGCAATGCAAACCACAGGAAGNNTGGTAAGTTCGATGTGTAGGAGTTCGGCTCCAGGGTTGCAATGCAAACCACAGGAAGGGGGGCTAGCCGAACAACTGGAGTTGCGGTGCCGACGGGGAAACCAAGAGCTACAGGATAAACGTAAAAGAATACACTCGCTGCGTTGCAGTCGACTCCACCCAGCGTGTCTGCCAGAACTGCTGTCAGGGTCACCGCCTGCCCGTAGGTAGCGGGACTGGCCGGCGAAGTGCCCACGTTGATTCCCTGTGCCGAGGTCAGGCCCGCCATTGCGGCGAGCGCGGACGCCATACAGATAGCGCGGAGCCCATTCATCTGGTCGCCTCTTTCACCCGAACCGAGGCCCCGCGACATGGCGGAGCGAAACGTCGGTTGCCGTGCAGTCTATCACACTCTGTGGAAGAGGTTGGAGACCGGAAAATACCGTGACCGGAAAATACCGCTCACTGCACGGTCGTTGTGCCCATGGCCTGCCAGTCCGTATTATTCCCTCCCGCGCCGTCCCGTCCCGCAACCCACACCACGCGATTACCGGCCAGAGCAGCCTTGAACGTGATGTTTAGGGTCAACGTCAGCCCGTTGCCGCTCTTCACCGCCGACGACCCCACTCCGTTCACCGAGCATTGGCTGTTTTGAATCGTGCCCGCGCTTCCGTTCAGCACCATGCCGCCCGCGAACGGCCCTCCCGCATCCCCCCCATCGTCCAACAGCAGCAGCGAATTGCTGGCCGCCGCATACGCCAGGTAGCAGGCGCTCCGCCCGTCGATGAA